>JAKSVK010000004.1 GCA_024408075.1 Bacilli bacterium | reverse complement strand
ATATTAATCAAATTCATTCATAATATTTATTAAAATGATTAATGGATTAGGATTATGGATGAAAAAGAAAACAAGAATTAATAATAATCTGGCTTTTCTTGGTTCTCCTGATGAACGAATCAAGAAATTTAAGATAAAATATAAAGAGCTGTGGTGTTAAGAATTGTTTTAAAAAATAAAAAGAAAGGCAAGGTTGTTTATGAAAAAGAACAAGAAAATTAATGCAGATAAAAAATTGAAGTAAAAATAAAAGAACCGGACATGGTGCCAATCACCATGGTGGGTTCTATAAACTTTTACAAATATCACAAAATATTTCAATAAAATTAATGTGAGACAATTTAGCGTGTAACCCAAACGTGTTGAACGAAGGAGAAATAGGAAAATGAAAAGAATATATGCAGACAATTATACTGTAGTATTCATACGACTAAAGTTTATATGTTATAATTCTCTAAATTAGAGCACAGGAAAGAATACATGCTTCCAATTGAATATATAAATAAAAATGGTAGTGAATTAATATCACCAAATAACTTTAATGAAGCTGATTTAATTCTTTTTGCCACTCTCCCTTTAATTGATATTTCAAATGTAGGAATACCTCTAGAAGGAGAAACAGGTAGTACTAATTTAAAAGAAATACTACATAAACAGTATAAACTTCATAAAAGAGAAAAATATGGACTTATTCTCAAAAGAAAAATAAACGACTATTTAGAAGCCGCTGCTAATTGTGATCGATATACTCCATTAAAGTTTTATAACTTGTTTTATAAAGTAGATAATAATACCCAATCAGTTTTCTTCATGTGTGATATATCAGAGAATATTACAATTGTAGATTTCTCTGGCACTGATGACACTATTACAGGATGGATAGAAAATCTTAAATTATTAGTAAATCAAGAACAAGAATGTCTTACTAATGCTAGAGAGTATGTTAATAGGAATTGTATTGATCCAAATAAATATTATGTGTTAGTTGGACACTCAAAAGGCGGACTTATAAGTAATTATGCTTTATTAACTGCAAATGAGGATGTTAAAGACAGGCTTATTATTGCTTATAACCTAGATGGTCCAGGATTCTCTAAGGAATTTATTAAAAAACATAAAAATGATAAGATACTTGAATATTCACTTATCTTTTATGCACCAAAAGGTTCTGTCATTGGTAGATTATTTAATCAATTTAAGAATGCTATTGTGGTTAAAACATCAGCTAAAGGCTTAGAGGAACATAATCCTGTTGAATGGAATATTGATGATAATTTTAACTTTATTAGATGCAGGAGTTTTTCTAAAAAATCAACTATTACAGATATGATGATTAAGAAATACATTAATCAATTAGGTAAAAAAGAAACAGAAGATTTAGTTAATACGATATCTAAAATATTACATACTGGTAATAAAATTACATTAACTGGATTATTTACTCACCCATTTAAATTACTACGTGCTACATTTTCTCTTCCAAAAGCAGAGAAAAAACAAGTTTTGAGTGTTCCTTTTAAATTAATTAAATTAAATACTCAATCACGTAAAGAATTGAACTCTAAACTTAAATTAAAGTAAATCTATATATTTCTTGCGTTTCTCTTCATATTCTTCTTTAGAGATTACGCCATTATCATATAGATTTTTTAATTTGATAAGTTGTTCACTTGCGTCATTAACTTGAGGCTTTGTTTCTACTATAATTGGGTCTGGTTTGGAGACTTGATTATCAGGATTATAATTTGATGCAGGTATTGAACTAATATTGCCTTTTGTAGTAGTGGCACTTGCATATTCTGGAAGATAATAAGTTATTATTCCAACAACACCAGCAATTGCTATAAATATGTAGTAATATGTTAGAAATTCAGTATGATCTTCAGTTAAACAAATAATAAAGCAAGCAATTGTTGCTACTATTGATGCTGTAAATAAATTTTTTTTAGCTTTATCTTCTTTGCGGTTAGAACAACTAAACAATATGACTCCAATAAGTGCAACTATGACAATAATAATAGCGCTTGTAGGAATATCGTATGCTTCTTTAAGTATTATTTTACTTTTGATTATTCCATATAGATTAATTACAAATGTAAAAAATGCAGTTTCAGCAAAAACACCTGCAAAAAATCTGGATGATTTCATCTCTTCTTCTTTAAATGTAAATATAAGACCAACGACTCCGACTATACTAGAAACTATTTGACCAACCAAGTCAATTATTGCCATTACTTTAGACATTTTGGCTATGTCATTTAATGTCGTTGCAGTATAAAATGAGTAGTATTTGATTGATTCTAATACATTGTTAATGTCTTTAATATTTGATATTTCTTTAATAAATTGAACAAAACATAAGACGATGATAATTAAGAATGCGATAGCACGAATAATTTTTTTGGCTTGCATATTTTTTCTCCTATTTTCCTGATACAACTATTTTCTTTATTACAACTGATGGTACTTTAATTCCTCTAGAGAATATTTTTGAATCATTTCCGACATAAGTTATGTCTTTAAAGACGTCAATTAAATTACCAGAGATAGTAATGATATCAAGACTTCTAACTTTTTTACCATTTTTGATTAAAAAACCATTAGCTTGTAAAGAGAAGTTGCCGCTCATTGCATTTAATCCTGCATGAAGACCTTGTACAGAGGTAATATAAACCCCATCACCAATAATATTGAATAATTCATCTAAAGACTTCTTTCCTGGTTTCATTTCTAAAAACCAAGTAGTGGTGCCAACTTTGCTACCATTAACAGTACCGTGACCAGTAGAATTAACTCCATCTTTTTTAGCTGTTGTTAAGTTATAAAGATAAGTTTTAAGAATACCGTTTTTTATAATTTCAGTATTTTTAGTTGCAACACCTTCATCATCAAAACTCCTAGCAAATAATGAGGATTTGAGTGGATTATCGGAAATATTTACGTGTTTTGAAGCAATTTTTTCACCTAATTTTCCAATAAATAAAGATGATTTTTTCTGTACTGACTCAGCAATTGCACTTGAGATATAAGCCTTAGTTAATGAGCTTACTACTTCTCTATCAAGTACTGCTTTATATTGACCTGATTCACATGGTTCTCCATCTAATTGAGAGACTGCTTCATTAACAATATTTTTAGCAAAATCATCGATGTTAAATTTTGAATAATCATTATCAAAGAAAACATCTCCACCTGTTTTAACTTGTTTATCTTTTTTAGCAACCGCTCCTCCGTAAAAATAAAATGAATTAGATTTGGTGTGTAGCTTTAAACCATGAGAATTCATCAAAACAAAGCTCGAAGAATCTTCACCATAAGAAACACTTTCAACCTCAGATATACGAGAATCTGTTTTTTTGATTTTATCTTCTAATAGATGAAGATCATTTATTTTCTTTTCTATAGATATTGATTCAAGTT
Organism: Bacilli bacterium; assembly: GCA_024408075.1. Taxonomy (GTDB): domain Bacteria; phylum Bacillota_I; class Bacilli_A; order RFN20; family CAG-826; genus UBA2450. The sequence goes on along the minus strand of JAKSVK010000004.1, from coordinate 72,182 downwards.
GTTTGTTATAAACATTGATTCTTTTATATTTTTTATCACCTTTATAGATAAAGACTTCATCATTATTCTCAATCGTTTTAGCACTTTCAATAATGGTATTTACGAATTGTTCCACTAAAGAGTTTGAATATATATCTGAAACAACAGAACCCATTTTTCCATTATATATACCTCTTAATAAATAAGATGAACTATTGGATGATTCAAAATTATCTATTTCTCCATGAAATAATGAGAAAGATAAAGAACTACCAGAGCAAATTGATATTTCTGCTTCGCTAATTCCTTTTTCTTTAGCTAATAAAAAGAATTTATCGTATTTCATTTAAGCTCTCCTCCTCTTCCTCCGACAAGGATTTCGCTAATTCTTAAAGTTGGTTGACCAACATTAGTACGAATACTGCCTGATGCAGCTCCGCACATACCTTGTCCAAATGCTAAATCATTAGCAATCATATCTATCTTCTTAAGTATTTCTTCACCTTTTCCTATTAAGGTTGCACCTTTAACTGGTTCGGCGATTTTCCCATCTCTTATAATATATGCTTCACTACAACCAAAATTAAATTCACCTGTTGTTGGATCAACACTTCCACCGTTAAAACCAACTGTATATAATCCTAATTTCGTAGATTTAATAATTTCTTCTGGTGTAGATTTTCCATTAGCTATATATGTATTAGACATTCTAGAAGTTGGGCAATATTTATAATTTTGACGTCTGCAAGAACCGTTTCCGTTTCTTTTCATTCTTCTTCCGTTAAAATCATCAATCATAAAATTAACTAGTTTTCCATCTTTAATAAGAACTCGTTTTTCTCCTAAATTGCCCTCATCATCAATATCAATGCTACCCCATTCATTTGGAATAGTGGAATCATCAATAGCTGTAACAATAGGAGAAGCAATAAGTTCGCCTTCTTTTCCAGAGGCATAACTTAAATTACGTGAAACTGCAGAGGCTTCAAGTGGGTGTCCACAAGCTTCGTGGAATAATACGCCACCCCAGCCATTTCCGATAACAACTGGCATTTTTCCACTTGGGCATTCTTTTGCATCAAGCATGAGTAATGCTGTTCTAACTGCTTTTTTGGCTGTGTCCACTGGATTAACAACTGTATGGAAATATGATATGTCACTTTGACAACCTGGTCCTTCAAAACCAATTTCCATTCCTTTTTCATTCGCAGCAACAACTTGGAATATCATTCTTGCAAATTCTGTATCACGAGAGAAATGTTTACCTTTTGAGTTAAATACTTCAACGTGTCTAGAATTATTTCCAAACATTGCAATATGACGAACGATACGTGGATCTTTATTTGTCTCTATTGCACGTATACCTTCTTTTAATAAATCTATTTTTTCTTGAAGAGGTACATCATTGTAACTTCTTTTGATAACATTTCTATTTTTACATTTAATTTTTTCTAAATTAGTAACAGTCAAACTTTGTTTGTCATTAAAAGATTTGTTTAATGATTCTGCTAAAGACATTAAGCCTTTTTTAGTAATATCTGATGTAAAACCATATACTGTTTGATTGTTTTTAAGAATTCTTAATCCAACACCAGAAGTTATAGCGTTATTACTAGCATCAACCTTTCCATTATCAATAGTCAAAGAGTGTGATTCACTATATTCTAAAAATATTTCTGAATAGTCAGCACCTGTTTCTAATAACTTATTTAATACTTGTATAGCTAAAGATTTAGATAACATCGTGTTCTCCTTTCAATTAGTGAATATAGTTTAGCACATATATCACTTTATGCGATATATAGCTTTTGAAAGTTAATATCAAATTTTAGAAGTTGACTATATAATAGTTATCGTAAGAATAGATATGGATAAAATTAGAATTAATGTTTTATCAAAAGCTGATAGTGTTCCTGCTCAAGGAGTAGGAAGTGCTTTTGTTGAACAAGTTAGATTAATTAAACAAAGTAATTTACTTGATGTTGAAATTAATTCTAAAAAGAAAAATTTTGATTTAATTCATATTCACTCAGTTAATCTTCCTTACTTTTTTAAGATGAAAAGATATAAAGGAAGAAATATTGTTTATGTTCATTTTATTCCTTCACGAAATGATGGAAGTATTAGACTACCTAAATTGATTGGATGGATTTTTAATAAATACGTTAATGCATTTTACAAAAGAGCATCTAATTTAGTAGTTGTTAATCCATGCTTTATTGATCCACTTTTGGAGCTTGGAATTGCAAAAGAAAAAATAACTTATATTCCTAACTATGTTGACAGTAGTGAGTTCTTCAAAAAGAGTGATGAAGAAGTTTTAGATATCAGAAAAAAGTATGAAATTAGTCTAGATGAATTTGTGGTTCTTGGAGTGGGACAAATTCAAACAAGAAAAGGAATTGATGACTTTATTGAAACTGCAAAATTAAATCCAGATATGAAATTTATTTGGGCTGGAGGTTTCTCTTTTGGAAGAATTACGCATGGTTACAAAAAATATAAAAAAATCATGCAAAACCCACCTAAAAACGTAAAATTTCCGGGAATTTTAGATAGAAAATCGATGAATGATATTTATAATATTTCAAATTGTCTGTTCATGCCAAGCTATTGTGAACTCTTTCCAATGGCTATCTTAGAAGCAAGTAGAATTGGTGTTCCAATCTTACTTAGAGATTTAGATTTATACTCACCAATTTTGTTTGATTATTATCTAAAAGGAAAAGACCCAAAATCATTTTCAGAGGAGTTACAAAAATTAGAAAAAGACAAAGATGTTTTTGCTAGTTATTCTTCTAAATCATCTGACATTAGTAAATATTATAATAAGGATAATATATTAAAAATTTGGGAAACTTATTATAAACAAAAGGCTAATATATGAGCGCTAAAGCAAAGACCCTCTTATCATTTGCTCTTTTCTTATTTTATCTTCTAGGTAGCATATTTATATTTTGCTATGAATTTCTTTATGTTGATAAAACATATAATGGATATGCAGTTTTAGTTATTATCGGGTCAATCGTTCACTTACTTTTATATTTAATTAATGAAGGATATAGGAATAAGGTTTTTTCGTGTTTTCTAATTCTTGCAATAATTGGGATAATCATAGGCATTTTATTTTTTATTTGTAACTTTACTTTTAAAACACTTTGCATTCTTTGGGGAGTACTTGATATTATTCGAGGTACTTGTGAAATCGTTTTTGCAGCTCCGAAAATCAAAGAAAATAAATTACAAATCATTGATATTATTGCTTCATTAATAGATATTGTTTTAGGAATTTTACTATGTATCCATTTAAATGAAGGTTTACACATCCATGTAATTTTCTTCGGAGTTACATTCATATTGTGTTCTTTTGAATATCCATTAGAGCTGTTAATCAATTATCGAAGAAAAAATATATCACAGGTAAATAATTTTACTGATTAATCAAGAATATATTAAAATATAGGTGGAGGATGCAATTTATGAAAACTAAATATCTTTTTACTCTTACGTTATTAACTTCTTTATCTGTATTGGTTGGATGCGGAGATAATAAAGGCACACAACCAATTATTCACCAAGTTTATGAGATTGCAGATCATATTTTTGAAGTACCTAAATATAAAACCTTAGATGAAGAGTATGCTGATCAATATTATTTAAGCACTTATGACAAGTGGGAAATTGATGAACCACAGGGTGGAGGCTGTAGCGCTATTAAAACCACTTTAGAGAATAATGATTTCGCTGTTGGAAGAAACATGGATTTAAATATTTCAAATAAATGTGCTTATATTGTTAGAACTGATGTTCCTCATAAAAATTCAACAGTCGGATTAGCATATACTTTTAGAGATGTTTCTCCAGATTATCATATTGTTAAAGCAAATAAAGGACTTGAGGATAAATTTTATAAGCTCCTTCCTTTCATGTGTGATGATGTATTAAACGATAAAGGTCTTTATATTGAGATTAATATGCGAAATGGAGAATATTGGCCTACAGGCGAAGATAAATTTGCTTGTAAAGGCACAAATCCATATGCAGAGAAAAGAGTATATATGTTTGAGCTCCCTCGCTATATTGCTGAAAACTGTGATGATTTAGCAGGAGCAAAAGAATATATCAAAAATTTAAATGTTTATTCACAAGAACATTATTGGAATTATTCATTTCTTATTTGTGACCGTTTTGGAAATTCTTCAATTTTAGAATTTGGATTAAACAAATATTATTGGAATGATGACAAGATTTGTCAAACTAACTTCTATTTAAATAAAGAATGTTTTGATATTGAGAGGATTTACTCAGGTTTAGGAAGATATAACACTTTAATGGAAGGCATTGAAAGCGTTAAAACCGAAAGTGACTTATATAAATTGATGGATAAAGTAAGTTACTATCAAGTATATGATCCTTATAATTGTCAATTTGATCCAAGAAGCGAAAATATTGGAGCGCTTCCTTATTTAACTTATGAATTAATATTTGATGATAAATATAAAGATACTATCTTTGCTATGATGGATGAATTTGGTAAATCAGTTCGTTCTTTATCAAGACAACAACAAATGAACTTAAATCAATTTTGGGAATCAACATTTACTGAAGTAGTGAATATTTCCAAGAAAACAATCTTTGTCAGATTCTTTGAAAATGAAAAATTAAAAGCCATTATTAATTTGGACTCAACAATAATTTCTAACGATTATTAATAATTGTATTATTAAATTATAATAAGTTTGGCATTTTATAATATTTGTTATATTATATTTACGCATGTAAATTTGTATACATTAACAAAAATTGTAGGCATTAATTTTTTTAATGTCCTTTCACATTTTTGTTTAGGAGGTTTTTAACAAATGTATAAAAGTGCTTATCTAAATAATTTGCTTGAAGAAGTCAAGGCAAAATATGGACATGAAAAAGAGTTTGTTTCAGCGGTTGAAGAATTCTTTGATTCAATGGATTTCTTAGTAGAAAAAGATCGTCGTATTGAACAATATTCAATTTTAGAAAGATTAATTGTTCCTGAAAGAGTAATTCAAATGAGAGTACCTTGGGTGGATGATTCTGGAAAAATTAGAGTCAACACAGGTTATAGGGTTCAATTTAATTCTGCAATTGGGCCATATAAAGGTGGAATGAGATTTGATCCATCTGTAAATTTATCAATTTTAAAATTCTTAGGTTTTGAACAAACCTTTAAAAATAGTTTAACTGGACTTCCTATGGGTGGAGGTAAAGGTGGAGCTGATTTTAATCCACGTGGAAAAAGTGATGGTGAGGTCATGAGATTCTGTCAATCGTTTATGTCTGAATTATATCGTCATATTGGACCAGATACCGATGTTCCTGCTGGAGACCTGGGCTTTGGAGCTAGAGAAGTTGGCTATATGTTTGGATATTATAAAAAACTCCGTGATGAATGGTCAGGTGTATTTACAGGAAAAGCTATTTCTTATGGCGGAAGCTTAGGAAGACCAGAGGCAACAGGTTATGGGTTACTTTATTATGCTAATGAAATGTTAAATGAATATTTCCATACTGATTTCAAAGGCAAAAGAGTAATTATTTCTGGTTGTGGAAAAGTTGGTGGTATGGCTGCAGAAAAAGCACATCAACTTGGAGCAATTTTAGTAGGTATGTCAGATATTGATGGATATGTTACAGACCCAAAAGGACTTGATGTTCCATATATTGTTGAATTATCTAAGAAAAAAGGAATGTTCTCTAAAGAATATGCTTCTACACATAAAGAAGCAAAATGGGTTGAAGGACCAAGAGGTTTATGGTCAACACCATGTGATATCGCTCTTCCATGTGCAACCCAAGGAGAAATTGCAGTTAAAGAAGCAGAACTTCTTAAGAAGAATGGATGTTATATGTTAGTTGAAGGTGCAAATATGCCAACAGATGTTGAAGCTATTAGATATTTCAACACACATGATGTTTTATTTGCTCCAGGTAAAGCAAGTAATGCTGGAGGAGTTGCTGTTTCTGGCTTAGAAATGAGTCAAAATGCAATGCACTTATCATGGACATTTGAAGAAGTAGACGAAAAACTTAAAGGTATTATGAAGAACATCTTTAAACAATGTCATGATACTGCAGTAAAATACGGTCAACCTCGAAACTTAGCTTTAGGTGCTAATATCGCAGGATTCTTAAAAGTTTATGATGCAATGCTTGCTCAAGGTGTTTGCTAATGAGTAATACTGTTCGTGTGCCACATATTTTGCTTCCTATTCGTGGCACTGATATGTCTAAATATAGCGTTATTGCTTGCGATCAATATACGTCTAATTTAACTTATTGGAATTCATTATCTAAATATGTAGGAAATAGTGTTTCTACCCTTCATATGATTTATCCTGAAGCATATCTAGAGCACACTGATAATGATTCATATATAAAACAAATTAATAAGAATATTGCTAGTTATCTTGCTGAAGGAAAACTAGAAGATATTGGAGAGTGCTTTGTTTTAGTTGAAAGAACAACTAGCTATGGAGTAAGAAGATTAGGTCTTATTTTAGCAGTTGATTTAGAAGATTATTCTTTCGAAAAAGGTAGCAAAACCCCAATAAAAGCGAGTGAAGCAACCATTGTAGAACGTATTCCTCCTCGATTAAAAATTAGGAAAGATGCGCCTATAGAGTTACCTCATATTTTGGTATTATTTGATGATAAAGAAAAAAGTATTGTTGAACCTCTTTATGAAAATAGGGAATCATTAGAATGTCTTTATGATTTTGAATTAAATAAAGATGGCGGCCATATTCGTGGATATAAAGTTAACCCACAAGATCTTTTATCAAAATTTAATCTTTTATCTTCGAAAAATAAGAAGAATAATGGACTTCTATTCATTGTTGGCGATGGCAATCATTCTTTAGCTACCGCAAAAGCACATTGGGATTTAATTAAAAAGGGATTAACTTCTAAAGAAAAAGAAGATCATCCTGCAAGATTTGCATTAGTTGAAGCAAATAATTTATATGATGAAGGTATTATTTTTGAACCAATTCATCGAGTCCTATTTAATGGTGGTAATGAGTTTGTTGAAGCTTTAACCAAAGCATGTAAGGGAGATTTTGTTTCTTATACTTATATTAATAAGGAAAAAAGAGAACTTAGACTTCCAAGTAATGCCCCAGAAGCATATAAATTAGTTCAAACTTTTATCGATAAATATTTATCTACTCATCCTGATGTCAAAATTGATTTTATTCATGATGAAGATGAACTAATTAAAACAGCAGATGGGAATGAAAATGCGGTTGCAATTAAAATGCCTGCATTAACTAAAGATGATTTGTTCTCATTTATTAGTAAAGATCAAGTGTTACCAAGAAAGAGCTTTTCTATGGGACACGCAAATGAAAAACGTTATTATCTTGAAGCAAAAAAGATAATTAAATAATTACTTAAATAAATTGAAAGGAGAATATTAAGTAATGGCTAGAATTTATAATTTCTCAGCTGGACCAGCTATGCTTCCTGAAGAAGTACTCAAGGAAGCTGCAGCAGAGATGCTCGATTATAATGGTAGTGGCATGTCTGTTATGGAAATGAGTCACCGTAGTAAGGTGTATCAACAGATTATTGATGAAGCGGAAGCAGATTTAAGAAAGCTTGTTGGTATTCCTGACAACTATCGTGTCTTATTTATTCAAGGTGGAGCCACTCTTCAATTTGGAATGATTCCACTTAATTTAATGACAGTGAATAAGAAAATTGATCTTATTCATACAGGTATCTGGACCAAAAAAGCAATGGCAGATGCTAAGCTTTGTGGTGAAGTAAGAGTAGTTGCCTCTTCAGAAGAAAGCAAATTTTCTTATATTCCAGATGTCGACAAAATTAAATTTAATGAAGACTCAGACTATGTCTATATGTGTGATAACAACACAATTTATGGTACTAAATACAAAAAATATCCAAATACAGGCAATGTTCCTTTAATTTGTGATATGTCATCATGTTTCTTAAGCGAACCAATTGATGTTAAGAAATTTGGAATGATTTATGCAGGAGCACAAAAAAACGTTGGTCCTGCTGGAGTAGCAATCATTATTATTAGAGATGACTTAATTGCAAGAAGCAAAGATTTACCACTTCCTGCATATCTAAAATATGCTACACATAGTGAAAATGGGTCAATGTACAATACTCCACCTACCTATGCAATTTACATTTGTGGAAAAGTTTTCAAATGGTTACTTAAAAATGGTGGATTAGAAGCAAGAAAAGCTGCTAATGAAAAGAAAGCAAAGCTTTTATATGATTATTTAGATTCATCAAGCTTCTATAAGACAGCTGTTGAACCAGCTTCTCGTTCATTAATGAACGTTACTTTCCGTACACCTAGTGATGAACTAGATGCATTATTCTTAGAAGAAGTTAAAAAATACAAATTCACTAACTTAAAAGGACATAAATCTATTGGTGGACTTAGAGCAAGTATTTATAACGCAATGCCTATTGAAGGGGTTGAAGCTTTAATTAAATACATGAAAGAATTTGAAGAGGCACATAAATAATATGCGTAATGTTCATTGTTTAAATAAGATTTCCCCAGTAGGATTAAAACAACTTCCAAAAGATTATCAATTGGTAGACTCTATTGATAATGCAAATGCAGTACTTGTAAGAAGTGCCGCTATGCATGAAATGGAACTTCCAAATTCTGTTTTAGCTGTTGCTAGAGCAGGAGCAGGAGTTAATAACATTCCTTTAGATAAATATGCTGAAAAAGGCGTTGTTGTTTTTAACACTCCTGGAGCTAACGCAAATGCTGTTAAAGAATTAACTATAGCAATGATGCTTCTTGCTGCTAGAGATATTCGTGGTTCAATGAATTGGGTAAGTGAAAATAAAGCTGATCCAGAAATTAATAAGACTATGGAAAAGGCAAAATCTGCTTTTGCAGGAACCGAAATTCTCGGCAAAACCCTTGTGGTTATTGGTTGTGGAGCTATTGGAGCTTTGGTCGCAGATGCTTGCAAAAAACTTGGCATGAATGTTATTGGTGTTGAATCATCACCAGCAACTCTTGAAAGAAATAAAGACCTTTTAGCTGGGGTAAAAATACTTCCTTTAGAAGAAGCAATTAAAGAAGCGGATTATCTTACAATTCACGTTCCATTACTAGATGCTACAAAGAAGATGATTAATGCTTCTTTACTTAGCAAAATGAAAGATGGAGTTATTGTTATCAATGCTGCTAGAGATGCATTAGTTGATGATGATGCAATGAGTGAAGCTTTAGCAAGTGGAAAAGTTAGAAGATATGTAACTGATTTCCCAAATGCAAAAAGTGCAAATACTGATGGCGTAATCGCAATTTCTCACTTAGGCGCTTCTACTGAAGAGGCTGAAGATAATTGTGCAGCAATGGCAACTAAAGAATTAGTAGATTTCATTGAAAACGGGAATATTATTAATTCAGTCAATTATCCACGTCTAGATTTAGGCCCTAAACAAGCAGAAAGAGCTATTATGTTATTCAAAGCTGGTTTAGGTGAACAAGTTCTAGCTGCTTTAAAAGCTAATGGAGCAAAAATTTCTAAATCAGTAACAGGAGAAAAGAACTCAGTTGGAGCCTTACTTGTTGAAGGAACTGATTTAAAAGAAATTAAACTAGATGGATTAATTAGAATGAGACTTCTCTAATTAGTTGACTAATTTTTTCGTCGTTTAATTTTTATTTCTAATTTAAGATGAATACTCTATAATTTAATTATAGTTTTGAAAGGATTTGAAAAATGAAAGAAAAACTTAATCTTCGCAATATCTTAGCTTGGGGCGGAGCACTTTTAGCTATTATTGCATTCTTTGTCTGTATGACAGCAGGTCTTAAAGGTTCAGCCATGTATGATATGGGCATGGTCGTTAACGTCAACATGAAAGGCCTCATCATTGGTACTCAAAAGGCAGTTGTCGATGTTCCTATTGTTGGCAAAATTACAGAAGAACTTCCAAATGTAGCAAGACCAACATTATCATTAATTGGTATCATTCTCGCTATTGTTGCTGCAATCGCTGTTGTTGTTGTTAGCTTTGTTGTTAAAGATGAAAAAACACAAAAAATCATTACACTTGTTTGCGGTGTTGTTATTGTTGTTGCTGCCGTTCTTGTTTTACTTTTAAAGAGTGGATACATTTCTGCATTGGCTAATAAAGTAGGCGCTGACAAAGAAGCTATTAAAGAAACATATGCTGATATGAATCTTAATGGTGGTGCAATTGCAACTGCTGTTATGTTAATTCTTGGTGGCGGTGTTGTTATTGCAAGTACACAAGCAGACAAACTAGTTGCTAAGAAATAATAGAACTATTCAAAATAAAAATTAAAGCGAGCCAATGGCCCGCTTTTTTTGTGAAATAATTGAGTTTTGTAGGGAATTTTCAATATTTTTCCTATTATTTAATAATTGTTCCACTCTTTTCTTCAAAAGCTAGTTGTGCATTTTCAAGCGCTGCAATGATAGCAGTTTTGCCTTTGTTTCTAGTAAGGAATTTGACACATGCATTAACTTTTGGATACATGCTTCCTTTAGCAAAATAATCACCTTTCATATACTCTTGAATTTCATTAAGAGATACTTTTCCTAATTTCTTTTGATCTGGCTTATTGTAATTAATACAAACATTATCAATGGCGGTTAGAATTACAAGATAATCAGCTTCGATAAGTTCAGCAACTAATGCGCTAGCGTAATCTTTATCAATAACAGCAGCTACTCCAGTTAATTGATTGTTTTCTCTAATTACAGGAATACCTCCCCCGCCTGCACAAATTACAACATTGCCTGATTTAACTAGTGATTTGATAACTTCTTTTTCAGCTATATCAATTGGAAGTGGGGAAGGAACTACTCTACGGTATCCTCTTCCTGCATCTTCTTTCATAGTAAAGCCTTTTTCTTTTGCTAAAAGTTCGGCTTGTTCTTTTGTGTAGAAACTACCAACAGGTTTACTAGGATTTTGGAATAATGGATCATCTTTGCTTACTTCAACTTGGCTAACAACGGTAGCTACGTTTCTTTTAACTCCTTGCTTAGCAAGTTCATTTTGAAGTGCATTTTGAAGATGGAAGCCAATGTAGCCTTGACTCATTGCTCCACATTCTGGGAATGGCATATCAGGGACTTGATTATTTTCACTAAATGCTAGATTAATCATTCCCACTTGTGGACCATTTCCATGAACGATAACTACTTCATGGCCATCTTTCATTAATTTAACAATGTACTTTGCGACATTTGAAACAAGTTGTTTTTGTTCTTCGGCGTTGTTTCCTAAAGCGTTTCCGCCGAGTGATACGACATATCGTGACATATTTTTACCTCTTAGTGATAGTATATCACGCGATTAAAAATTGTGTTAAAATAACTATATGTATCCTGATTTATTTGGTATTAATAACTTCTCTTATACTTTAATGATGATAATTGGTTTTATAGTGGCTTTTGCTATTACATTTATTTATTTAAAGAAGAAAAGCAAATTTAATATGTTAGATTTTACAATTATTGTTTTAATAACTCTGGCTATAGGTATAATAACAGCTATTCTCTTTGAGAATATATATGAAGCCATTAAACATGCGATCAATGGAGAGAATCAAAAATTTACTTGGGCAATGACATTTATTGGAGGTCTGCTCGGAGGGGCGGTTGCATTCTTATTGCTTCATAGGTTTTACTATATGAAAAATAATGAATCAATATTAATTCCAATATTAAAAATTGTTCCAAGTTCAATATGTTTTGCTCATGCTTGTGGAAGATTAGGGTGTTTTTTAGCAGGTTGTTGTTATGGAAAACAGACTTCTTCTTGGATTGGAATGAGTTTTCCTTCAATACCAGGAAAAGTGATTCCAACTCAACTTATTGAAATGATTTTCTTACTTATTTTAGGCGGAGTTTTATTATTCTTAGCAATCAAAGATTATAAATATGAACTTCCTATTTATTTAATTGGCTATGGAATATTCAGATTTATTATTGAGTTTTATCGTGGTGATGAAAGAGGCCAAATTGGGTTATTGTCGCCTTCTCAATATTTTTGTATTCTATTTGTAGCTATTGCACCTATTTTAATATTTTCTTTTAGAGGGTTTTTGTTTAAAGAGAGCAAGTAATTATGAGATTCAACTTATTAGATACAATTTTATTTTCATTAATGCTCATATTTGTGTCTTGTTTTCCTTATTCAAGACTTGGCATTGGTCTTCTTTATCAAAATATTATTGCCATAGGATTAAGATTATTAGTTCTTACTTACTATATTTATGTTATATATAGGAATAGAATAAAAATTTTTGGGATAGCAAATATTAAAAATATTCTTATTTGTATACCATTTTTGTTAGCATGTTTTTCAAATTTAATTGCGTATAAAATTGATGGAGGACAATTACTATCTCCACATATTAATACGCCAATTTTTATTACTGAAATAATAGTTGTTTTTCTTTCAGCTGTTTTAGAAGAAATAGTTTTTAGATTATTCATTCATACTTCTTTAACTAGAGTTGGATCCATTAAAAGAATACTTGGCTCAGCAGGTATATTTGCATTAATGCATTTAATCAATATAGTTAATGTTTCTTCTGTTGATGCTTTAGTTAGTTTACTTATCCAAGTAGTTTATACATTTGGTCTTGGCTTAATGCTTGGTTTCTTATATGAATATTCACACTCATTAACTGCATGCATATCACTTCATTTTATTTTCAATATATTAAATTCATTTATCGTGAACTATTTTATGAATGGAATTAGTGAGAGGGTAATGTATTTAACCGCAATAGTTATTGCTGTTATTTTATTAGTTTATAGTTCACTTATTTACTATTATCATTTACGAGGTAACGAAAAATATTTTCGTGACTAAATAATTTGTTATAATAGATATGCCGTTGCGATAAGTAACTACGAACCAGGTCAGGACAGGAATGTAGCAGCCTTAAATATCTTGCTTCATGTGCGACGGTTTTTTTATGAAAAATATTGAATTTTACATGTCACTAGCGTTAAAAGAAGCCCAAAAAGCTCTTTTGATTGATGAAGTTCCAATTGGTTGTGTAATTGTTAAAGATGACAGAGTCATATCTAGAGGATTTAATCATCGCGAAAAGAAAAATTTAGTTTCTTCGCATGCTGAAATGGAAGCTATTAACAAAGCTAACAAGAAATTAAAAAGTTGGAGACTTGAAGGGTGTGACATTTACGTTACGTTAGAACCTTGTTTGATGTGTGCTGGAGCATTAATTCAAAGTCGCATTAGAAATATTTATTTTGGTGCGAAAGATTATAAAGGTGGAGCTTTTGGAAGTTCAATTAATGCATTAGAAACAAGAAATATAAATCATCATCCTAATGTTATAGGTGGAATATTAGAAGAAGAATGTTCTTCACTTATTTCTACTTATTTTAAAAGTAAGAGAAATAAATAATTGGAGCAAAAACATATATCTATTGGAAAACTTATAGTTTTTTGATTATTATATGTGTATGCGAAAAAATGACACAATGTCTAATCCTGTTGAAAGGTTTAATCCTACTCCAGAAAATGGCTTGAGTAGTGAACAAGTTAAACTAAGACAAGAACAAAAATTAATTAATAAGACTCAACTGGTTGTTGGAAAATCAAATTGGGAAATTATCAAAACTGATATTTTGTCTTTTTTTAATATCCTTTTATTTTGCTTAGGTGGATTTTTAATTTATTCCAATATTCAGCTTAATAATAAATGGTATGATGGCATATATTTCTTAGTTATTTTATTTGGAAATATTGTTATTGGATTATTTGAAGATATTAAAGCCAAATATTTGATGAAGAAAATGAAAATTGTTTCTACTCCAAATGTTGAAGTAGTGCGAGATGGGAAAAAGATACAAATTTCTCCTAGCGAAATTGTTTTAGATGATATATTAACCTTTAAAAATGGTGAACAAATTACTTCAGATTCAATTATTTTAGAAGGCGAAGTATATGTAGATGAATCTATGTTAACTGGCGAATCAATTGATATTCATAAAAAACCAGGTGACATTATCTACTCTGGAACATATATCTCGAGTGGATCATGTATTGCTAGAGCTGATAAAGTTGGAAAAGAAAATTATGTTGAAACATTATCCGCTAAGGCAAAAGCTTTTAAAAGAAATCCAAGTGTTATTTTAAAAGAACTTAGAATTTTATTTAGAGGTCTTGGATTTGTCATTATTAGCTTAGCAATTTTAATTATTATTACTAACGCTGCATTAGGCAATTTATCTTCTAACGCTGCATTTGTTGATGCACTTATTCCAATGTGCTCTCAATTTATTGCTATGATTCCTGCGGGATTATATTTGTTAACTTCATTTACATTAGCTACAGGAGTTCTCGCATTGCATAAAAAGAAAGCAAACGTTCAAGATTTATATTCAATAGAAATGTTAGCTCGAGCTGATATTCTTTGCGTTGATAAAACTGGAACAATTACTGATGGAAGTATGAATGTTAAAGACATTGTTCCTCTTTCTAATATTTCGCTTGAAGAAATTAAAAATATTATTGCCAATATTGTAAGACTTACTGGCGATAATAATTCAACTGCTCAAGCTATTAAAAATTATTGTAATAACACTGAAGACATGAGCGCTGATATAGTACTTCCATTTAATAGTGTTAATAAATATTCAGGGGCCACATTTAGTAATGGAATAACATATTTGCTTGGTGCTGCTGAATATCTAAATATTGAAAAAAATGCCGAATTAGCAGAGAATATTGAAAAATTTTCCAAAAAAGGCTTAAGAGTTTTAACCTTAGTTAATGGTAGTGGCAAGTTTGAAAATAATAAATTTATAGGTTCTTCTAAGGCTGCTGCAATTATTGTTTTGCAAGACCATGTAAAAGATAATGCAAAGGAAACTTTTGCTTGGTTTAATAATAATCATGTTTCAATAAAAGTTATCTCTGGCGATAACGCAATTACTGTTTCTGAAATTGCTAAAGAAGCTGGCATTGCTAATGCTGATAAGTATATCTCATTAGAGGGCATGTCAATTGAAGAAGTCAAAGAAATAGCTACTAAATACACTGTCTTTGGTAGAGTTTCTCCAGAACAAAAAGAAGCAATTGTTTTAGCTCTTAAAGATGCTGGTGATACAGTAGCAATGACTGGTGATGGAGTTAATGATATTTTAGCTCTTAAGCGTGCTGATTGTTCTATAGCTATGAATTCTGGTGCATCTGCTGCTAAAAATGTTTCACATATTGTCTTAATGAATAATGATTTTTCAACTATGCCAGAAATTGTTGCTGAAGGAAGAAGAGTTATTAATAACGTATCAATGACTGGTTCATTGTTCTTAACAAAGACGTTCTTTGCAATTGTCCTTTGTGTAGTCTTCTGGATTGTTTCTCTTGCCACAAGTAATAAATATGCTTATCCATATGCGACAAATAACTTACTGGTTTGGGAAGCCTTTGGATTTGGTTTGACTGCTTTCTTTATTTCTCTAGAGAGGAATCCTTCTCCTATTAAAAAGGGATTTTTAAAGAATGTTTTAGCTAAAGCTATTCCTAGTGCCTTGTTAATTATACTTGGTGTTGCGATTTGTTATATTGCTTATGCATTACAGGCTAAGGGAATTATGTATACTGGTGTTAATGAATTTGGCTTTAGATTAGGACACGCAAAAGAGTTTAGAACTGGTGCGACAGCTATGTCAGTTGTTGTGTTTACTGGTTTATCTATAGTTGTTTTATATAACGTTTGTAGACCATTAAGCAAATATCGATTATGTATTGTAATTGGTTCAGTAATTGCTTCTGCATTATGTTTCTTAATTGCGGCATTTGATCCAAAAAATTTATTTAAGATTAATTTTAGTACAATCTCCAATTCTAACTTGGTTCTAATTTTTGGAATTATATTAGTATGTGGATATTTGATCTATTATGTTGACCCAATAACAAAAGTAGTAAAGACATTTGTGCTTTTCGTTGGTCGTAAAATTAAAAATTTATTTAAAGTAATTTTTAAAAAGGAGGAGGAATCTCATGAGAATAAATAATGAGGTAGCAAAAGCATTAAAAGAAGGTAGGGCAGTTGTTGCACTTGAAAGCACAATTATTTCACATGGAATGCCTTATCCTAAAAATGTTCAAACAGCTTTAGAAGTTGAGAGAACAATTAGGGAAACTGGCGCTGTTCCTGCCACAATAGGAATTATTGATGGTGAAGCAGTAGTAGGCATGACTCCTGAAGAAATTGAAGAATTCGGAAAAAGAAAAGGAATTATTAAAGTATCTCGTAGAGATCTTCCTGTTGTATATGCTAAAAAATTATGGGCTGCTACTACGGTTGCAGCTACTATGATTATCGCTAATCAAGCTGGTATTGAAGTATTTGTTACTGGTGGAATTGGTGGTGTTCATAGAGGAGCTACAGAAACAATGGATATTTCTGCAGACTTACAAGAACTTGCTAAGAGTAATGTAACTGTTGTTTGTGCTGGTGCTAAAGCAATACTTGATTTACCTTTAACTTTAGAATATTTAGAAACTATGGGTGTTCCTGTTTTAGGCTTTAAAACAAGTGAACTACCAGCATTTTATAATTCGCATTCAGGTTTAAAGGTTGATTATCAAGTTGATTCAGCTAAAGAAATGGCTGAGATTATTAAAAATAAACGTGAAAATAAACTTCAAGGTGGAATTCTTTTAACTAATCCAATTCCTACTGAGTACGAAATGAAAAAAGAAGTAATTGATGCTGCTATTGAAAAAGCATTAAAAGAAATGAATAAACTTGGTATTAAAGGAAAAGAATGTACGCCTTTCTTACTAAAGACTATTGTTGAACTTACTGGAGGAGATTCCTTAGAAAGTAACATTAAACTTGTTTTAAATAATGCTAAGGTTGGTAGTGAAGTCGCAAAAGAGTATGCGAAGATTAAATAGTTATGAAAAGTGAACACTTATTAGCAAGAACTTTAAAAGAAATGATGTCCAAGCAAAGTCTTGATAAGATTTCAGTTTTAGAATTGTCTAAGAAATGTAATATTTCTAGAAAGACATTTTATTATCATTATCACGATTTATATGATTTACTTGCTCAAGTTTATCTTGATGAAAAGATACCAAATGCTGAAAAGACAAAAGGTATTAATGAATTAGTTGATCTTGTTTGGGATTATTATTTAAAAAATCAAAAGTTTATTGATGCTACTTTTGCAAGCGCCGGTAAAGACTTATTTTTCGAGTTTATTTATAACTTATTTTATCAACGTGGAATGGTATATCTTAGTAAATATTCTGGTAGCATGAAACTTACATTAGATAGCAAAAAATCTTTGGCTAGATTTTATGCTTCTGGTTACGCTCATTCCATTACTTATTATTTATCAACTTATAAAAATAAAACCTATCGTGGTTTAGTTAAATGTGTAAACTTTATTGATCCTGAAGTAGTTATTTCTTCAATCAATAATGCAGCGAAATTAGAGAAAAAATAGAGGGAAATTTTTATGAAAAAGGGCGAATTTGCATCGATTATTGTGTATATGCTTATAATTGCTGTTGCTGTAGTTTTTTCTTTGACAGTATTAACAACTCATTTTAAGGAAAGCAATTTTACTTCTTCTTGGACTTATATTTTATTTTGTCTAGGAGCAATAATTACAGGTGTTATTTCTTTTGCAATTTTATTAGAAGTTGGGCATGTTCTTGGAGCTAAAGCAGGTAATTATAACATACTCTCTATCGCTATATTTCGTTTCCATATTTATAAAGAAGATAATAAATGGAAAATTGGTTTTAAGAAATATGATGGATTAACTGGGGAAACTAAGATTCTTCCTAAAGATAAGAAGAGTAATCCATCCGCTTATTTATTACTTGGTAGTTTGCTAACCGCTTTATTAGCAATTGGATTCTTTATTATCTTTTATACAAATAATGTAAAAGGCAATACTCCAAAACAACTTGATAAAGCTTATTTCTTTTTAACGGCAGCACTTACTATTTTTATTTGTTTAATTTATAACATTCTTCCAATTACTTTTGATGTGAATACTGATGGACAAGGACTTAAAATGGTTTCTAATCCAAAGAATAAAATTGCTTTTAATGAAATGCTTCGTGTTCAACATGAAATTGATAATGGAAACAAAAATGTTGAGATAGATACTTTTACTGAAATTACTAACTTCACTGCAGAACTTAATATGAGCAAAGTATATATTTTACTTAATCAAAAAAAATATGATGAAGCTGATAAGATTCTTGACTTAGTTTTAAACAATAAGGATAGTGTTTCTTACAAAGTCTATTTAAGATCTCTTGCTATGAAAATTTATAATAAAATCGTCACGTCTTCTTTAGAAGATGCTAAGGAATATATTGATAAGAATGTGGACATTAATTTAAGAAAAGATTTTTCATATGATGCTTCTTTAATGTGCATCAGGACTTACGTCCTAATTGAAGGATTAGTAGATAATTCAAAATATGAATGTTTGTACGTATTAAAAAATTTAAATAAAGCTTATAAAGCAGTTCCTAAAAATCGTAGAGATTGTGAAGCTGAGATGTTTAATACCGCTATTAATATGGTTCACAAAGTACATCCAAAATGGGAATTGAACAATTATCTAATTGAACAAAAGACTGAGTAAAACAAAAAGCACTTCGCTTGATAGGAAGTGCTTTTTTGTTAAGATATATAACAATTAATCTTCTCTTACAAATTGTGCTGCAACTAAACCAAGACTTGAGAGAATTCCAAGTACACCAGCGATGATTCCAGCTGCTCCAATTTTATAATTTTTAAATTCAGAAGCGACTTCATCGTGAATTAATTTCTTATCTTCGGCTGTTGTCTTTCCGGAAGCGGCAAATCTTCTATTTGCTTCTGATGTAACAAATGAACTCTTTTGAACAAGTACAAATATTGCACCAACAAGAATAACTACAGCTGCAATAGCAAGAATTAAGCGTTTTGTACTTTGATTTTTAACTAATAAGGCTGCAACAAGAGCACCGATAGCTCCTACTAAGACCATAATATATCCAGCAAGTGATAAAGCACATACTGCATATTTTTGACCTATTGCAACTTTTGTACCATCGACAGACATATTAGTTGAACCAAGGACGTTTCCTAAAAGCTTAACTTTGTATTCGACCCCACCAATTTTTTGTACTGCATTTAATGTAGTAGCAAACATGAGACAGAATGCAACAATAGCTAATAAAGATGCGACTCCGATAATGATATTTCTGAGAGTTAATTTCATGTTTTTAGTTCTCCTTCAGTTATTAGAATAAATAAAACGCGTAAATATTTCAATCTTATTTACAAATAAATAATTTCCTTAATATTCGCATTATGGCAAAAATAGTTTATGATATAAAAGTAAAGGAGAACTGAAAATGACTGTAGATAAGTGGTTTGATTCACAAGATAGATTAGTTAAAGTATTACTTTTAATTATTCCTTTTGTTAACTGGATTATTGAAATATTAGTTCGTATCTCAGCTATCTTGAGAAATCCAACTCAATTAAATTTAATTGGTTTAATTGTTTATATCATTGGTGGATGGATTCTTGGATTCGTAGATTTAATATTTGTTATAATCCAAGACAAAATGCTATTCATTGAATAGTGTTACCATTATTTATATAAGGAACCCTATAAGGGTTTTTTATTTTACTTCTTTTAATTTAGGAAGAGACACAATAGCACCTTTTCGTGTAACTGTGATACTAGATGCTTTGCTGGCAAAATCAAGGCACTGTTTTATGTCAGCATTTTCAGAAAGCTTTGAAACAAATGCTCCAATAAATGAATCACCAGCAGCTGTTGTGTCTATTGCTTTTACTTTGTAAGGATTTTGTTTGATAACTTGTTTGTCATTTGCAAATAGTGATCCTTTTTCTCCAAGGGTGACAATAACATTCTTAACGCCTTTTGCTAAAAGTTTTTTTGCCCCTAGCTCAGGATCTTGTTCACCAGTCAATGATTCAAGTTCATGTTCATTTGGAATTATGTAATCAATGTAAGCAAAATACTCATCTGAAAAAGGCTTAATTGGAGCTGGATTTACAACGACAGTCATTCCTTTTTCTTTTGCAAATTTAATTGCGAATTCTGTTTCTTGTTGGTTGTTCTCAAATTGAGTTAAGAAAATGCCATCTTTTTGGAACATTTTTTCATTAGATTTTACATCATTTATTGAGATACAATTATTAGCACCTTGAACGATTAAAATTCTGTTTTCTGCAGTAGATTCTTCAAGGATAATAAAGGCAACTCCTGTAGGTTGGTCAGATTCTAAAAATTTTGCATTTAATCCCTGTTTTGCTATGAATTCTTTAACAATTTCCCCATTTTTATCTTTACCAATTGCTCCAAAAAATGAAACATTTGCACCTAAAAAATGAGCAGCACATGCTTGGTTAATTCCCTTGCCTCCGACGTTACAAAAATATTGGTCAGCAATAGTGGTTGTTCCTGCTGTAGGAAGAGCCTTAGTAAAAAGGGTGTTATCGATGGAAATACTTCCAATTACAAAGATAGGTTTTTTATTCATCTGCATCTCTCCAAATATGTCATTACAACATTCCAATATTTATCAATGTTAACTTCAGTGGCAACAAGTGTATTAAGTTTTCCAGTTTTCTTGCAAATAGTTTTTCCGGCTTGATCTGTATGTGAAATATCTATCTCAACATTCATATTTTCAAATTTGAATACTTCATCATCAATTAATGAAATTATTGTGGCTGGATCATGTAAAGGTGCAGCACTTAGATGGAAGAAATTTCTTTGGTTTTCGTTGAAAACTTTCATTAGTTTTACAAATAAATCACTGCCCTTTGTTTTTATTGTTTCAGCTCTAGCAACTACTTCATCTGTTACAAGAATTTTTCTAGTTACATTTAAACCCAACATTTGAAGTGGGGCTCCACATTTAAAACAAATATCAGCAGCTTCAGGGTCAACAAGGATATTGAACTCTGCTGCTTTTGTTATATTTCCTTCACCTGTACTTCCACCCATTAATACAATTTTCTTTATGTGGTTTACTATTGTTTTATTCTTTTGAATCGCTAATCCTAAGTTAGTCATTGCACCACTTGTTAGAACGACAACATCGTCATTGTTTAAAAGTTTTTCAATGATAAAATCACATGCTTCTTTTTCATCAAAATATGTATCAAAAAGTGGGAAATTATATCCATCGAGGCCGGATTCGCCGTGAATTTCTGGGCAAATTCGAGTTTCTCTATACATTGGTGTTAGATGACCTTTTGCAAGAGGAATATCTGTACGATTAAAAAGATGAACTAAGTTATTGATGTTCGTTGAAGTCTTCTCAATTGTTTGATTTCCTGAGCAAGAAGAAATTCCGATAATATTAAATAAATCTGAGTGACACGCAATTAAAAGCATAATGGCATCATCATGCCCAGGATCACAGTCAATTAACAAATTTATTTTCTTCATTTATTTTTACAAATAGTCAAAAGATTTTCGTATAGAGCAAGTCTAGTTAATAATCCAACTCCACCAGGAACTGGTGTTTTAAGAGCAACTGGAAGATTTTCTAGAGCATCACCATGTAGGCCATTTTCATCTCTGGAAATGCCAACATCGATAATTATTGCGCTCTTTTTATATTCAAATGTATTGTCTAAGAAATGTTGTTTACCAATAGCGATGACAATAATGTCTGCATTTTTAACGTAATTAAACATATCTTCTTTGCTTGTTTTACTGTGTAAAACAGTGACATTACAATTTTCTTTAAGCAACATTCTAGCCATTGGTTTGCCAACAATATTGCTTCGTCCAATGACAACTGCATTTTTACTTTGTAATGTTATTTTTTCATGATGTAAATAGTTAATGATTCCTTGTGGAGTACAAGGATTTAATTTACTGAGTGGATGAAATCCATCAACATCTTTATTTGGATTGATTGCTATTTTAACATCTTCTTCATTAATACCTTTAGGTAAAGGCATTTGAACAATAAATCCATCAACTTCTGGGTTAACGTTTAAATCGCTCACAACTTTAAGAAGATCAGTTTGAGAAGTTGTTAAAGGCATTTTGATTAGTCTTGCTTTAACCCCTAATTCTTCAGCATCTTTAAGTTTTCCTTTAACGTAAGCATTGCTTCCGACGTCTTCATTAACTTGAACAATAACAAAATTAGGAACCCTTTTAAGTTTTTTTATTTCTTTTTGAATTTCTTTTTTACGTTTTGCTACATATTCTTTAATTATCATTATTTGACCTCAATTGATAATAGTTTGCCATCAAATTTTCTAATCTTAACTCCGGCAAGTGTAAGCATTTTTGTACTTGCTTGTGTTGTGATTGTATCTGCGTATTTATTGTCTAAATAGACAACTTCTTTAATTCCAACTTGAATTAATGCTTTTGCACATTCGTTGCATGGGAATAAAGTTACGTAACAAGTACAGTCATTAAGATTCTTGCCATTAGCATTTAAAATAGCATTAAGTTCAGCGTGGCAAACATATAAATATTTGTTATCTAAACCTTCATTTTTGTTCCAAGATAAATCTTCATCACAAATATTTCTTGGCATTCCATTATAACCAATAGAAACAACTTTCTTTTCTTTATTTGTAATACATGCTCCTACTTTTGTATTAGGATCTTTACTACGTAATGCAGAAAGTTGGGCAATGCCCATAAAATATTCGTCCCAAGTAATATTACTCTTCATAGTTGGCCTCATTATTTCTTAACGATAGCTGTAACAATCTCAACCATTTTTTCCATTTCTTGAACATCAAGATATTCAAATCTTCCATGGTGATTGTAGCTTCCGGTACCAAGATTTGGAGTGACTAAGCCATTTTTAGTAAATGTTGCTCCATCAGTTCCACCTCTAATTGCACCTGAAATTGGTTCAACACCGCATTTACGATATACAGCACGTACTCTTTTAAGAGCGATAGGCTTTCTATCAACATATTTGCGCATATTTTCATATTGTTTCTTAAAGTTAATTTCAATTTTTGCAGTAGGATACTTCTTTTGTATCTTGGAAATAAGATCTTTAAGCTTTGCAATTCTCTTTTCCATGCCTTTAGAAGAGAAGTCACGGATAATAATATGACAATTCATTAATTCACTAGATCCATCTAAAGATGTGATGTGATAGAAACCTTCTTTATCTTCTGTATGGAATGGTGTTTCGTTTTGTGGAAGTAAAGAAATAAAATCGTTCATTACTAAACAAGCATTAATGAGTTTTCCTTTTCCTTCGCCTGGATGAATTGATACTCCTTTAACGGTAATATCAGCAGCATAAGCATTGAAGTTTTCGTGTTCGATAACATTAATTGCGCTTCCATCTAGTGTGTAAGCATATTTAGCTCCCATTTCTTTATAGTTAAAGTGAGCCGCACCTTCACCAATTTCTTCATCAACAGTGAAAGCAACACAAACTGTATTATGTTTAACGTGTGGATGTGAGTGTAAATATTCAAGCGCACCCATAATAATGGCGATACCAGCTTTATCGTCGGCACCTAATAGTGTATTTCCATCTGTAATTATTAAATCATGACCTTTATGTTTAGAAAGATTTGGGAAATCTACTGGAGACATTTCTAATCCGTTTGCATAGTGGATTCTTCCGCCTTCATAATTTTTGACTAAGTGAGGTTTAACGTTTTCTCCGGTTACTTCGCTAGCAGTATCCATGTGAGCGTTTAATCCTATTTTGCTTCCTTTGCCAATTAAATGTCCGTAAACATTACCCCATTCATCCATGTGAGCATCTTCTAAACCTAATGATTTCAATTCATTAACAAGAAGTTCTCCAAGGACTTTTTGGCATTCAGTACTAGGGGTCTTACCTGTACTGTCATCCGATTGAGTATTTATTCTTACATATTTTAAAAAGTGTTCTAATGCAGTCATAATTTTCTCCTTTAATTACGAGTTTCTGTAAATAGTATATACGATTTACTAGAAAATATCATTTTATATTTTTCGAAATAAAATTGCTTATAAAATAACCTACTATTAACAATTTTTTATAATGAAATATTAGATGCAAAAAAGTATTTATATATTTAATTTATTAAATAATGTATAATAATAGCCATGGAAAACATTAAAGTAGGACATAAAGAATATCAGGTTGCTCAGATTATATCTGACACATGCTCAATTTTAGAAAGAAAGAACAAAAAGTTTTTCTTAAGAAAGTTGTTAGAACTCCGTAATGGAGGAAATATGCAAATTTATTGTGCAAAAAGACTATCAACATCTGGTATTAATTTTCCTAAGATTGTTAAAATTGACAAAAAAAGAGGACTTATGTTAACTCAATATTTAGAAGGTGAAAATCTTGCTTCTTATTTGGGAAAATCTGATATGACTGATGACTTATTTGAGAGTCTATTTTTAAATCAATACATGGCAAGGAGAAGTGCTCTTACTTTGGACTATCTTCCTGAGAATTTTATTATTGTAAAAGGCAAGGTTTTTTATACCTATCCATTTTACAAAAAATATGATCATAAAGAAGACTTAACTGAGAAGTATATTCGATTATATTTTAACACTAATGAATTGGGAAATTATTTAAAAAAACTGGGGATTTCCTATGATATTTCAAGAATTAAAGATAGTTATGCAACAAATAAACAAATTGTTCTAACTACATGCAAACATTACAAATAATTATGAAAAAGAAAATTATATATTCACTCTCATCAAACAAAGATTTAGCAAGGAAAATTTCAAGAACTGAAAAAGCAGAATTAGGCCGTGTTTCAATTGATCATTTTGCTGATGGAGAAATACTTGTTAAGACTTTAAGCGATGTTAAGAATAAAGATGTCACAATTGTTGAATCTACAGCTAAAAATGCGCACGAAAGATTATTTGAATTATTGTTATTAATTGACTCAATCAAACGTGGTAAGCCACATTCGATAAATTTATATATTCCATATTTTGGATATTCTAGACAAGAAAGAGTTTCTTGGATTAATGAACCAATTTCATGCCAGGTAGTTGCTAATATTCTAGATACTGCAAAAGTTGATAAAATTTTAACCTTCGATTTGCATCATCCTGATATTAAAAAGTTTTTTAATACAAAATTTGTTTCTATTCCAACAGCATCTTTGTTTGGGAAATATTATCGTGAATATATTAGAAAACATAAAATTAATCCAAAAGATGTAGTTGTTGTTTCACCTGATCACGGAAGCAATACTAGAGCTGATCAATTGGTTAAAGAACTTCCAGGATCTAAGAAAGTTATTTTAAATAAGCATCGTCCAGCACCTAACTTTGTTGAACATTTAGAAATTAATAATAAAAACATATCAGGGAAGACATGCATTATCATAGATGACATTATCGATACTGGAGGAACAATTGTTTCCGCAACAAACTTATTATATAAGTATGGAGCAAAAGATGTTTTAGCTTGTGCTTCACATGCTGTTTTATCAGGTAATAGTGTTAACAAATTATTAAATGCGAATATTTCAGATTTAGTATTTACTAATTCAATCGAAACTGACCTTGTAAAATCTATCAAAATTATTGATATTTCATCATTAATCGAATTATGAAAAACTTTTATTTAGAGATCAAACATATAGATAAACAAACAGGCGCTAGATATGGCATTCTACATACTCCACATGGTGATGTTGAAGTACCTATGTTTATGCCTGTTGGTACTTTAGCTACAGTTAAAACTCTCTCTCCGGAAGAATTGCATGAAATGGGAGCAGGAGTAATTTTAGCGAATACTTACCATCTATCTATTAGACCAGGAGCTGATATTGTTGCAAAAGCTGGTGGGTTACACAAATTTATGAATTGGGATGGACCAATTTTAACAGACTCAGGAGGCTTCCAAGTCTTTTCTTTAGCTGAAAAAAGAAAAATCACTGAAGAAGGAGTTCATTTTAAAAATCACTTAAATGGAGATAAGTTATTTTTCTCTCCAGAATCTGCTATTGATATTGAAGAAAAACTTGGTGCTGACATTATAATGTCATTTGATGAATGTATTCCTTATCCAGCTGATTACGAATATGCTAAAAAATCTACAGAAAGAACTATAAGATGGGCAAAACGTGGTTTAGAAGCGCATAAACGTGAAGACCAAGCATTATTTGGAATCGTTCAAGGCGGAGATTACGAAGATCTAAGAAAATACTGTGCTGAAGAACTTTCTAAAATGGATTTTCCTGGTTATTCAATAGGTGGTACATCTATTGGCGAACCTAAAGAAGTATGCTTTAGAATGATTGATTACGCAGTCAAATATTTGCCTCAAGATAAACCAAGATATTTAATGGGAGTTGGTTCTATTGATTATTTACTTGGTGGAATTGCTAGAGGAGTTGATATGTTTGATTGTGTTTTGCCGACACGTTTAGCAAGACATGGTGCTTTAATCACTTCAAGTGGGCGTGTGAATATACGCGATGCTAAATACAAAGAAGACTTTACTCCTTTAGATAAAAATTGTGATTGTTATTGCTGCAAAAATTATACGAAAGCTTACCTTAGACATTTATATGTCTGTGATGAAACATTTGGCAAACGTTTGTTATCAATTCACAACATTAGATTTTTAATACATTTGATGGAAGATGCTAGAAAAGCAATCCAAGAAGATAGATTTGGTGATTTCATGAAAGTTACCATTGCTGCTTTTGGAGATGAAAGAGGCTTTTAATGAATATTAATTTATTTGATTTTAATTTGCCTGAAGAGTTAATTGCTCAAAAGCCATCAGATAAAAGGGATTGTTCTAGACTTTTAGCTATAAATAAGAAAAATCAAACTTATGAAGATAAAATCTTCAAAGACATTATAGATTACTTAAAACCTGGTGATGTTTTAGTTAGAAACAATACAAAAGTTATTCCAGCTAGACTTCATGGTATTAAAGAAGTAACTGGCGCTCATTGCGAACTTTTACTTTTAAAACAACTTAATGGTGATGTTTGGGAGTGTTTAACTAAGCCTGCAAAATCATTAAAACTTGGATCTAAGGTTGATATTGGTGAAGGAAAACTTATCGGAGAAGTTGTTGGAATCAAAGATGAAGGAATTAGAGAAATAAAATTTTCTTACAAAGGTATTTTCCTTGAAGTGTTGGACAGTTTAGGCAAAATGCCTCTTCCTCCATATATTAAAAAACAACTTTGTGAGAATGATAGATATCAAACTGTGTATGCAAAATTTGCAGGAAGTGCAGCTGCACCAACTGCTGGATTTCATTTTACAGAAGAATTATTTGAACAAATTAAAGCAAAAGGAGTTGAAGTTGTTGATATTACACTACATATTGGATTAGGAACTTTTAGACCGGTTAAGGTAGAAGATACAAAAGATCATGTAATGCATAGTGAATTATATGAAATTAATGAGGAATCTGCTGCAAAATTAAACAAAGCTAAGAGTGAAGGAAGGAGAATTATTGCAATTGGTACTACTTCGGTTAGAACTTTGGAAGCAAATTTACAAGAATTCGGAGTATTTACCCCTACTAAAAAGGAAACAAAAATCTTCATTGAGCCTGGTTATAAATTTTTAGCAATTGATGCCTTGATTACTAACTTCCATTTACCTAAATCTACACTGATAATGTTGGTCAGTGCTTTTATGGGTAGAGAATTCACTTTGGAAGTATACAAACACGCAGTTGAAAATAAGTACAGATTCTTTTCTTTTGGCGACTCAATGTTTATTTATGAAAAATAATATAAATTACGAGAAAAAACTGGAATTTGAATTAGATTTTCTAAAAAATTCCCAGAAAAAACCTAAATTATTATTGCATGTTTGCTGCGGTCCATGCTTTACAATTCCTTATGAAATTATTAAAGAATATTTTGATTTAACTTTGTTTTTTAATAACTCAAATATTTATCCAAAAAATGAGCATGATAGACGATTAGATGAGCTTAAAAAATATATGAGTGAAGTTTGCCCAAATGTTCCTTTAATTACTACTGAATATAATAATGATTTATATAATATTGATCTTGAACCAAGAGCGAATGATAAAGAAGGTCATGAAAGATGCAGAATTTGCTTCAAAAAACGTCTTTCTGAAGGCTTCGAATATGCTTCAAAACACGGATTTGACTACTATGGAACGGTCATGACGATCTCAAGATATAAAAATGCCCAAGATATAAACCAAATTGGTGAAGAATTACAAAAGAAATATCCTACAATTAAATGGTTATATGCTGATTTTAAGAAAAATAATGGCTATGAAAAGTCACTTTTGATCATCAAAGAACACAAAATGTATTTGCAAGAATATTGCGGTTGTAAATACTCATTTGAGGCCTATAAAAATAAGCCTAAAAACGCAAAAATTGACCTATAAAAATACTAATTATTCACAAAAAAATCATTAAAATCGTAAAAATTTTTACCCATAATTTTTAATCGTTTTTTAATCTTTTTATATTTTTTATCTTTTATTATTGACACACACATACGTATAAGAGTATCCTTTGAACGTTGGCGTCTTTCGCTGACACGCGAGGTTGCGGACACACTCACATTCGTTGTCATGAAGGTGATTCCGGGAATTCGTGTGGAGAAAGTCAAAGCCAAGCCTGAAAGTGATATAGGAGGAAATTTCATGGCAAAAACTACAAAGATAAGAGTTCGCCTTAAAGCTTATGATCATGTTAACCTTGACCAAAGCGCTGAACGAATTGTCCAAGTGGCTAAGAACTCAGGGGCATCCGTTGTTGGCCCTATCCCATTACCAACGGAAAAACAAGTGTTCACTATTCTAAGAGCTGTTCACAAATATAAAGATTCTCGTGAACAATTCGAAATCAGAACACACAAACGTATTATCGACATCTCAAATCCAAAGAAGGAAACATTCGATGCTCTTAAGAACCTCGATCTTCCATCAGGAGTGGATATCGAAATTAAGTTATAAGGAGGTAAGACAAGATGAAAGCTATTTTAGGTAGAAAAATGGGCATGACATCCGTCTTCGCTGAAGATGGTACATTATACCCAGTAACTGTTGTTGAAGTCTTACCAAATGTCGTCACTCAAGTTAAAACAGTTGAGAAAGACGGTTATGTTGCAGTCCAAGTTGGCTACGAAGATAAAAAAGAATCACGTGCTAACAAGGCAGAAAAAGGAATTGCTAAGAAAGCAAAAACAGTTCCACATTACATTAGCGCTGAACTTAGAGGCGATGAAATGGCTAGCTACCAGTTAGGTGATGTCATTAAAGCTGATATGTTCAAAGCAGGTGACGTCGTTGATGTCATCGGAACCAGTAAAGGTCACGGTTATACAGGTACCATTAAGAGATGGCACATGACTATTGGACCTAAAGGACACGGTTCAGGTTATCATAGAGGACAAGGTTCCTTCGCTAATAACGGTCGTTACAATCACGGCGTTATGCCAGGAAAACACATGTCCGGACATCATGGTAACAAGTCCGCTACATTACTTAACTTATTAATTGTTAAGGTTGATGCAGAAAAAGGTTACATCTTAGTTAGAGGTGGATTACCAGGCTCAAAGAGAAGCATTGTTACAATCCGTTCCGCTATTAAGAATGTAGCAAAAACTCAAGAAGTTAAAAATCTTATTTCAAGAGTAGCTCAAGAAGCTCCAAAGGCTGAGGAAGTTAAAGAAGCTCCAGTAGAAGCAGCTGTTGAAACTAAGGCTGAATAATGGACGAAAGGAGAACAATGATTATGGCAGAAAAGAAATCAGTCAGCGTTAAAGTTGTTAATATGGCTGGCGCTGAAGTCGGCTCAATCAGCTTAAGTGGTCATGTCTTCGGATGTGAAGAACACAAACAAGCAATGTTCAATGCCGTCCAAGTCGAACAAGCTAACTCACGTCAAGCAACTGCTAAGACAAAAGTTAGACACGAAGTTTCCGGTGGTGGTAAAAAACCTTGGAGACAAAAAGGAACAGGCCGTGCCCGTGCAGGTAGTAGCCGTTCACCTATCTGGGTTGGTGGTGGAACAGTATTTGCTCCAGTAGGAACACAAAACTTCACTCTTTCCCAAAACAAGAAAGAACATCAATTAGCCTTAAGAAGTGCACTTTCTCTTAAGACACCTAAGGACCTCGTGGTCGTTGATGAAATCAAGTTTACTACAATGAAGACTAAAGAATTCGTTAAGATGCTCGAAGCTCTTAAAGTCGATACTAAAGTTCTCGTTGTTGTTAGCGAGTTAGATGAAGAATTAGCTCGCACCGTACGCAATGTATGTTACGCAAGAGTAGTTACAAGCGATAACGTATCTGTCTACGATTTATTAAATGCTGATAAGCTCGTTATGAGTAAAGCAGCAGTTAAAGATGTTGAGGAGGCTTTGAAATAATTATGGCAACAGCAAAGAAAACTGAAGCTCCAGTTAAGACTGGCTTCCAAAAACCAACAGAAAGAGACTTTGCAATTATCAAGAAACCAGTCATCACTGAAAAGTCCATGGCTCAAATGCAAGGTAATAACAAGGTCACATTAAGAGTTATTGATGACACTAATAAGGCTGAAGTCAAACTTGCCTTCGAAAGAATTTTCCAAGTTAAAGTTGTTGATGTAAGAATCTTAAATGTCAAACCAAAACTCACAACCAGAGGAACCCGTTACCACGGAGCTATCCAAGGTTATAAGAAAGCAATTGTTACCATCGCTGAAGGTGAAGCAATTGACTTATTCAAGGAATAATTAGTTCATTATTCCAAATTATAGGAGGACAAAGTAATGTCAATTAGAACTTATCGTCCTACTTCTGCAAGTAGACGAAACATGACAAACTCGACATTCGAAGAAATTACAACAAGCACTCCTGAAAAAAGTTTATTAGTCTCTTTACCAAAAACTGGCGGAAGAAATAACCAAGGTATTATCACCTGCCGTCACATTGGTGGAGGTCACAAGAGAAAATATCGTGTGATTGACTTCAAACGTAATAAGGACAATATCCCTGCTGTTGTAAAAACTGTTGAGTATGATCCAAACCGTAACGCAAACATCTGTTTAGTAAGTTACGCTGATGGAGAAAAAAGATACATTCTCGCACCAAAGGATCTCAAAGTAGGGGATAAAATCATATCTGGAGAAACCGCTGATATTCTTGTTGGTAATGCATTAGCACTTAAGAATATTCCAGAAGGTACATTCATTCATAACGTAGAACTCGTTCCTGGAAAAGGTGGACAAATGTGCAGAGCAGCTGGTGCTGCAGCACAAGTCCTTGGTTCTGAAGGAAAATACGTTATGCTCCGTCTTGCGTCAGGCGAAGTTAGAAAAGTTTTAGGAGAATGCCGTGCTACTATTGGTACAGTCGGCAATGAAGATTGGAACTTAGTTAACTTAGGTAAAGCTGGTAAAACAAGATGGGCAGGCACAAGACCAACAGTTCGTGGTAGTGCGATGAACCCTAATGATCACCCACATGGTGGTGGTGAAGGTAAATGTCCAGTTGGACGTGATGCACCAAGAACTCCTTGGGGTAAACGCGCAATGGGTGTTAAGACCAGAAACAATAAGAAAAAGTCTACAAAATTAATCATTCGTAGACGTAACGGCAAATAGGAGGTAAAAGGAAATGGCAAGAAGTTTGAAAAAAGGTGCATTCGTTGATGCATCATTACTCAAAAAAGTCGAAGCAGTTGCTGCTTCTGGCAAAAAAGAAGTTATCAAAACTTGGTCACGTAGATCTACAATCTACCCATCTTTCGTTGGACTCACATTTGCAGTTTATAACGGAAGAGAACATATTTCTGTTTATGTAACAGATGATATGGTCGGACATAAACTTGGTGAATTTTCTCCAACAAGAAAGTACACCGGTCATACAGGCCACACTGCTGAAGATAAAGCAGCTGCTGCCGCTAATAACTAGGAGGAATGAATAATGGCTGAAGAAAAGAAAGTCAATAAAGCTGCTCCTAAAAAAGCTATCGCAGAAAAACCTGCAAAAAAAGCAGAAAAGCCTGCAAAAGAAGCACCAAAAGCTGAAAAACCAGCTAAAGATGCTAAGAAAAAAGAAGTACCTCAAAAGGAAATGAGAACTGAAGCTAGAGCAATTGCTACTAACGTCAGAGTTACTCCTAGAAAAGTAAGACTTGTCATCGACCTTGTTAGAGGAAAAGATGTCAAAGTTGCATTAGGTATCTTAAGAAATGTTAACCGTGCAGCAAGTGAACCAGTTGCTAAATTAATTGGTAGTGCTGTTGCTAACGCTGTTAACAACTTCGGTATGGATGAATCACGCTTATTCGTTGCAAGCATCTATGCAAATGAAGGAATGAGAATTAAAAGATACTTACCAAGAGCTAAAGGTAGTGCTTCTGGTTTAGTTAAAAGAAACTCCCACATTACTGTGGTAGTTAAAATGAGATAAGGAGATAGATACAATGGGTCAAAAAGTTAATCCAGTAGGTATGCGTATCGGTGTCAACAAGGATTGGAATTCTCGTTGGTATGCTGATGATCATGACTACCATGTCTACTTAAATGAAGACATTAAAATTCGTAAATATCTCGAAAAAACCTTAAAAGAAGCTTTACTCTCTCATGTTGAAATTGAAAGACGTAAAACAGATAAAGGTACAAAACTCGTTATCAAAGTATTCGTCGCACGTACTGGTGTTGTTATCGGTACTGATGGCAAGAACATTCTTGTTGTTAAAGAAGCAATTGCTAAATTAATAAAGAATAATAACGTGCGCATTGATGTCATCGAAGTTAAAAATCCTGACTTAGATGCAAGAATTGTTGCTCAAACAATTGCAAAACAATTAGAAGAAAGAGCAAGTTTCAGAACTGTTCAAAAGAAAGCTATTCAAAAAGTGAGAAAAGCAGGTGCTAAAGGATGTAGAACAATGGTTTCTGGTCGTTTAGGTGGTGCTGATATCGCTCGTAGTGAAGGCTATAAAGAAGGCGTTATCCCTCTACATACATTAAGAAGCGATATCGACTATGCAGTTGCTGAAGCAGCTACACAATATGGCCGTCTCGGAGTTAAGGTTTGGATTTGTAGAGGAGAAATCCGTCCAGAACTTAAGAAAGACGAGAAAGGGGAATAATAATGTTACAACCAAAACGTACAAAATACCGCCGTCCACATATTCTCAGATATGAAGGACCAGCAAAAGGTGGTACAGAAGTCTCATTTGGTGAATATGGTTTAAAAGCCCTTGAAGGTGCATGGATCACTACTCGTCAAATCGAAGCAGCTCGTATCGTACTTAGTAGATACACAAAACGTGGTGGACAAATTTGGATCAGAATTTTCCCTCACTTAGCAAAAACTAAAAAACCGGCCGAAGTTCGTATGGGTTCCGGAAAAGGATCACCAGAAGACTGGGTAGCAGTCGTTAAACAAGGCTGCGTCATGTTTGAAATCGGTGGAGTTGAACCAGAAATGGCAATGGAAGCATTAAGACTTAGTGCTTATAAACTCCCTATCAAATGTAAAGTCGTCAAGAAAGGAGAATAGTGGCTATGAAAATTTCAGAAGTTCGTGAATTATCAACGAGTGATCTTAAAGAAAAGCTCTACTCCTTGAAAGAACAATTATTCGAGTTAAGACGTAAGAAAGCTGTCGGTACACTCGAAAGAGGCGAAGATGTCATTACAGTTCGTAGAGATATCGCTCGTGTTAACATGGTTCTCCGTGAAAGAGAACTCAGTGAAAATAAATAAGGAGAACAATTATGGAAGAAAGAAATTTAAGACGTTCCATTCAAGGTGTTGTTGTTAATAACAAAAACGATAAGACCATCGTTGTCCTTGTTGAAACTCACAAGAGACATATGAAATATGGAAAACGCGTTAAGTATAGAAAGAAATACTACGCACACGATGAGAAAAACGAAGCCAAAGTTGGTGATGTAGTCACCATTATGGAATGTAGAAAACTTTCTGCACTTAAACGTTATAGACTCGTCAGTATCGATAAGACTGCTGAACTCTCCATTAAGGAAGCTGAAGCAGAACTTAAAGAAGAAATCTTAACTGGTGAAGTTGAAGCTCCAAAAGCTGAAGAAGTAAAAGAAGCTCCAAAAGCAGAAGAAGCAAAACCAGTAGAAGAAAAAGAAGTTGCTGCTCCAGCAGTCGAAGCCCCAGCTAAAAAGCCAGCTGCTAAAAAGCCAGCTGCTAAAAAAGCCCCAGCTAAGAAACCTGTTGCAGAGAAAGAAGAAAAAGAAGCTAAACCTGCAGCAAAAAAACCTGCAGCTAAAAAGCCAGCAGCAAAAAAGACCGTAAAAAAGGAGGCCGAATAATATGATACAAAAGGAAACAAACCTTGTTGTCGCAGATAACAGTGGTGCTCGTAAAGTTCGTGCATTTACTCTCTACGGTGGAAGTAAAAGAAAAACTTCTTACATTGGTGACATCATTCAATGTTCAGTTAAAGAAGCTCTTCCTAACGGAAAAGTTAAAAAAGGTGACATTGTTAGATGCGTCATCGTAAGATGCAAAAAGCCAACACAAAGAGCTGATGGTTCAACTATCGCCTTTGATGATAATGCAGTCGTTATTATTAATGATGATAATGCGCCTGTAGGCACACGTGTATTTGGCCCAGTTGCCAGAGAATTACGTGATTCAGGAGTTGATGGATTCATGAAAATTGTCTCCCTTGCTCCAGAAGTGTTATAAGGAGGAAATACCATGGACTTAAGAAAAGGTGATAAAGTCATTGTCATCGCTGGTAAAGACAAAGGTAAGACTGGTGCAATTCAAAAAGTTGATCCAAGAACTAACCGTGTCGTTGTCGAAGGTGTCAATCTCCGTAAGAAAAACAAAAAACCAACTCAAAATAACCCAGAAGGTAGCGTCGTTGAAATCTATGCTCCAATTGATGCTAGTAACGTTATGTTAGTTGATCCTAAAACAAAGAAACCAACTCGTATTGGTCATAAAGTTGTTAAAGGAAAGAAAGTCAGAGTCGCTAAAGCTAGCGGCACTGAGTTATAAGGAGGAAGCAATAATGGCAGAAACAAAGAAACCTGCAGCTAAAAAGCCTGCAAGTAAGCCAGCAGCAGCTAAAGCTGCACCTAAAGCTGAAAAAGTAGAAGCCCCTAAAGCTGCTCCTAAAGCTAAAAAGGGAAACAAGGTCGCTGCAATACCTTCTAGAATTAGAGATAAGTATCAAGGCGAAGTTAGACAAGCATTACTTGAAAAATATAAATATCAATCAGTGATGCAAATCCCAGGCATTGAAAAAATTGTTATCAACATTGGTGTTGGTGATGCAACAGTCGATGCAAAAAGACTTGATGAAGCAGTTGCTGAACTTGCTCAAATTACTGGACAAAAACCAGTTGTTACAAGAGCTAAGAAATCAGTTGCTTCATTCAAACTTAGAGAAGGCCAAGCAATTGGTTGTAAAGTCACTCTCCGCGGAATTAGAATGTGGGACTTCCTTGATAAGCTAGTTTCCATCGCTCTTCCTAGAGTTAGAGACTTCCGTGGTGTAAGTAAGAATGCCTTTGATGGCAGAGGAAATTATACCCTCGGTATTAAAGAACAATTAATCTTCCCAGAAATCGATTATGATAAAGTGGGTAAGGTAAGAGGTATGGACATTGTTATTGTCACTACCGCAAAAACAGACGAAGAAGCATACACATTACTTGATTTATTGGGTATGCCATTCCATAGATAGAAAGGAGTTCATTCATGGCAAAAACAAGTGCTAAGGTCCGCTGTGCTAGACCTAAAAAATTCAAAGTTAGAGAATATACACGTTGTGAACGTTGTGGACGTCCTCATGCTGTCTATTCAAAATTTCATTTATGCAGAATCTGCCTTCGTGAGTTAGCTTACAAAGGTGAAATTCCAGGCATGAAGAAATCATCTTGGTAATAGGAGGGTAAAAAGATATGTTAACAGATCCAATTGCGGATATGCTTACTAGAATTAGAAATGCTAATGCTCTTAAGTATGACACAGTCAAAATGCCTTCTAGCAAGATGAAGGTTGAAATCGCAAAGATTTTAAAAGAAGAAGGTTTCATCGTTGACTATAAAGTTAAAGGTGCAACTAAAAAAGAATTAACTGTTACCTTAAAATACGCAAGTGATGGTACTCGCGTTATTTCTGGATTAAAGAAAATTTCTAAACCAGGATTACGTGTTACTGTTGGTTGTGAAAAACTTCCTAGAGTTTTAAAAGGTTTAGGTATCGCTGTCATTTCTACTTCACAAGGTGTTATGACTGATGCTAAAGCAAGAACTCTTGGTATTGGTGGCGAAGTTATCGCTTATGTTTGGTAGGAGGATAGTTTATGTCAAGAATTGGAAATAAACACATCATTCTTCCTGAAGGCGTAAGTGTTGCTGTTGAAGGTAATACAGTTAAAGTTACTGGTCCTAAAGGTAATTTAAGTGTTGCAATTAATAGTAATATTACAGTTGCTGTTGAAGGCAATACAGTTATTTGTAAGAGAAGTAACGAAGAAAAACAAACAAAACAAAATCACGGCACAACTCGTGCTAACATTGCTAACGCAGTAGTTGGAGTTAGTAAAGGTTATTCCAAGAAACTTGAAATGAGAGGTATTGGATTTAAAGCTCAAATGAAAGGTACAAGCGTTGAACTTTGGGCTGGATATAGTCATACAGTAGTTATTACTCCTAATGAAGGCGTTAAAATTTCTCTTCCAAGCCCTACAGAAATCGTTTGTGAAGGAATTGATAAACAAGCTGTTGGACAAACTGCTGCTCGTATTAGAGAAGTAAGACGTCCAGAACCTTACCTTGGTAAAGGTATTCGTTATGTTGATGAATACGTTGCTACAAAAGAAGGTAAACGTGCTGCAGCTGGTGCTAAGAAATAGGAAGGTAGGACTAAATTATGATTTCTAAAGAAAGTAAAAACGTTTCAAGAATTCGTAGACATGCTCGTGTGAGAAGTAAAATTTCAGGCGATGCTAAATGTCCAAGATTATGTGTCTACCGTTCTAATAAAAACATTGAAGCTCAAATTATTGATGACGTTAAAAGAGTCACATTAGTTGCTTCAAGCTCAATGTCTCTTAAACTTGAAAATGGTAGCAATGTTGAAGCTGCTAAGAAAGTTGGAGCAGATATTGCAGCAAAAGCAAAAGCTAAGAAAATTAGCAAAGTAGTCTTCGACCGTTCTGGATATATTTATCACGGACGTGTTAAAGCATTAGCAGAAGCCGCTAGAGAAGCTGGCTTAAAATTCTAGGAGGTAAGTTATGTTAGAAGAAGAAAAGACTGTTGCTACTGAAAAAGTAGAAGAAGTTAACCAAGCTGAAGCTCCTAAAGAAGAAAAAGCTAATAGAGGTGAAAAAAGACCTCATGGTGATCGTAATGGCAAAGGCCGTCCAGATCGCCGTAAAGAAGAAAAGCGTGAAGCCCACGACGATGGCATGGAAGAAAGAGTTGTCTTTATTAACCGTGTTAGTAAAACCGTCAAAGGTGGACGTAGAATGAAATTCACAGCTTTAGTTGTTGTTGGAGATCATAAAGGACATTATGGATTTGCTTTAAGTAAAGCTGCCGAAGTCCCAGATGCTATCAAAAAAGCAAGCGAAGCTGCAAGAAAGAAACTTTATAACATTCATTTAGTCAAAGGAAATACTATTTCTCACGAAGTAGTTGGTAAATTTGGTGCATGTAATGTTTACTTAAAACCTGCTCCTGATGGTACTGGAATTATCGCTGGTGGACCAGTTAGAGCTATTCTAGAACTCGCAGGTGTACAAAACGTTTGTTCTAAAGTCTATGGAAGTCGTGCTCCAATTAACATTATTAGAGCAACTAACCAAGGCTTAGAATCATTAAAGAGTTATAAAGCTGTTAGAGCTTTACGTGGAAATGAGTAGTAGGAGGAAAAAGTAATGAAATTAAACGAACTTCAAACTACAGAAGGTTCTCGTAGAGAACACTACCGTAAGGGTAGAGGAATCGGCTCTGGAAACGGCAAAACTGCTGGTAAAGGTCATAAAGGACAAAACGCTCGTAGTGGCGGAGGTGTCGCTCTTGGCTTTGAAGGTGGTCAAATGCCTTTATGGAGAAGACTTCCAAAAAGAGGATTTAAAAATGTTAACCGCGTCAAATACGCAGTTATCAATCTCTCTGACTTAGCTAAATTTAAAGAAGGTAGTGTTGTTGACGCTACTACATTAAAAGAAGCTGGTGTATTAACAAAAGAATATGATGGTCTTAAGGTTTTAGGTGGAGGAAAATTAGAAGTTAAACTTACAGTTAAAGCTAATAAATTCTCTGCAAGTGCTGAAAAGGCTATCACTGCCGCTGGTGGCAAAGTTGAGGTAATCTAATGAAAAAGATTGCTCAGATTCTCAAGAATAAAGAAATCATGAACCGTATTTTGTTTACGGTCTTGATCTTATTTATCTTCCGTATCGGAGCACAGATAACAGTTCCAGGAGTTGATCCTACTGGACTTGAGGAATATCTCAACTCTGGAAGTGCCTTATCTATTATGAATCTCTTGGGTGGAGGAACGCTTCAAACATTCTCCATCTTCGCTCTTGGCGTTTCACCTTACATTACTGCACAAATTATCGTCCAATTATTATCAACGGACGTACTTCCTGCATTAAGTGAACTTAGACGTCAAGGACAATACGGAAGAAGAAAAATGGAATATGCGACCCGTTACTTAACATTACTCTTAGGTGCGGTTCAAGCATATGGTATTATCAAAACAATTGAAAATACCCCTGATGTTAGCCTTAACTTAAACGGTAACTGGCTCACTTATGTTTACATCATTGTGGTTCTTCTTGCTGGATCAATGCTTGTTATGTGGCTTGGTGATAAGATCTCAGTTACAGGTATTGGCAATGGTATCTCTATGATCATCTTTGCTGGTATCGTCTGCTCATTACCAACCCAAATCGTCGGAGCATTTAATAAATATATTTCCAATACTTCAGGACACCCTGAAAATATGGTTATATCGGGCGTATTTAAGTTCATCTTATATATCGTATCGTTTGTTATTATTATTGCCTTCGTTACATTTATTGAACTTTCACAAAGAAAAATCCCTGTTCAACACAGTGGAAAAGGTGGAGGCCAAACTCCATCAATGGCA
This sequence comes from Bacilli bacterium, assembly GCA_024408075.1. GTDB lineage: Bacteria > Bacillota_I > Bacilli_A > RFN20 > CAG-826 > UBA2450. The sequence goes on along the minus strand of JAKSVK010000004.1, from coordinate 33,041 downwards.
AGAGCAAGCTTCTTGCCTATTAAAATCAATAGTGCTGGAGTTATCCCAGTCATCTTTGCTAGCTCATTATTAATGGCACCTTCTATTATTGCAACATTCGTTAGCAATTCTGGAAGTGAAGCAAAGTGGCTAAAGATCTTCTCCACTAGTGAGATGTATGACATGGGAGGCTGGTCAATGCCTTGGGGACTAATTATTTATATAGTCTTAACTATCGCATTCACCTTCTTCTATGCAAATTTACAAATTGACCCTGCACAGCTTGCAGAAAACTTCCAGAAAAACGGAAGCTATATTCCTGGAATTAAACCAGGTATTGAGACTGAAAGATATATTCGTAAAGTCTTAAATCGTGTCACTTGCATTGGTGCACTTGCATTAGCTCTTATTGCTGCTTTACCAAGTGTTCTCACATTAAGTGGTGTGTTCGGTCAAGATAATTCACTTGTTTTAGGTGGTACTGGAATGATCATCGTTGTCGGTGTCTGCCTTGAACTTAACAACCAAATCGACGGTTTACTTGCTGGTAAATCATTTGATGAAGTTGTTGCCGGTGGAGGAAGATAAAAATGAAAAGAAATATCATTTTAATGGGCCCTCCAGGCGCTGGCAAAGGTACACTTGCCAAACAATTAAAAGAATCTTTAAACCTCGTTCATATTTCTACTGGAGATATGTTTAGAGAAGCTATTAAAGAAGGTACCAAATTAGGTTTACTTGCTGCTAGTTATATTAATCACGGAGATTTAGTTCCAGATGAAGTAACTATTGGCTTAGTAAAAGAGAGACTCTCTAAGAGTGACTGCGCTAATGGATTTTTATTAGACGGTTTCCCTAGAACTTTACCTCAAGCTGTTGCCCTACAAGAAATGAGTAAAGAAATCTCTCGTGATATAGAGGTAGTCATCAACCTCGAATGCGATAATGCTGAACTTGTTAGAAGAATTTCTGGCAGAAGAGTATGTCGTAACTGTGGAGCACCTTACCACGTCGAAACTATGAAACCAAAAGTTGAAGGAGTTTGCGACTTATGTGGTGGAGAACTCTATCAAAGAAAAGATGACAATGAAGAAGCGTTAAAGGTACGCTTAGGGCATTATGTTGCTGAAACCAAACCTTTACTTGAATTCTATGAAAAGCTTAACTTACTTAGCTCATTTGATTCATTAGTTGGTAAAGAAGCATTGTTCGAGACAGTTAAAAAGTATTTGGACAAATAATTATGATAATCGTTAAGTCAGCAAGAGAAATTGAATTGATGAGAAAAGCCGGCAACATTGTTGCTTGTGTCTTCGAAGCTCTTAAGCCTATGTTAAAAGCTGGGGTTACTACTCTAGAACTTGATCAAAAGGCAGAAGAAGTAATTAGAAGTCATGGGGCGATTCCAACATTCAAAGGATATGGTGGATTTCCTGGTAGTATTTGTATCAGCGTAAATGACACGCTTATCCACGGGATCCCTTCTAATAAAATTATTTTAAAAGATGGTGACCTCGTATCTCTTGATGTCGGTGCGACTTATCAAGGTTATGTTGGAGATGCAGCAAGAAGTTATCTTGTTGGAGTAGGAAAAAAAGAAGATATTGATTTAATTCTTTCTACTAGAAATTCCTTCTTCGAAGCAGTGAAACTTATTACTCCAGGAGTTCATCTAGGTGATATCTCCGCGAAAATTCAACAATATAACGAAAAAAACGGATACTCCTTACCTCGAGATTATACGGGGCATGGAGTTGGAGCTCATCTTCATGAAGACCCTAGCATTCCTAATTACGGGAAAGCTGGAACTGGCCCTATCTTAATGGAAGGAATGTGCTTAGCTATCGAGCCAATGGTGGCAAAAGGAAAGCATAACACGCGAGTTCTAAATGATGAGTGGACAGTTAAGATGAAAGACGGAAAAAATGGTGCACACTATGAAAATAGTATTGCAGTCACTAAAGACGGATATGAAATCTTAACTAAACTAACTGGACAAAGTGAAGACGATCTTAAAGAGGAGAAAATAATTAATGTCTAAAGCAGATGTCATCGAAGTACAGGCGGTCGTTGTTGAAACTCTACCTAACGCAATGTTTAGAGTTAAACTTGAAAACGACGTGGTAATCTTGGCTACCGTTTCTGGTAAAATCCGAATGAATTACATTCGCATTCTTCCAGGTGATAAAGTTACCGTAGAAATCTCGCCTTATGATTTAACACGGGGCCGAATAACATTCAGGTTTAAATAGAACCTAGAGAAAAACTATTTAGGAGGAAAGAAATTATGAAAGTCAGACCTTCAGTAAAACCTATTTGCTCAAAGTGCAAAGTTATCAAAAGACATGGCAAAGTCATGGTCATTTGTAGCGATCCAAAGCACAAGCAAAGACAAGGTTGATTTTAGGAGGATAGAATATTATGGCACGTATTGTTGGTGTTGATATTCCAAACGACAAGCAAGTTGGTACTTCCCTTACCTATATTTATGGTATTGGTAGAACTCTTGCAGCAAGAATCTGCAAAAACGCAAAAGTTGATCCAACTATTAGAGTTAAAGATCTTAGTGATGATCAAATGAATGCAATCAGAAATGAACTTGCAAAAAACAAAGTAGAAGGTGATCTCAGAAGAGAAGTTGCCTTAAACATTAAACGACTCACAGAAATTGGCTGTTATCGTGGTCAAAGACATAAGAAAGGTTTACCTGTCCGTGGACAAAGAACCAAAACTAATGCAAGAACACGTAAAGGTCCACGTAAGACCATTGCTAATAAGAAAGTCGCTACACAAGGTTAATGAAAGGAGAAATGTATTATGGCTAATGTTGCACGTAAGAAAAAAGTCAAACGTTCCTTTACCAAAGGCGTTGCTCACATTCACTCAACTTTCAATAACACAATCGTTACAATTACAGACGCTCAAGGTAATGCAATTGCATGGAGCAGTGCTGGTGCTTTAGGTTATAAAGGCGCTAAGAAATCTACTCCATTTGCTGCTCAACAAGCTGCAGAAGCTGCTGCTAAGAGTGCTTATGAACAAGGTATTAGACAAGTTGATGTCGATGTTAAAGGTCCAGGACCTGGTAGAGAAGGAGCAATCCGTTCTTTAGCTGTTGCAGGATTACAAGTTTTAAGTATCGTTGATACTACACCAATCCCACATAATGGCTGCCGTCCACCAAAACGTCCACGTGGTTAATAAGGAGGAAAAAGTATGAAGCTAGCAAACGCTTTTGAAAGATTTGGAGTTACTCAAGCTGATTTTGATACAAACGAAAATTATGGTCGTTTCGTTATCGAACCACTTGAAAGAGGCTTCGGACTAACTCTTGGTAATGCTCTTCGTAGAGTATTACTCTCAGCTCTTCCAGGTAGTAGCATTTATGCTATTCAAGTTGAAGGAGCACAACACGAATTCTCAGCTCTTCAAGGCATTGAAGAAGATGTTACTTCTATTATCCTTAATTTAAAAGATTTAGTCTTAAAAATTGATGAAGAAGAAGAAGGAACAGTTCATCTTGAAATTAATGTAGAAGAAGCTAAGACAGTTACAGGCGCAGATATTATCTGTCCTACAGGCTGTGAAGTTATTAATAAAGATGTTGTCATCGCTCACGTTACTGAAGGTGGCAAACTCCATATGACTTTATATGCTCGTAATGGTAGAGGTTATGTAACTGGTGAACAAAATAAAGTTTTGCATCCAAATTTCCCAACTGGAATTATTGCTACAGATAGTAACTATTCTCCAGTTAAAAAAGCAAATTACATCGTTGACAACACCCGTGTTGGACACGATTCTAATTTCGAAAAACTTACATTAGAAGTTTGGACAAATGGCTCACTTCTTCCACAAGAAGCAGTTGTTTGGGCTAGTAAACTCTTAGTTGAACACTTAAATAAATTCTCTAATCTTGCTGAAATCGCTCAAGATATCAACATTGAAAAAGAGGAAGTTGTTGAAGAAGAAAACAAATTCGAAAATATCACTATCGAAGATCTCGACTTATCAGTTAGAAGTTATAACTGCTTAAAGAGAGCTCAAATCGGCACTGTAATGGAAATTACAGAGAAGAGTGAAGAAGAAATGATGAAAGTCAAAAATCTTGGTAAGAAATCTCTTAAAGAAATTAAAGAGAAACTTGCTGAACTTGGCTTATCATTCAGAGATTTTGAATAATAAGGAGTTAAATTTATATGCCAGCACAAGGTAGAAAAAATGTACATGGTAAAACCGGCGTTAGATTTAAAGCCGCTTATACCAAATCAAAATATGAAAATATGCTTCGTAATGTTGTTACAGATTTAGTAATGTGCGGAAGTGTTAAAGTCACTGAAGCTGTTGCTAGAGATCTTGTCAAAGAAGCAGATAAGTTAGTTACTCTTACTAAAAAAGAAGATGTTCTTAACGCAAAAAGAAGTGCAATGAGAACTCTTAGAAGTGATGAGTCACTTGCTAAATTATTCACTGAAATTGGTCCTAAAATGAAAGACCGTAAAGGTGGATATACCCGTAGATTAAAATTAGAAAATCGTCGTGGAGATGATGCTCCAGTTGTCTTAGTCTCCTGGGTTGAGTAATTATCAAATTTTTCAAAAAGAGGGCGGATTTGCCCTCTTTTTTTAATGTTTTTCACAAAAATTTCCCATTTTTTTTATAAGGTTTTTAACAATTTGAATTTATGATTTTGAAATAAAAATAGTAATTAATTTATGAATTATTATTTTTTGTTTCTAAATTGCTTGTTATTAAACGAATAACTTTATATTATAAAAACTATGAAAAAGATAACTAATTTAATGGACGCTAAAATTAGCCAGATAGTTCTTGATCGAAATTCATACAAGGTTAAGACATATGGTAAGGGTGATGGAAAATTAATTGTCTTTCCAATCTTCCATTATCAAGGTGATTCTCAATATTTCGATTTAATTTCTCCATTAGTGGATAAAGGTTATAAAGTTATTACCTGCAATTTTTTAAATATTGGAGATAAGGTTTTAACTTTTAATTACTATTATTCGTTGCTTATTCAATTTATTAAGCTTTTAGAAGCTGATAAGAAAATTAAATGGAAAAATGTTACTGTAATGGGCTTTGGAATAGGAGCAAATTTAGCTTCTTATTTAAATAAAACATCTTTAGATATTGCTCGATTAATCTTAATCTCACCAATTAATAAATTTAAAAGCGATTATTCAATTAGTAAAGAAGTCGCTAACTATAAAATTCCTACATATATTTTCTATGGACAATTTGATAGTAATACTTCAGTAGATACTCGTTTTCAAATTTATTCCAAAGGCAAAAACAATCCAAAAGTGCAGTTTTTCTGTTATCCAAGGAAAGAACATTTCCTCTATTATGGAGATAGCGTTTCTTTTGAACTTGAAGACTTTTATAAAAACAATGATTATAACGTTCTTCGTGGAGAAGATTCTAAAAGAATCCATTCAATTTTCTTACCAACTAATCCTGAATTAAATGAAGAGTTCTTTACTCATTTATTTAATATATTAAATTCAAGACCAAATAAGAAAAGAATCTGCTTATTATCTGATTCATTCCCTTACTATATTAACGGAGTTCAAATTGTTGTTGATTTATTAAGGAAAGAACTTGATAAATTAGGTTATGAAACTTATGTTGCTTGTTTATGGAAAAGAGGTTTAGATTTTACAAATCTTAACCCAAGATATATTCCTTTAGTTTGTGAATATGCTCATTTAATTAGAGGACATCGTCAAATGATGCTTCTACAAGTAGAAGATTCTTCTCAAGAAGCAAAGATGCTTGCGATGTTTGATTTTAAATATCTCCATTTACATACTGAATATACAATGTCACAAGTAGCTTTAGAATTATCTAAAATTACTGGAGTTAAATGCTTATATACATATCACACTTTATGGAAATATTATTACAAGATTAGATTTGGTAAATTCTTAGGTGATATTACTTATAAAATGGCTAAGAAACTTATGTTTAATAAGGTATTTAAGGAATGCCCTACAATAATTGTTCCTTCTTATAAAACATATAATTTCTTAAAACGTGAATGCAAACAACAAAAAGATATTCGTATATATCCTTCTCCAATTGATATTGAAACATTCCAAATATCTAAAGACGATCAAATTGAAATTGATCACTTAAAAAAGAAATATCATCTTTCAGGTAAAAAGGTAATTGGATTTGTTGGCAGAGTTAGTGGAGAAAAGAATATTGTTGAGACACTTAACTATATGTCTAAAATCATTAATGAACTTCCTAAACTAGTGTTTATGATTGTTGGAACTGGTGATGAAAGTGAAAAACTCAAACATGTAGTAAGTCGATTAAAACTTGATGAACATGTTATCTTTGTTGGCCAAGTTCCTAATAAACAACTTAAACTTTATTATCGTTTATTTGATGCATTTGTTACTGCAAGTAACTTTGAAACCCAAGGATTAACATATTTTGAAGCTGCTGCTAGTGGAACAGTTATTGTTGCTAGAGAAGATGAAGCTATTCAAAATATATTCTTTGATAAAGTAAATGCTTACATTTATAAAGACTTCTTAGGTTGGACTGAAAGAATTGAAAAAGCCTTATATGGTAATAATAAGGATATAATAAAAGCCGCTAAAAAAACTCTTAGAGATAACTCACAAGAAAAGTGGGCTAAAGAGATGGTTAAAATTTACCAAGAAATTAACGAATAAGTTCATTTTCAACACTTTTCATAGTATCTAATAAGAAAAGTAATGCAAATAAACTTATTTTTTTATAAAATAAATACATAAATCGTTCTTTACTAAAACCTAATTAGGAGGATTTTTATGTCGAAGAAATATACTGACGAATATGAAGTTGGTTATAACCCTCGTTTAGTTATGGAAGAAGCAGCAAGATGCTTGCTTTGTCATGACGCTCCATGTTCGCTCTCATGTCCTGCTGGTACAGATCCAGCAAAATTTATTCGTTCTGTAAGATTTAGAAACTTTAAAGGTGCTGCAGAAACAGTCAGAGTAAATAATATTCTTGGCGCAATCTGTGCAAGAGTATGTCCTACAGAAAGATATTGTCAACAAGGCTGCTCAAGAAGCGGAATTGACAAGCCAATTGATATTGGTAGAATTCAAAGATTTGTTACAGATTTTGAAGATGCAACTAAGATGAAAGTACTTGAAGCAAAACCAAGTGTTGGTAAGAAAGTTGCAGTAGTTGGTAGTGGCCCTTCTGGGCTTAGTGTTGCTGCTAACTTAGCTCTTAGTGGAGTTGAAGTAACAATATTTGAAAAAGAAGCTAGAGCAGGAGGATATTTAAGAAACGGTATCCCTGAATATAGACTTCCAAATGAAATTGTCGATAAAGAAATCGCAAGAATTAAAAAGCTTGGTGTAAAAATTGAAACATCACATCCAGTTGAATCATTAGATTCACTTAAGAAAGAATTTGATGCAGTTGTCGTTGCTGTTGGTATGTCAAAAGGTAAGATGTTACCTATGTTTGATGGGAAACGTAACGTTAAGATTGCTGTTGATTTCTTAAAGATGGTGAAAAGAAAGAAAGGCGAAGTCAAACTTCCTGACAACATTTTAGTTGTTGGTGGTGGAGACGTAGCAATGGATGTTGTTACAACACTTAAATTACTTGGTGTAAAACAAGTTACTGATGTTGTTTATGAAACATTTGAAGAATTCAAAGCAAGTAAGAAAGAACTTCAAGGAGCACAAGAACAAGGTGTTACCATTATTGATGGTTATGTCCCTGTTTCAGTTAAAGGAAAGACTGTTAAATTTGCTCATCGTAATATTCAAAGCGAACTTAAGATTAAGGCTGATATGATTATCTTAGCTGTTGGTCAATATACTGAAGCTGCAATGTTAGGCTTAGAAGTTAATAAGAAACAAGAAGTTGTCGAAGACAATTATAAAGTTAAAGATAACGTCTTTGTTGTTGGAGATATTGCTCATGGTGAAAAGACTGTTGTTTACGGAGTAAGAAGCGGTAAAGAAGTCGCTGCTCTTGTTAAAAAGTCTTTAGGAGTTAAATAATTATGGTAAAAAAAGATTTAAGTATTAAATTCCTTGGTGTTAATTTCCCTAACCCATTCTGTTTATCATCTTCTCCAGTTGGTAATGATTATGATATGTGTAAAAAGGCATATGATGTCGGATGGGGTGGTGTTGTCTTTAAGACAATTGGACCAAAGAGTTATGTTATTAACGAAGTATCTCCACGTTTTGATGCAGTAACAAAAGAAGCTGAACCATTTGTTGGTTTTAAAAACATGGAACAAATTGCTGAACACTCTTTAGAAGAAAACTTAAGAGATTTAGCAAGACTTAAGAAAGAATATCCAAATCAAGTTTTAATTGCCTCTATTATGGGTAATAGTGAAGAAACTTGGGAAGATTTAGCACGTAAAGTTACCGAAGCAGGTGCAGATATGATTGAAATGAATCTTTCATGTCCTCAAATGACTTCTCATGCTATGGGAAGTGATGTTGGTACAAATCCAGAATTATGTAAGAAATATTGTCAAGCTGTTAAAAGAGGAAGCAAACTTCCAATGATGGCTAAGATGACACCTAATATTACTGATATGGTACCAGTTGCTAAAGCATGTTTAGAAGGTGGAGCAGATGGAATTGCTGCAATTAATACAATTAAGTCAATTTGTAACATTGATTTAGATAAGAAGATTGGCCTTCCTATTGTTAATGGCAAATCTTCTATATCAGGTTATTCTGGAAAAGCAGTTAAACCTGTTGCTTTAAGATTTATTCAACAAATGAGAGTGGCTATGCCAAAACTAGAAATTTCTGGTATTGGTGGAATTGAAACTTGGGAAGATGCTGCTGAATTTATTTTAGTTGGTGCACGTACTCTCCAAGTAACAACTGCAATCATGCAATATGGCTATCGTATTGTTGAAGATATGAAAAATGGTTTAATGCATTACATGGAAGAACAACATGTTAATCACTTGGAAGAACTTGTTGGAAAAGCTAATAAGAATATTATTCCTGCAGAAGAACTTGATCGTGATTATATTGTTTATCCTAGTATTGATGACAATAAATGTGTTGGATGTGGAAGATGTTATATTTCTTGTTATGATGGTGCTCATCAAGCAATGGAATGGAATGAAGAAAAACGTCGTCCAACATGTAATCACGACAAATGTGTCGGATGTCATCTATGTGCTCTAGTATGTCCAGTCGGAGCTATCTCAAAAGGAGAAATAGTCCTTAAAAAGACAGCTAAACCTGGAAGAAATATTAAAGACATAAGATTATAAAAATATTCGAAATTTTTAAAAATATACGCGATTTGCGTATATTTTTTTTATTTTTTATGAAATTTTGAATTGTTTGAAAAATGATTCAGTATATATTTTTCTAATTATTCTTTTTACTATTTTTTCTGATCTTTTTTGAGACATTAGCAAAGAAACGTGGTGTTGGTCTTGTTAAAATTTCTAATTGACTAATGTAGTTTGATGCGCCGTCAATAAGATTTCTTCTTATTTCCTTTTTAGAGAAAATTTTATCTATTAGTTTAATTATTTTGTTCCTTGAATTATCAATAAAGTTAGGATCATTAAAAATAGGCTCGTTTAACATTTTTAGGTATTTAGAATCATCTTGATCTAATTCTTTTATTTTGTTTAAAAGTTCTTCATCGTTTTTATAATCTCTTATATTTATATATCTATTAGGATTAAAGATGAGTTTAGTTTCTTTTGGTCCTAAGAAAATTGGAACTGTCCCGTTAAAGGTAGAATGAAGGATTTTTTCGTTAATAAACCAAGGATAGTCAGTTAAAGTTTGGAGGCATAAAGAGAATTTGCATTTTTGTTGAAAAGCAAATTTACTATTATCCGAATTATGATATCCAACAACGGTTTTATCTATTTGGTTATTCAAATAAGTGCCACAAGATTCAACTCTCTTATAGGATGAAAGCAAATCAAAGTAGTGTTTTCTTGAATTTTTACCTTCTACTTCATGTCTATATATGAAATCACAGAAATATTTTTTATTTTCACTATATTGTATTGGTGATTTATTTGTTCTATAGACATCAAGATAATCTAAAAACCATAAAAATTGAGGAAAGTAGTGGATTCGATCATTATCAGGGTTATTTTCACAGCCAATATAGTAATCAAAGAAGTTTAAATCACTAGCGATTGGTTCCCCGGTTACAAAGATTTTTACGGCATTATTATGTTTTACTAAATCTTTTAAATTAAAGTAAGTGAAATAAAAAACATAATCCGGGTTTTTCTTATCAATAATTAAATCATATTTTTCTTTAATTACTGGGTTGCTAAACAAGATGAAGTCTAAAGGATTTCCGTCAGCTTTATCGAATCCATAGAATTGGACTTTTATTAATTTTTTGTCGTTCATAAGCGCTTTTATAATATCACTTTCATTGTTTTATGAATAGATTAGTAATTATTGTGTACTGATTATGTGTGATATAGAATGAATATGTTTAAAAACAAGGAAGACATATTTTATGAAAAAAAGAATTATATTGACTATTACATTATTTTGCTCAATTTTGTTATCAAGTTGTGGAAGCAAAAATGCGGTTAAAGGAAAATCATTTACATTTACTAGTATTTCAACAACATTTGATGGATGCACCGAAGAAGAATTTTTCAAGAATTCATATGTCTCTGTGTTTGCTAATAAGCAAGAATATGAACAAAGATTACAGTCTACTTTCTTATCTAATTCACAAAAACCAACTTTTAATGGAAAACTTAATATTGGCTCGACCGCAGCTTCTAATAAGACAGTATTTGGAGACAAAACTTTAGAAGTTTACCAAGTAAATTATGAATCTATCTCCGAATTTGAAGCTGCTACTTTATGCTTGTTTGGAGTTGACCCATATAATTCAAATCAATATCACTTCTATAATCATGGCACTATTGATGGCGATGGCACATTATACGTAAATTTATTCGAACCTATTTCTGCAAAAGGGATTCATAACTTCTACACTTATAAGTTTATCACCACTGATAAAGCTACAACTTATTCTGGTTCTACTTTAGTAATTAATTTATCTACTATTTTTGAAGTTTATGAAGGCAGTGATACTTTAGTATCACGTAAAGCTAATAGTGTAATGGTCTTCACTTTAGGCTAATAGTCAACTGCTCTCCCATACAATAATCGCGGATTTGCGTTTCTTTTCTAATTGTTCCAAAAATATATTTCTTTTTATTGCATTAAGACATGATTTATACATAAAATAATAACGCTGACTATTACATAGGTAATAGACTAGGAGGGTCAATAATGGCGTTACAAAGTAGTGCTATAAAGCAAATTACAGAAATCGTAAATCGTTACAAGAATGAAGAAACTCCACTTATGATGATTCTTAGCGATATTCAAAGAGAATATGGTTATATTCCTGCTGAAGTCCAAGAATTAGTTTCTATGCTAACAGGTATTCCTGTGAGTGAAATTTATGGTGTTGTCACTTTCTATTCATTCTTTTCACTTACACCAAAAGGAAAATATGTCGTTGGTGTATGTTTAGGAACTGCATGTTATGTTAAGGGCAGTCAATTAGTATTAGATAAGTTTTCAGAACTTCTCAAGATTAAACCAGGAGAAACAACTGAAGATGGATTATTCACATTAGATGTTCTTCGTTGTGTAGGTGCATGTGCTATTGCACCAGCTGTTTCAATTAACGGAAAAGTTTATCCAATGGTTCAAGTGAAACAAGTTGAAGATATTATTAATGAATATAAAAGTAAGGAGGGCAAATAATCATGGTTAAAATTGCTAATAGTGAACAACTTATTAATAAAAGCAAAAGTTGTGCTTCTTGCTTAGATGCTAAATTTAATGCAAAAGATGGAAAAAGAGCTATTGTCGTTTGTGGTGGTACTGGATGTTTAAGTGCTAACTCAAAAGGCATTCTTGCTGAATTTGAAAAGCTCATTAAAGAAAATCATTTAGAAGGTAAAGTTACCGCTAACATCGTTGGATGTTTTGGATTCTGTTCTCAAGGTCCATTCGTTAAGATCTTCCCAGAACAAACGCTTTATACAAAAGTTAAAGTTGAAGATGCTAAAGAAATTTTCGAAAGCGATATCATGAAAGGCGAAATCGTTGAAAGACTATTATTCGTTGATCCTCAAACAAAAGAAAAAGCCAAAAAACAAGGTGATATCAATTTCTACAAATTACAAAAAAGAGACGTTGCTTTAAAAGGTAACGCTGAAATTAATCCTGAAAATATTGAAGAAGCTATTGGTGCTGGAGCATTCTTAGCACTTAATAAAGCTCTTCATATGGATCCTCAAGAAGTTATCGATGAAGTTCTTAAATCAGGACTTCGTGGAAGAGGTGGAGCTGGCTTCCCAACTGGAAGAAAATGGCAATTCGCTCACGATGTAGCTTCTGATGAAAAATATGTTGTCTGTAATGGTGATGAAGGTGACCCAGGAGCATTCATGGATCGTTCAATTATTGAAGGTAACCCAATTAATGTTATCGAAGGTATGATGATTGAAGGATTTGCAATCGGTGCTAAAAACGGATATTTCTATATTCGTGCTGAATACCCAGTTGCTGTTGAAAGACTTAAAAATGCAATTAAACAATGTGAAGAATTAGGTTTACTTGGTGATAACATCTTAGGAACTAACTTCTCATTCCGCTGCCATATCCGTTTAGGTGCTGGAGCATTCGTATGTGGTGAAGAAACTGCATTACTTAACTCTATTGAAGGACAAAGAGGTATGCCTCGTCCACGTCCTCCATTCCCAGCTGTTAAAGGATTATGGGGAAAACCATCTGTTATCAACAATGTTGAAACATTAGCAAACGTTCCATTTATCTTACATCATGGAGCTGATGAATACGCTAAGATTGGTACAGAAAAATCTAAAGGAACTAAAGTTTTCGCTTTAGGTGGAAAAGTAAATAACGTTGGACTTGTTGAAGTTCCAATGGGTGTTACATTAAGACAATTAATTTTCGATATTGGTGGAGGAATTCCAAACAATAAGAAATTTAAAGCAATTCAAACTGGTGGTCCATCCGGAGGATGTTTAACTGAAAAAGACTTAGACACTCCTATTGATTATGATAACTTAATTGCTGCAGGATCTATGATGGGATCTGGTGGTGCAATCGTTATGGATGAAGACAACTGTATGGTTGATGTTGCTAAATTCTATATGACATTTATTTGTGATGAATCATGTGGCAAATGTTCACCATGTAGAATTGGTACAAAACGTTGCTTAGAGTTATTAACTAAGATTACTGATGGAAAAGGCACAATGGCTGATCTTGATGAACTTAAGAACTTAGCAAACGTTATTAAATCAAATTCACTTTGTGGTTTAGGACAAACAGCACCTAACCCAATTCTTTCTACAATGGCAAGTTTTTATGATGAATACCTTGCTCATATTCAAGATAAAAAATGTCCTGCTCATGTTTGTAAGAGCTTAATGCAATATAAGATTCTTCCTGAAAAATGTGCTGGATGTGGAATGTGTGCTAGAAATTGTCCTGCTAATACAATTATTAAAACTGATGAAGTACCAGTTGGAAAACCTGCTACTTTACCACTTAGAATTCATAGAATTGATCCAACAAACTGTGTAAAGTGTGGATTATGTCAATCTAACTGTCGCTTTGGTGCGATCATTAAGGACTAAGGAGGACGTAAAAATGGCAAAAGTAAATATTAAAATTGAAGGTCATGACTATCAAGTTGATGCTGGCCTAACAATACTTGAAGCTGCAAGAATTTGTGGCTATAACATTCCTTCTCTTTGTGCATTTAACAATGGTAAATGCTCACGTGCATCATGTCGTGCATGTTTAGTTGAAGTTAAAGGTGCAAGAGGCTTAGTTGCTTCATGTGTATATCCTGTTAACGAAGGAATGGAAATTACTATTTCTTCTCAAAAAGCAGTTGAAGCTCGAAGAGCTAGTGTTGAATTAATTCTTTCTAACCACCATAAAAACTGCTTACAATGTGAGAAAAACGGACATTGTGAATTATTAGAAGTTTCTAAGATGGTTGGTGCTAGAGATCATATGTATGAAGGAAGTCAAACTCCTGCTACAATTGATACTCTTGCTCCTGGAATTATTAGAGATACATCTAAATGTATTTTATGTGGAAGATGTATTGAAAGATGTAAAGAAGCCCAAGGTATTTCAATCCTAGGATTTGAAAACCGTGGATTTAATACTATCGTTTCTCCTATCGAAAATAGAAGTTTTGCTAATTCCCCATGTATGCAATGTGGACAATGTGTGAACGTATGCCCTACAGGTGCATTAATGGAACATAGTGAAATTGATAAAGTTGATGCAGCAATGAAAGCTGGAAAAAAGGTAATTGTTCAAACTGCACCAGCTGTTAGAGCTGCTATTGCTGAAGAATTTGGAGAAAAGATTGGAACTCCAGGAACTGGTAAAATGGTTGCTGCACTTCATAGGCTTGGTTTCTACCGTGTCTTTGATACCAACTTCGCAGCTGACTTAACTATTATGGAAGAAGCTCATGAATTGATGGAAAGAATCAAAAATAAAGGAGTCTTACCACAAATTACTTCTTGCTCACCAGGTTGGATAAACTACCTTGAATATTTCTATCGTGAACTTATTCCACACGTTTCTACATGTAAGTCTCCACATATGATGATGGGTGCAATTATTAAAACTTATTTTGCAGAAAAGCATGAACTAGACCCTAAAGATATCTTTGTAGTTTCAATCATGCCATGTACTGCTAAAAAATATGAAAGACAACGTAAAGAAATGCCAAACGATGTTGATGCAGTTTTAACAACTAGAGAACTTGCTAAACTCATTAAGAGAAATGGTATTAACTGGAATAAATTGCCTGAAGAAGAATTTGATAATGATTTATTAGGTCAATATAGTGGGGCTGGAGTTATCTTTGGTGTCACAGGTGGTGTTATGGAAGCAGCACTTCGTACCGCATATTTCTGGTTAACTGGAAAAGAATTTGGTGCAATTAACTTTGAAGCTGTTAGAGGCTTAGATGGAGTTAAAGAAGCTACTTTAAATATTAATGGAACAGAACTTAAGGTTGCTATTACCAGTGGTATGAGAAATGGCAAAGTCTTACTTGATCAAATTAAAGAAGGCAAATCTCCATACGCATTTGTTGAAGTAATGGGCTGCCCTGGCGGTTGTATTAATGGTGGTGGACAACCATTTGTTAAACCAATGTTCTTGCCAAATGAAGATCTTGATATCTTAGATACATATAAAGCAAAACGTGCTAGTGTCTTATATAGCGAAGATGAAAGACAAGTGATTAGACAATCACATAACAATAAAGACGTTCAAGCTTTATACAAAAATTATTTAGGAAAACCTGGCAGTGAACTTGCTGAAAAATTACTTCATACAAGTTACGATGCTCATAGAGAAAAATTTCCTAACAAAAAATAATTATATTATCAAGCACTTAAGTCTCATTTGAGACTTTTGTGTTTTTTAAGGGATTTATGGAAATCAAAGTTTACAATTCATTAACTAATAAAGTTGAAAAGTTTGTTCCTTTACAAGAAGGGAAAGTTTCAATGTATGTCTGTGGACCAACAGTGTACAACTATCCTCATATTGGAAATATGCGTCCTGTTGTTGTTTTTGATGTACTTAGACGTTTCTTTTCTTATATTGGTTATGAAGTAACTTATGTTTCTAACTTTACTGATGTTGATGACAAGATCATTAAAGAAGCTATCAAAGAAGGTAAGAGCGAAAAAGAACTTACTGAATTCTTCATTAATGAATTTAAAAAAACTACATTAGCAATAGGCTCTCTTCTTCCTAACGTGACTCCAAAAGTTACTGAATATGTTAATCATATTATTAAATATGTTGATAATCTGGTTAAGATAGGAGCAGCTTATGTAGTTGATGGGGATGTTTACTTTAGAGTAAATAAAATTAAAGATTATGGTGCACTTAGTGGAATTAATCTTGATGATTTAATTGTAGGCGCTCGTATTGAAGAAAATTCACAAAAAGAATCTCCATTAGATTTTGCTTTATGGAAGAAAACTAATGTTGGTATTTCATGGCCATCTCCTTGGGGAAATGGACGTCCAGGATGGCATACAGAGTGCTGCGTCATGATTGATACTATATTCCCAAGTCATTACATTGATATTCATGGTGGTGGATATGATCTAAAATTCCCACATCATGAAAATGAAATTGCTCAAAGTATGGCAACACATAGCAATAGAATTGCTAAGTATTGGATGCATAATGCATTTATTAACTTTGGTAATGAGAAAATGTCTAAGTCTTTAGGCAATATTGTTTTAGCTAAAGATATGCTTGAAAAGTATGGCGGACCATTAACTAGAATGGTTATTTTAAGTGCTCATTATCGTCAACCAGTTAACTTTACAGATGAAACTGTTTTAAGTGCAGATACTGAAACTAAAAAGATAATGATGGCTGTTAAGCAAGCTGCTTTATTATTACAAGCAAATAATATTTATATTAATGAAGGAAAAGCAACCTACATTAATAAGTTTATTGAATCTCTTGCAGATGATTTGAATACATCAAATGCTCTTACTGAAGTTTATAACATTGTGAAGATGATTAATGCTGATGTTAGAAACCCACAAGTTGATTTGAATGATCTTAACAATAAGTTTAAATCTCTTAATGATATGTTGATGATTTTAGGTCTTGATATTCGATATGTTGAAATGTCGGAAGAAGATAAAAAAACCTATCAAAACTACAGTATTTCCAAAAAAAATAAAGATTTTGAACAATCTGATAAATATAGAAAAATCCTTTCTGATAAAGGAATAATGTAAAAATTAAACTGATGAAAAATATTATAGACAATCTCATATTCGGGAGGAACCCAGTTAAGGAGGCTCTAAAAGCACAAAAAGTGAAGACTGTTTTTATTCAAGACAGTTTTAGCGATAGAACTATCCTAGACTTAATTAAACTACAAAAAGTAGATATTAAGAGGGTTTCACTAAATGAATTAAATAATAAAACAAATGGTGTACATCAAGGGATTATGGCTGAAATAAAACCATATGAATATCTAGACTTAAATGAATTAATACGTCGCAGTAAGGATAAAAAAGTTCCAATTATTGTTCTTTTAGATGGCATTAATGATCCTCAAAATATGGGAGCAATATTAAGAAGCTGTGACGTTTTTGATGTTACTGGAATTATTATTTCAAAACATAATCAAGTTCCATTGAATTCAACAGTTGCAAAAACTAGTGCAGGAGCAATTAACTATGTTCCGGTATCGTTAGTTAACAATATGAATCAAGCCATTGATAAATTAAAAGAAAATGGTTTCTGGGTTGTTAGCAGCGATGGGAGTGCTAAACAATCTTATACCGAATTAAAATATGATTTTCCTATTGCATTAGTTATTGGCAGTGAGGGTCAGGGAGTCTCTCAACTTGTCTTAAAAAACTCAGATTACATAATAAAAATTCCTCAAAATGGGCATGTTAATTCATTAAATGCCTCAGTTGCTGCAGGAATTCTTCTTTCCAGAATAAGAGGATAATGTCTTTATAACTTAACGAAGTTCTTCCAGAAAGGAAGGACTTTTTATAATGTTTAAAAAGTATATGGGAGTCTCGGATGAGGACTTAGTTTTAAGAATAAAGAAAGGAGATTTTGATGCAGAAACAGAAATGTTTGAAAGGTATAAAAAACTTGCAGAGATTATTGCAAGGTCAATATATCGTGATTTTAAAAGTCAAACGTATTTAGAACTTGAAGATTGTGTTAATTGCGCACTTTTATCAGTTTCTAGAGCAACAAGAAAGTTTGATCAAAAAAGTAAATTCAAAACATATTGGAGCATAGTTGCTAGAAATGATGTGATGAAATTGATTAAAGATTCTTCTGAAGGATATCGTTATGGATTTAACAATACAACTATTCCATTAAGTGATGATGAAATGATGTATTTTGCAAGTCCTAATGATGAATATGAAGATGAAACAATTGAAATATTAATCAGAAATTTACATCATCACTATCCTGGAATAAGCAAAAAAGACTTGATGATAATGAAGAAATATTTGTATGGTTTTTCATCTTATGAAATTGCAGACCAATATCATTTATCGTACACAACCGTGCACAAAAAAGTTAATGCAATGAAAATCAAAATAGCAAAATTATTATTACATTCTTAATATAATGAATGTAAATTTGTTATAATTAACGTCATGAACTCCCTAAAAATTAAAAATTTAAGTTTTTCATACACTAAAGACAATAAAACAATAGATAATTTTTCTTTAGAAATTGAACGTGGTTCATATGTAGCACTTCTCGGTCATAATGGCTGTGGTAAATCAACTTTAGCAAGAATATTAGTTGGTTTATTACCATTTAAAGAAGGAGAAATATACATCTCAGATGTTCAATTAACTAGAGAAAATCATAATTCTATTAGAAACAAAGTTTCTATAGTATTTCAAAATCCAGATAACCAATTTATTGGTGCAACTGTTGAAGATGATATTGCCTTTTCTTTAGAAAACAGAAATGTTCCTAGAGATGAAATGCTTAAAAAAGTAAAAGAATATGCTGAAAAAGTAGGGATGAAAGATTTCCTTAATAAAGAGCCAGCATTTCTTTCTGGTGGTCAAAAACAACGTGTAGCAATTGCTGATGCTTTAGTTATAAATCCTGAAATTTTAATTCTTGATGAAGCTACTAGTATGCTTGATCCTGAAGGGAAAAAGGAAATATTACAAGTTATATCAAATATGAGGAAAGAAAATCCTGATTTGATTATTTTAACTATTACTCATGATGTAGAAGAAGCAAATAGATGTGACAAAGTAGCTTTAATGGATAAAGGTAAACTCATTAAATTTGCTAAACCTGATGAAATATTTAACGATGACTCTATTATTGAAAAATATCATTTACAACGTCCTTTTATTTATAAAATGCAAAAAGCAATGAAAGAAAAAGGATTTAAAAATGTTTCTACATTGGAAGAAATGGAGGAAAGCTTATGTCGATTAAAATAAGTCGCCTCTCATTTGATTATCTTCCTAAAACTAATAATACTGTTCATGCTTTGCATGATGTTTCTTGTGAAATAAAAGGCAAGTCAATAACTGCAATCGTTGGCCATACAGGTAGTGGAAAATCTACTTTAATTCAGACTTTAAATGCGTTGATTTTGCCAAGTTCTGGTGAAGTTGTTGTTGATGATTTTGTAATTACTTCTAAGAAGAAGAAAAATAAACAAATAAAAGAATTGCGTAAACATATCGCTGTTGTTTTCCAATTCCCTGAATATCAACTTTTCGAAGAAACAATTGAAAAAGATGTTGCCTTTGGACTTAAAAATTATGGAATGAAAGAACCTGAGGCTATTGAAGAGGCACATAAAGCCTTATCAATGGTTGGAATAGACGAATCATTTTATAAAAGATCACCATTAGAATTATCTGGTGGAGAAAAACGAAGGGTTGCTATAGCAGGTATTCTTGTTCTTAATCCTGATATTCTTGTTCTTGATGAACCTACAGCTGGATTAGATCCTGAAGGAATGAATATGGTTATGGATTTAATCCATACTTTAAATGAACAAGGGAAAACAATAATTATTGTCTCACATGATATGGAATTAGTTTTGAACATTGCAACAGATGTTATTGTCTTAAACGATGGCAAAATAGTATATCAAGGTAATCCTCAATCATTATTTGAGTTAGATGCAAAAGAACTTTCTTTAGAAATTCCTCAATTATACCTATTTGCAAAAGAACTTATTAAAAAAGGCTTAAACATTAATATTTCTAATATAAGAGATATTCCATCATTATTTAAAGAAATCGAGAGGGTTAGAAAATGAGTCAGATAACCTTCGGAAGATTTACTCCATTTAATACATTTATTCATAAACTTGATCCTAGGAATAAGATTCTTTTACTTATTTTGTTATTTGTAACTATATTTTTAAAAGTTTCTGTTTGGTCAACTGCACTTATAATTTCTGGAATCATTTTATTAATCCTAGTTGGTTTATTTGCTATAGCAAAAATAAGTTTTATTGATTTATTTAAATCGTTAAAAGCAATGTGGCTATTAATTGTATTTTTACTAATAATTTATATTTTCATTCCAAATAGTAGTTATAATCCAAGTCATATAGCCTTTTATATAGGTAAATATGGTGTGAATTATGATGCTTTTTATCAAGCAGGATACATTATTTTAAGAATTATCATGATACTTATGATAATGATGTTGCTAACAAGTACAACTTCTCCTATGAATTTAACCTATGGATTTGAATGGTATATGACTCCACTTAAACTTGTTAAGTTCCCAAGTCATATTGTTGCTATGACGCTTTCAATTGCGCTTCGATTTATCCCAACTCTGCTAGATGAAACAGATAGAATAATCAAAGCTCAGTCTTCAAGAGGTGTTAATTTTACTTCTAGAGGATTTAAACGATTCTCGGCTTTAATTTCTTTGGTGGTTCCTTTATTTATTTCAGCGATTGGTAGAAGTGAAGAACTATCAAACGCTATGGAAGCAAGAGCTTATGATCCTTATGCAAAAAGATCTAGATATAGAATTTTATCTTTCACTTGGAGAGATTTGATTGGATTGTTATTTGTATGTTTAATTTTTGGTTCAATGCTTACTTTATTCATAATGGATAAAGGAAGTAATAAAGTTGACCTGATTTATTGGATTTTTAAAGAAAAACCTTTGTTTTGATGGAGATTTATGAGAATTTTCGGAGTTGTAAGTTATAATGGAAGGAACTATCAAGGTTGGCAAATTCAACCCGATGCTCCAAGTATACAAGAAGAAATTGAAAAACAATTATCTAAGTTTTTTAATAGAGAAGTTTCAATTTATGGAGCAGGTAGAACTGATGCTGGTGTTCATGCTGTTGGTCAAACTTTTCACTTCGACATTGATGAAGAACACGTTGACTTAGATAGATTACTATACTCATTAAATAAAATGCTTCCAAAAGATATAAAAATTAATGATTTAGAACAAGTTGAGGATGATTTACACGCCAGATTTTCTGCAAAAAGAAAACATTATTCATATTCCATCATTTTAGATGATAAAAGTGTGTTTTTCTACGATACAACGTACGTTTGTCCGTTTAAAATTGATGTTAAAATGCTGAAAGAAACACTAACCTACTTTATTGGAATACATAATTTTAAAAATTTTACCTCAAAAGAGGAAGATGAGGCTAATTTTATACGTGAAATTTATTCAATCGATGTTCATTTTGTAGATAACATTATTACAATCGATTTTATAGGTAATGGCTTTATGCGTTATATGATTAGATTAATAGTAGGAACAGCTTTGGAAGTCGCTAAGGGAAAACTTAAGCAAAGCAAAGTAAAAGAGTTGTTGAATGACAATTCGCCTAGAGAAATAGTTTCCTATAAAGCACCTGCAGAAGGATTGATGCTTGTGGAAGTCGAATATTAAACGTTAACATATATCACTTTTTGTGATAAGATTTTGAAGAAAAGAAGGTATTAAGTATGGGAAGAGCACACGAAGTTAGAGCAAAAGCAATGGCTGCAACAGCTGCTGCTAGAAGCGCACTTTTTATGCGTGCTAGTAAAGAAATTTACATGGCAGCAAAGAAAGGTGTTCCTGATCCAAATAGTAACTTAGCACTTAGAAGTGCTGTTGAAAAATGGAAAAGCCAACACGTTACAAAAGATGTTATTGATAGAGCTATCCAAAAAGCAAAAGGTGGATCTGCTGAAAGTTATGAAGAAGGTAGATACGAAGCTTTTGGACCTGGTGGAAGCTTATTTGTTGTTGATACATTAACAGATAATACTAATAGAGCACTTACAGAAGTTCGTACATCTATTACTAAAAAAGGCGGACACATGGGAAGTGTTATCTTTAACTTTACAGAGACTGGAGTTCTTGTCTTTAAAGGTGAGAACAGAGATGAAGTTGAAGAAAATCTTATTTTAAGTGATGTCGATGTTAGAGAAGTTTCTTGTGAAGATGGTGAAATTGAAGTTTTAGTTGAACCTTCAGCATTTAACCAAGCAAAAGAAGTTCTCAATGGAATGGGCGTTGCTGAATTCGAAACAGCTGAAATAACATTACTTGCTAATGATCCAATTGAATTAACTGATCCTGAAGATAGACGTAAATATGACGAATTATGTGATATGCTTGATGAACTTCAAGATGTCCAAAACGTCTATACAAACGTTAGATAATTAATCAAATTTTTCTAAAAAAGTCGGTTTTTGCCGGCTTTTTTTAATTTTTGCTGTATTTTTTGGTGATACTTACTTTACCAAACTTTACCAAAATTTATATCTGAATGTTGTTAATAGTCGATTTTTTTAATATCAAGTTTAGAAGTAGTAAAATCATTGAATTAAATGGGACATTTTTGGCACACAAAAATAAATTAAACTGATGTCTCCAAGACTTTTATTAACACTTTTTTCGGTTTTTAAAAATGGCTCTAATTTGTAGTGTAAAACGATAAAAAATGTTGATTTTTTTATTTCGATATAATCGATATTTTTTTGAGTAATTTTCACACTGTGTAAAAATAAGTTTTTTATGCTTTGAGATATCCAATTGTTTTATTATAATAATCACACTCATTTCAAATGGGAAAAATGGTTGACTAACATAATGTTTTTTCAACCACAAAGGGGTACATCATGCTTAACGTTAAAAAAAGAGACGGATCTCTTAGTGAGTTCCAAATTTCAAAAATCGAAAAAGCCATTGAACGAGCTTTCATGGCAGAACACAAATTCTACAACGATGACATCATTCAAATGCTCGCACTTAGAACAGTTGCTGCATTTAATAAGGATATAAAGGAAGACGTTATTGAACTTGAGTTAATTCAAGATGCGGTTGAAACTGTATTAATTCAAGCTGGATACGCTGATGTAGCTAAGAGCTACATGGTTTATCGTAAACAACACGAAAACCTTAGACAATTAAAAGAAACTAACATTGATTATAAGAATGTTATTAATAATTATTTAAAGATTAACGACTGGAGAGTTAAAGAAAACTCTACTGTTACTTATTCTGTTGGTGGACTTATTCTTTCTAATAGCGGTGCAGTTACTGCTAACTATTGGTTAAGCGAAGTATATGATCAAGAAATATCTAATGCTCATAGAAATGCTGATATTCATATTCATGATTTAAGCATGCTTACAGGTTACTGTGCTGGATGGTCACTAAAACAATTAATTACTGATGGTTTAGGTGGTGTTCCTGGCAAGATTACCTCATCCCCTGCAAATCACTTATCAACATTATGTAACCAAATGGTTAACTTTTTAGGAATTATGCAAAACGAATGGGCTGGAGCTCAAGCTTTTTCATCTTTTGATACATATTTAGCACCTTTTGTTAAAGTTGATCATTTAACATATAAACAAGTTAAACAATGTATTCAATCATTTATTTATGGTGTTAATACTCCATCTAGATGGGGTACACAAGCACCATTTACTAACATTACATTAGATTGGACGGTTCCTAATGATATGGCTGAACTCAACTGTATTGTTGGTGGAAAAGAAATGAACTTCAAGTACAAAGATTGTATTGAAGAAATGGCTATGGTAAACAAAGCATTTATCGAAGTCATGATTGAAGGCGATGCTAACGGAAGAGGTTTCCAATATCCAATTCCTACTTATTCAATCACTAAAACATTTGATTGGTCTGAAACTGAAAATAATAAACTATTATTCACAATGACTGCAAAATATGGAACTCCTTACTTCTCTAACTATATCAATTCAGATATGGAACCAAGTGATGTAAGAAGTATGTGCTGCAGATTAAGACTTGATTTAAGAGAACTTAGAAAGAAATCAGGCGGATTCTTTGGTAGTGGAGAATCTACTGGATCTGTTGGTGTTGTTACCATCAATATGCCACGTATTGCATATTTATCAGTTGATGAAGCAGATTTCTATGCAAGACTTGATCGTATTATGGATATATCTGCTCGTTCACTAAAAGTGAAAAGAAATACAATTACTGCTTTATTAGAAGCAGGATTATATCCTTATACAAAGAGATATTTAGGTACATTTAATAACCACTTCTCTACAATTGGATTAGTTGGTATGAATGAAGCTTGCTTGAATGCTAGATGGATTAAAAAAGATTTAACTAATCCTGAAGCAATTGAATTTACTAAAGCAGTCTTAAATCATATGAGAGAAAGACTTTCAGATTATCAAGAACTCTACGGTGATTTATATAACTTAGAAGCTACACCAGCTGAATCTACATCATTTAGACTTGCTAAACATGATAAGGAAAAATATCCAGATATCATCACTGCTAGTGAAAATGGTAGTACTCCATATTACACTAACTCATCTCACTTACCAGTTAGCTTTACTGAAGATATCTTCCAAGCACTTGATATTCAAGATGGATTACAAACTTTATATACATCAGGTACAGTCTTCCATGCTTTCTTAGGACAAAAACTTCCTAACTATAAATCATGTATGAATTTAGTAAGAAAGATTGCTGAAAACTATCACATTCCTTATTACACAATGTCTCCTACATATTCAGTTTGTAAAGAACATGGATATTTAGATGGTGAACAATTTGTCTGTCCACACTGTGGTAAGAAGACCGAAGTTTATTCACGTATTACTGGCTATTATCGTCCTGTTCAAAACTGGAATGATGGTAAAGCTGAAGAATACAAAAATAGAAGAGAATATGTAATCGAAAATTCTCACTTAAAACGCGAATTAAATAAAGCATGTGAATGCGAAAAAAATGAAAAAAACCCTGCAAATCTCAATCAAATTCTTCTTTTTGGCACAAAAACATGTCCAAATTGTAAGATGGCAAAAATGTTATTAGAGAAGGCTCACATTGCTTATCAATTTGTTGATGCAGAAGAAGAAGTTGAACTCACAAAACAGTACAACGTAAGAAAAGCTCCTACATTAATTGTTCCTGAAAAAGACGGAATTACAATGTATGAGAATGCCTCTAATATTAAAGGATATATAGAAGCTAGATAAATATGATTTACGATACAGTTATCGTTGGTGGTGGACCAGCAGGAATGTCTGCTGCTCTTTACCTATTAAGAAACAATAAAACTGTCTTGATATTAGAAAAAGAGAATTTTGGAGGTCAAATCTCTAATTCTCCTCGACTTGAAAACTACCCATCTATAAAACTTATATCCGGAATGGATTTTGCGGATAATCTATTTACTCAAATTACAGATTTAGGTGCAGAATTCGAACTTGAAAATGTTAGTAAGATAGAAAAAATAGGTAATAACTACAAAGTTATTACTAATTACAATTCATATGAAGCAAGAAGTGTTGTTATAGCCAATGGACTTAAACATCGTTTATTAGGTTTACCTAAGGAGAATGATTTTATTGGTAATGGAATATCTTTTTGTGCTTTATGTGATGGACCAATGCTTAAAGATAAAGAAGCATATATTATTGGTGATGCAAATACAGCAATGCAATATGCATTACTTTTAGTAGATTATTGTAAACAAGTACATATGTTCCTTCTTTTTGATCATTATTTTGGAGATAAAGCTCTTATTGATAAAGTTCTTAATCACGATAGAATTGATCAAAAATATAATATGAACCTAGTTCAATATTTAGGTGAAGATCATTTAACCGGACTTGTTTTTGAAAACACAAAAGATAAAACTAGACTTCAAGTTGAAACAGATAACCTTTTTCTTTGCATTGGCCAAATGCCTGAAAATGATAGATTCACAAATTTGTTGGATTTAGATGAGAAAGGATACATTTTGACTGATGAGAATATGTGCTGCAAGACCCCTGGAGTATTTGCGATTGGAGATACTAGAAAAAAAGCTGTAAAACAGGTTGTTACATCTTGTAATGATGGTGCAGTCGCGGCTATATCTTTATTAAAATATCTTGATAATTAATATCCACGTAATTCAACAGTATCAATATTTTTAGATAATATCTCTTTAAACTCAGTAGCCTTCTTTAGTGAAACTGGATGAAGGTTTTTATTTATAACTCCATCTCTATAAACATATTTCTGAAGATATAGTTTTTTGCTTCCTTTTAAAAGAGCACTTATTTCAATAATGTCTTGTAAAGAATGATGTTCATCTACTAAAGTAGTTCTAAATTCATAATCTACATTATTTTCTTTTAGAAAACTGATAGTTTCTAATACAGGATTTAAATCTATATTCACTCCAGACGAAAGATGATAATTTGATGGAGAATTTTTAATATCCATAGCTACATAATCAATTATTTTTTCATTTACTAATTGTTTGACAATAGATGGATTAGTCCCATTAGTGTCAAGTTTAACTAAATAGCCAATTTCTTTAATTTGTTTAATTTTATTTATTAAATCTTTATCTAAAGTAGGTTCACCACCTGAAATTACAACTGCATCAATAACATTTTTACGCTCTTTTAGATAAGCTAAGATTTCATCAAAAGGAATCGAAGTTTTTGAATCTACTACACTCTCAATATTATGACAAAATGGACATCTAAAATTACAACCAGGCATAAATAAAACGATAGATATTAGTCCGTCATAATCTAATAAAGAAAATTTATCTATTCCTGTAAAATCCATGCATTAATTATATATCCAATTTTTAAAATTGACCGAGTAAGTTATTAACAACTTTGATGATTGAGTCAATTTCTTCTGGATTAGATTCGGCAATTAATAAAGTAATTGCTACCAAAGCATCATTTGATATTCGTAATTTTCCATTTTTAACTAATACTTTGTTTTTGTTCAAGAATTCCAAGAATAATGTAGCAGCAATTCTTTTACAACCATCCATGAATGGGTGATCTTTGATTAAGAAATATAATAAGTGTGATGCTTTATCTTCTAATGTTTTGTATACTTCTTCACCAAATACATTTTGATATACTGCAGCAAGAATGCCATTTAATTTTCCTTCTTCTTTCTCTTTTCCAAATAAATTTGAAGTAGCTCCAAATTTCATAGAGTCTATAATTTTGCGGCATTCTTCATATGTTAAAACATATATTTCCTTACTACCCTTAACATCTTTGAGACATTGGTGATCATAATCATCTAAAATATCTAATGCTTTTGTATATTCTTTTACTACATTTACTAATTCATCATTGTCGATTTGAAGAGTAGAAGAAAGCATTCTATTTTGTATTTCAATAGTCTTGTTCAATGCATTCATTTTTCTTTCATTGATGGCATAACCTTGTATTAAATATTCTTTTAAAACTGAATTAGCCCATTTTCTAAATTGAATACCACGTTTTGAATTCACTCTATATCCAATTGACATAATCATGTCTAGATTATAAATTTTAATTTTTCTGGAAACGGTTCTATTACCTTCTTTTTGAACTACCGAGGAAATCTCGACAGTTGAATTTGTGAGTTCCCCAGAACTTAAAATATTCTTAATGTGTAATGAAATACTATCATTTGTTACATTAAATAAAGTTGCCATTTCATTTTGAGATAACCATACAGTCTCATTTTGTTCATCTGCCTTAACGTTTATTGAAAAATCTCCATCAACAAATCTTACAATTTTGTATTTTTCCATAAAAATGTTTCTCCTTTCTTTGAATTTCTTAATTTCGTTAAACATCTAATAGAAATACTTTCGTCATTATCATTATATAGTATGTCTTGATTAATATCAAGACATACACTAACAGCATTAAACAAATTGGATTAAAAAAGAAAAATAATATAAATATTTATATTTATCTTATTATATGGTAAAATTTTCATAATTTAAGGATGCAAACATATGGAATTCAAAATCGAACATACTGAAGTATATGGATTAACTAAAGCTTACAAAGCTAGTGGCAATCCTATGCGTACTGAAATTGATGATGGTGAAGTTAGTGATAAAGATAAAGTAAGAGCTAATAAACTTGGTGGATGTCGTAATGGACTTGGACATGACAACTTTTTAAAAGGAATCATTGTTCAACTTGATATTACTGCTCCTCTTTATTTTTGGAAACAAGCTCAAAGATATCATTGGTTTGATTTTGTTTCCTCTCAATCTACAATGCATTGTTTATTAAAGTTTGATATAGAAAAACAATGTGTAAGTGATACTAATAAAGAAATCTTAGCGATCATGAGAAGACTCGTTGATGAATATAATCTTATTCCTGAAGGAGAACTTAGTAAGGTTAAAAAATGGAGAGAATTAGTTGCTTCTCTTCCTTGTGGGTTTTGCCTTGGAGCAACCATGACAACTAATTATCAACAATTAAAAACTATGTATATTCAACGTAAAAATCATAAATTAAAAGAATGGCATGAGTTTTGTGCTTGGTGTGAAACTCTTCCAGATTTCTTAGAATTAACAAACGCTAATAATCTCTAATTGTTATATAAATTATTTAAATAAGACTCTACATTAATATAATTAATTTTATTTGGTAGGGTCTTTTCTTTTCCTCTATAAATGACATTTTTAGAAACAACTTTTCCATATTTTTCTTCAGTCATTTTAATTTTTTCGTCATCAATAAGATGGTGATATTGTTCTTCACAAATTTGATCACTATGTTTAACTTCAAAGATTTCACAAGTATTTGAGTTGTAATGATAAATTAACATATCAAATTCACCTGCTAAAAATTGGAGCTTAATTACTTTAGCGTTTTCCGTTTTTAATGAAGTTTCTAACAAAACGATTTCTTCCATCATTCTGCCTCGTATCTCATTTAAAATTCTATTGGTTAATTTTATAAGTTGCTCACTACATAACTTTTGAATGTTTTTATCTTTAAGTAAAGAATCTAATAATAATTTTCCTTGTGAATATCTAATACCTGGTTGAGTGATAACATTTAATTTATTTATTTCATTAACAGGAAGATATTCGATATTAACAGTTTTAAATATATCTAAGGCAAATAAATATTCTTTTACTGCTTCTACAATATTCTCATCAACTTTATTTTTTTGTTCGTTTTCTTCAATGATTTCTAATGCACTTTTAAGATTGTTTAGAAACTCATATGAATCTATATAATCTAGAGGATTTTTGTTAAAATCCCTATCATTTCTAAGGTTTTTTTGTGAAATTCCTAAATCTGTAGACTTAAATTTAGAGTTAATAACTTGAATAGTAAAACGATGATTAATGTCTTCAATCACACGATTAATTATGTTAGTTAATTCTCCAGAATTGTAGAACTTTTCTAAGTTTCTAAAATGGGTTCCAAATTCATAATTTTTAAGTGAATGTTGAATGTTATGAGAAATTGAACTATCGATATATTCATCAATATTGTAATTATCTTTACCTATATAATCATTGTTATAGTGTTTGCCTTCGATTGACATTGTTCCACCGTAACAAATATATGTATCTATCCCTTTTATTCCTAAAACTGTTTCAAATTCATGATAAGAAATATAAGTTGTGTGAATTAATATTGCTCTATCGTATAAGCTGTCTTTTTTAGCAATATAAAAACCTAATGAATCTGTGCCACTAAGAAGTATTTTCATTCCTCTTGATACATAAATATCAGCTAATAGGGCACCTCCATCGATAAAATCAGGCATTTTTGTTATTTCATCGATAAATACATTCCTAAACCCTGATGAATATAATAGTTCTAAATCGTTTTTTAATTCTGCCATAGTGTTGTTTGCGCTTATTTGAATATAAGCAGTTTTCTCTTTTTCTTCTTCGCATAAGGATAAGATCGTTTGTTTTATTAATGTAGTTTTACCTGTTCTTCTTAATCCATATAAAACTAAAACTTTATTTACTTCGTCGCTTTTAAAGTATTTTTGGATATCTTCAAAACAAAAACGATACTTATATTTACTTACTGAATTAGCAAAAGCTTCTAAATCTTCGTCTAATAAGACGTTAGTTTTAAAGATAATTGAATTAAGATTTTTCTTAAGGTTCGACATTTGGGCATACTCTCTTTCTAATTCATCCCTTCTCTTTTTAAGTTGTTCCCTTAATTCGATTTCTTTAATAACTTGTTCACGGTTAGCCTTTTTAATAAAAGTAGTTTTTCCTTTTCCGTTAACTGTTTGTTGAAGATAAGGTTGCTTGATATTATTAATTGTTTTGTAAATTAAAGTACCTTTAGGTAATTTACTAATTCTCAAATCAATTAACTCAATCTTTCTTTTATAAGAGTTCATCCATGTCACCTATTCCATAACCAATTATAACCAATTATAACCAATTTTAAAAGATTAATATTTATTATTTAAAATATTAGGTATTTTGAGTTAGTAAAATCACGTTCTGAGAAAAATTTTCAACAAAAACAATTGAATAATATTTTCAATAGTAATATTATTACTCTCGGCACACGCCAAAAATAATGAAGTCCCCGGTAAGGATAAAGTTAGTTTGGTAAAGGAGGATTAAATTGTATGCAACGTCAAACTACTATTGCAAAAGCAAATGAAATCCAAAGAAAATGGTATGTCGTAGATGCCCAAGGCAAACCATTAGGTAGACTCGTCTCTCAAGTAGCTCAAGTCTTATCAGGAAAGGTGAAACCAATTTGGACACCAAATGTTGATTGTGGTGACTATGTTATCGTAATTAACGCTGAAAAGGTTGGATTATCTGGAGACAAGATTCACAACAAAAAATATTACAATGTCTCAGGTTACGACGGTGGTCTTAGAACCAGAACTGCTGAAGTTATGGTTAAAGAATTCCCATGTGAAATGATCGAAAGATGTGTTCATGGTATGTTACCAAAAGGACGTCTTGGAAGACAAATCGCTAAAAAACTCTTCGTTTACGAAGGACCTGATCACAAACATGAAGCTCAAAAACCAGAAGTTTTAGAGCTCAAGTTCTAAGGAGGAAGTAAATAATGGCAACTAAGAATTCTGTCAAATACTACGGTACAGGTAAAAGAAAATCTTCTATTGCAAGAGTTTACGTCGTCTCTGGAAAAGGCAAGATTGTTGTAAACGGTCGTGATGTTAATGAATATATGCCTTATAAGACATTAGTGATGGATTTATCTCAACCACTTGAATTAACAGAAACAACAAACAAATACGATGTTATCGCTGAAGTCCGCGGCGGTGGATTTACAGGACAAGCTGGTGCAATTAGATTAGGTATCACTCGTGCTTTACTTCAAGCAGGAGTAGATAGAAAAACTCTAAAAGTAGCTGGACTTATTACTAGAGATTCCCGTAAGAAGGAAAGAAAGAAATACGGTCTTAAAGCTGCACGTAGAGCACCACAATTCTCTAAGCGTTAATCTAATATTGATATCTTTGATATCTTTACTAAGAGAAATCGTAAAAGGAAACCTGAAAATGGTTTCCTTTTTTTGTTTTTGTTTTTGTTTTTGTCTGTGTATTTTTCCTTATTAAAATCTTTTTGATATTTTATTGATTTATTAATAATACTATATTATATTATTTAAGCGCGTGTTTGGGCCTTTAGCTCAGTTGGTTAGAGCGCACCCCTGATAAGGGTGAGGTCGATGGTTCAAGTCCATTAAGGCCCACCAAACATATTACGCGCTTTTATTTAGAACACTTGTAAGGGACACTTAGTTCAGCGGGAGAACGCTTCCTTCACACGGAAGAGGTCGCAGGTTCGATCCCTACAGTGTCCACCAAAATGCCGTCTTAGCTCAATTGGCAGAGCAACTGATTTGTAATCAGTAGGTTGTTGGTTCGATTCCGATAGACGGCACCAAAATTCTTGAAAAGATTCGATTAAATCGAGTCTTTTTATATAATAAAATGGTTATTTATTGATCATTTTTCGAAAACATCAATATCCCCATTTAAGAATAAGTTTACTTAAAAACGTTAAAGTTTATAATTATAATGGAGACAAAAAATATGAAAATATTTAAGTTATTAACACTGCCCCTTGTGCCATTATGTTGTCTTACTAGTTGTGACTCAACTTCTTTATATAGAGAAACAAGGAATACCATTAGAATTATGGTGGCCGATCTCTCTGGGAGAAGTCCTGTAATTAAAATTCAACGTATTGCTTATGAAAGACCATACACTAAATTTGATTTAGAACTTTGGTGTCGTTCACAACATTATATTTGTACAGAATTAAATGGCGGTTATAAGATCCAAAATGAAACTTACAAGAGAGGAAGATATTTAGAATTTAATGCCAATCTTTATGAGTTTATTCTTCCACACTATATTGAGGCTATGTCCTTAAGAATATGTACTCCTAACGATAAATACGATATTTTTCCAAAAACTCAACCAGGAAAATATAGTTTTGATCAAAAAGTAGTCGAGGAAGGCAAAAAATCATATTCCTACGCTTATTTAGTCCGTTATTTGAATCCTGAGATTTTAAGAGAAACTCAAGATCCTTATACGTATGACTTTAGAATTTCTACTATATTCATGCAATATTCTTTAGAAGGTAAATTAGGAGATATCTTAGAAGATACAGATACCTATTATCATCATTCTTACTATCAAACACATAAAAGACCTGTAGATCCTGAAGGATATACTTTCCAATATTATTCTACTGACCCAGAAGGTAAGGATATTATTTTGAATGCAAATAGAACATTTGAACAAGATACATTAATTTACGCTTACTGTACTAAAAATAAGTAAGCAATTTACGCTTGAAAAGGAGATTATTTATGAAAGGTAAAATATTATTAGCTTGTTTTGCATCCATTAGTTTATTAGCTGGATGTGGCCAACAACATGTTCACACATTTGAGAGCACTTATACTTTTGATGAAGAATATCATTGGAAAAAGGCTACTTGTGAACATAAAGATGAAATAGCAGAACTTGGGGAACACACATTTAATGAAGATTACGAATGTACAGTTTGTCATTATAAACCTTTTGCTGAAGTAACTTACTGTATTAGTAAAGTTGAAAAAAGAACTGTTAAAGATTATCTAAAAGATATTGTTA
>JAKSVK010000039.1 GCA_024408075.1 Bacilli bacterium | reverse complement strand
CAACCCTCACCCATAATCGTGAAATTATGCAACCCCCTATTTTGTGAGAAAAAAGCAAGTTTTTTTATATTTATATGAATAAGTCTTCTAATGTTAACACTTTAGTTATTAAATTTAGTTTCGTCTTATCATTTATACCATATGGTGTAACTAGAATAAGATGAATTGCAGACTTAATTGAATTATCTTTTACAAAATCATCTGCTCTTTCTTTCCATTCATCAACTTCATTTTTTGATAAGTTATATTCTGATATTGAATATTTATCTTCTATGATGTCAATTACATCATCTTTTCTTGCAATAATTAAATCAATTTGCCTGCCTTTAGTATTTCGATTTTTATCTCCCTTTTTTATCCAAGAACAAACATCATTGCTTACTGCATAAAAACCGAGAGCCTTTTTTATTTCATTAACATGCTGAAGAACCACTCTTTCAAAAGATAGACCTTTCCAGGTATTAAGCTTTGGTGTTTGTGACATATTTTGAAAATAACGTTCATCGTTTGGTTTAGAAGCCATGAAATTAAAATAAAATAATGTGAAATTATCTAATAATTGATATAAAGTATCATGGCTTTTTTTGCCAAAACAGTGATAACTACGAATAATGCCACAATTTTCTAAATTCTCTAATTTTGAAGAAAAATCACCATTTGAACCTATTTTACAAATATTAGAAATTTCATCTCTTGTTAAACCTTTTTTCTTTGAAGCGAGTGCTCCTACTATTTTTTTATAATCTCTAGATTCATTAAATAAAGAATCATATAAGTCATCAAATTCATTCTTTAATTCTGCATTTTCTTCAAAAAATAAATGATCAATATTCATTTCTGGAGTATTGCCACGAATGAATTTGCTCCAATATAAAGGGACTCCACCAAAAACCATATAACTATCTAATATTTGTTTTTTGCTTAAACCTAGGTTATAAGAATTCGAATACTCTTCGCATTCTTTTAGTGTAAAAGGAGACAGATTGATCGATTTAGTTACTCTATTATGTAAACCACCTTTATTATGAATTACTTTATTTACAATCCAAGATGATGATGAGGCGCAAACAATTAATGTAACATCTTTTCTTCCGCTCATCCAATCGTTCCAAAAAGATTCAAAAGCAGTTAAAAAGCCACTTTGTGGTGTATCCATCCACGCTAGTTCATCAAGAAAAACTATTTTCCTTTTGTCTTTAGATTTCTGAATAAAATCATCCAATAACGAAAAAACTTTTTCCCAGCTTTCAACTTTCTCGTTAATCTTCATTCCGTATTTTTTTAAATTATCTACAAAATGTTTAATTTGAGCGACTTTGTTTGAAGATTTAGGGTTTTCTTTATTTGGGGCAAGACCGGCTGTTTTGAAGGTAAATTTATTATTAAACGCTTCATTAACCAAAAAAGTCTTTCCAATTCTTCTCCTTCCGTAAATGACAATAAAATTAGATCTATCATCATTTATTGCATTTCTAAGATAATCTAACTCTTCTTTTCTACCAACAATCATAGTATCATCCTCCGTGCAAATCAGCCAAATGTACATATTTTTTATAACTTTTGGCGCTTTTGCTTATCCATAATTTATAATTTGTGCAGTAAAAATGCAAGAAGATTTTACGCAATTACGCCAAATGTACATATTTTTTATAACTTTTGGCGCTTTTGCTATCAAGAAAGTATTTTGAGCAATTTACAAATAGAAAATATTTTCTCAAATTTTGTTTGTATATAAAACTTTCAATTCTATTAAACCCTTTATGATTCGGACATTTTTAGCATTTTTGTCCGAATTCCAAGCTACTTATTTAAACTTTTTTTCTTATAAATTAATATTTATTTGTTGTCCGTTCTTGAAGAAAAATGTAATTGTTTTGTTTCTATTGACCACTGCTTTATCAATCATGAGATTCCATATTCTTGAATCCCAATCTGCAATAACTGTTGGCAGCTTTTTAAAGTTAGCAATGTAAGTATCAATTGCAGTCTTACGCTGTTCTTGTTCTTTTCTGTTTTTGCACATTGCATTAAGCTCTTCTGCACTGTTGCTATATCTAATCTTCAGAGCATTATATTCTTCAACTGATTTGTTTGTTTCAATCATTTCTTTTAAATCTGCAAATAGAGTATCAACTTCAATTTTCTTTTCTGAAATCAACTTATCCAAATCTTCTAAAATAATGAGGTTTTTACACTGTTTTTCAATAAATTCAATAACAGAATCCTTATTAATGCTTAGCTGATTGAATGCTTTAATGAATGCATTTTTAACTTGTTCAAATGTTACATGAGGAACTTTGCAAGCCTTATCATTCTTGTATTTGTTGTTGCATCTCCAAATAGTAGTTTTATATTCATCATTACTATGCCAAATCTTAGGCCCAAAGTAGCCACCACAGTCACCGCAGATGAGTCTACAAGAGAACGTGGAATGAGCACTATAAGCTCTACCTATTTCCTTTCTTCTTTTCATCTCAAGTTGAACATAATCCCATTCACTTTTCTCTATGATTGCTGGATGTGAATTTTCAACGTAGTATTGCTCGACTTCACCTTCGTTTACTTTCCTTTTATGTTCTAGGAAGTTTACTGTGATTCCTTTTTGAAGAAGAGCATCACCTTTGTACTTCTCGTTAGTTAAGATGGACTCTACTGTTGTTGTAGCCCATTTTTCTTTACCACCAGGAGAAGTTATATGATTTGAAGTTAGTAATCTAGCAATTTCATAAGCAGTTAAACCTTCTATAAATTTTGAATAAATCAATCTAACTATTTCAGCTTCTTCTTTATTAATTACTGGTTTTCCATCTGCTCCTTTGTCATAACCCAAGAAGTGGGCATAAGGAATATAAACCTTACCATTTTTAAAGTTATTTCTATGTCCCCATGTCACGTTTTCAGAAATGGATCTAGATTCTTCTTGAGCCAAAGATGACATCAATGTTAGGAGCATTTCTCCTTTAGAATCAAAGGTATAAATGTTCTCTTTTTCAAAATAAATCTCAACACCCGCTTCTTTCAATTTCCTTATGAAAACTAAGGTATCTACGGTATTTCTAGCAAATCTTGAGACCGATTTTGTAACAATTAAATCAATCTTTCCAGCTAGTGCATCATCAATCATTTGTTTAAAGCCATCTCTATTTTTAATATTGGTTCCAGTGATGCCTTCATCGGAATAAAGACCTACAAATTCCCAGTCAGGTTTGCTCTTGATGTACTTTTCGTAATAATCCTTTTGAGCTTGAAATGATGTGAATTGCTCATCCCTATCAGTTGAAACTCTAGCGTACCCACACACTCTTCTTTTAATTAAATTAGTGTTTAATGGATTAAACTGATTAACTGAAGCTGGAATAACTCTAATATTAGCCATTGGTCATCCTCCTATATGTTGCAATACCTCTCATTCTTGCTTTTTCCTTCATTTCCTTTGACCAGGATTCTTTTCTAGATGGATAAGACCAACTTTTAATTATTTCTTCTCCACCATAAAGCTTGAATGTGACAGCATTGTTTTCGTTAATAACTATTTCTTGAATTAGTGATCTCATTATCTGTTCATCAAATTCATTTAAACCAAGAACTTCTTGAACTAAATTAATAAGAATATCTTCTCTAATTCCTTTAATTTGGCATCGCGATTTGCCTAAACCATTAGCAGTGCTGCAAACCCAGATGTATTTATCTCTTCTTTTCTTACGAATGAAGTGACATCCGCAGTTGCAACACCTAATCATCATTGTAAAGGTATGTTTAACTTTATCCTTTTGTGGATGTTCTAATTGTCTTCTAACAAGCTCTTGTTGAACTTTATTAAAAGTAGCTTTATCAATAATGGCTTCATGTGCATCTTCAACATAATATCTATCGCGTTCTCCGACATTGAGTTTTTTCTTTTTACTTAAGTAAGAAAGCCTAATTGTCTTTTGAAGAACAATGTCTCCGGTGTAAATAATGTTCTTTAGAATCTCAAGAACACTAACAGGAGCAAAGTTGTTATTTTGCCTAGTTTTATAACCTTGTTCATTTAAAATGTCTGCAATTTTGTTTTTGCCATAACCTTCTAAATAAAGTTTATAGATAAGTCTAACAATCTTAGCTTCATCTTCTTTTATAACTAAATGGCCATCTTTTAATCGATAGCCTAGTATTTTCATCGCGTAAACTTTACCTTCTTGGAATGTCTTCTGAATTCTCCATAGCATGTTTTCGCTAACAGACTTGGCTTCCATTTCAGCATAAAGTGCAATAACTGTAAGCAGGAACTCACCCTCGCTAGAAAGTGTATGGATGTTTTGTTCTTCAAAGTAAATATCAACTCCAAGAGATGTTAATTCCCTTATTGTCTTAAGCAAAGTCACGACATTTCTAGCAAATCTAGATACTGACTTAGTGATGATTAAATCGATACCACCATTTCTAGCATCATTTAGAAGTGAATTAAAACCTTTTCTATCATCTTTGGTTCCACTTATAGCTTCATCAGAATAAATGCCTGAGAATGTCCATTTGCTGTTCTTTGAAATATAAGAGGAATAATAGTCTCTTTGAGCTTCCAAAGAATGAAGCATTGTGTCCTTACCAGAAGAAACTCTAGCGTAGGCCACTACTCTTAGCTTTTTAGGTATGACATTCCTTTTAGGAATAGTTGTGATAATTGTATCCATATTAGAGTCTATCCTCACCACATATATTCCCGTTATTTTGGTCATTTATCAAGTTATATATGCGAAAAATAGAGCCCTTTTTCAGACCATATTTTTTAGCAGAATTTTTCTCTATTTTCTTATATTCTAGAGGAGTGATTAAGCCTTTATTGAGCATGTCAGAAAACATACTCATAACAAGCGTGTAAGAGAAAACATTATTCATGGCTTTCTCCATATCTTGATTTCAAGTAGCATTCTCTAGAACAATATTTTCTTTTCTTGTTTCCGTATGAAATAAAGGTCTTACCACAACAGGAGCAGGTAATTGAATAGTTAGCTTTCTTATTTAATAAATTACGGTTATAACGCCAATA
>JAKSVK010000038.1 GCA_024408075.1 Bacilli bacterium | reverse complement strand
TTCTTCCAAAAACCGCATATTTGTGATTGTTCCAACAGCAGTCAATTTGAATGGTAAATTGAACTTCGCCATTTTCTAAGTCCGCAAAGCGGAAGTCATCATAAAGCGGGCCATTCAATGGGCAGTTGTTTTTAAACCAGACATAGTTTTTATCTAAGTCAACTTTTCCTTTGCCGTTTATCTTAATGATGATGTTGCCCATTTTATAGGTCTTGGCTCTAAGACTAGAGTCTTTGCAGAACCAATCCCACCACCCAGCTTTGATCTGAGTCTTAACATCGCTGTCACTGTACATCTCCGTCATAAAATTGATAGACCATTCTCTAATTGTTAGTTTTCTTTCCATTTTCTTACTCCTCAATGTTGTCTAGATTATCTTCTGCATCTTGTATTGAACTCACTGTTTCCTCAATGGTTGATGCTGAATTGTCTAGCCATTCTTGTCTTTGTTCCTGAAGCTCTGTTAATTCTTCCCTATTCTCATAAGGTTCAATGTCAGAGCTTTCACTTTCGAGGTCGCTTTGTAGATCCTCAAATTCAATTCTTAATGAGCTTAACTTTTCTTTTAATTCTTCAATTCTCTTTTTGAATTGTGTCTTTGTATATGTAGCCATAATTGACCTCCTTTTTGGTCATTAGTATATTCGCTCTATATCAAAGATATAGCAACTTATATAGGGCCTATTTTCAAATTTTTCAGAATCGATTTTCAAGTTCCAAAAATTAGGTCTCGCGTATTTCAGAGGTGGGGCCTTCGGTACTATCAAATACTTTGTATTTGCAGACCGGGGGGGAGGGTCATGATTGCTTTTTTACAGTAAAATATGAAACTAAAAGAAAAGGAACACTGGAACACTCAGAACAGCTTTTTCTATAGAGCCATAAAACAGTTATTTAATTATGTGTTATTGAATTAAATTACGATTTTAGCAACGTTATATATTTGGTGTTCTAGGTGTTCCTGTTCCTTACTTTTTTCTGACATAATAACGCTGTTTTGAGTAAGGTCCCATAACTTTAGATTTACCAGATCTTTCCCAACCAGGTATTTGAGTCATCATCATAGCGATAGCATTAGATTCTTTTGAAGTAAAATCAGCTTTATTCTTGCCTAAACATTCACACCAAATTTCTAATCCGCACACTTCTTCTCTTTGACGTATAGCACGTCCAAAAGTTACTGCAGGTACATGATAATCATCAAATGACTTATTGAAGTAATATTGTCTATCAGCGATATCAATTTCATCCCAATTCTCAGGAAGAAGTTCATCAAGATATTTAGCCACTAAGCCAGTTCTATCATCATGTTCCATAGCGTTATTTTGATATTGTGCAGCAGTTTCAAGATACTCTCCTTCTAAAAAGAGCTTCTCTCCTTGCTCATAATAATGCTTGGCTTCTGCCCACAATTGATCTTTGAACTCTTTAGTGAAATTAAAGTTAGGAATAACATTTGTAGAATTAATCTTAATAACCCAGAATCTTCTATTGCCAGTAAGGTCTCTAAGGTAACCTTGCTCTCCATTAACAGTTGCAAAGATAATGCATTGTCTAGGATGGCATTCAACAAAGTGTCCATAACTGGCGCGGTATTTATCGTCAGTTAAACTTATAAAGCCTTTAACTTTTTCAATATCTGCTTTTCTCATCCCAGCTAATTCTTGAATTTCTAGAATCCAGAATCCTTGAATCTTTTCTCCGCCTTTTTTCGTATCATCCATATCAGAAAGCGAAAGAGCATCACTAAAGAAATCTTGATTGATTAAAGACTTAATTATTGTTGATTTACCAACACCTTGTTTGCCATCAAGAACGATGATGTTATCGAACTTAATGCCTGGTCTATAAATACGTGCTACAGCAGCTGTAAACCACTTTCTAGTAACTTCTCTAGTGTAATTGTTATTATCAGCTTCAAGATATTTGATAAACAATTCTTCGATACGTTTAATACCATCCCACTTAGGCAAATTATCTAAATATTGTCTAACTGGATTAAATGCTCTATCTTCAGTTACTTTGCTAAATGCAATTTCAAAGTTCCTGTCTGAGAAAGAAGCATAATGCCTTTCAACATAAACTTTTAATTGAGAAGTATCACCATCTCTCCAAAATTTAGTAGAGCCTACTCTAGTCCAAGGGACAGCGCCAATGACTTCTGCAATACCTGCTAGAGTGTTATAAGCAATATATTTTAATTGCTCATCATTTTCTAGAATGGTTACAAGATTATTGACTGTATTTTGGATTTCGCCATTATCGTTTTTAGATAGTTTCTTCATCCAAGATAAATCGACATCCTCACCAAAATCTTTTCTAGCTTCTTCAATGGCTTCGTCTGAGATTTGAGATTTCACCTTTTCATCATTTCTAGCAAAATCACACATCTTTTTAAATGCAATTTTATCATCTCCAAATAAATGAATCTTAACTAAATTAAATGAATTGAGTGTCTGCCCTACAGCAACATCATTAGCGTGATGTGAATAGAAAAACTTATCATCGTAGTTAATGGCTCCAGCAACAGAAGAAGAGCCAATAAGGTGATATCGATTATTACCTGCGTCTTCATAAATATCAGTTAAGAAAGTCTCAATTGCTTCACTAATTCCATAGGCTCTGCAGAACGCTCCCACTATGCCATCATGCTCTAATGGGTCAGCTTGTTTTCTTCCTGGTTTACCACTATTGATATGAGTCTCTTTTTCTTTTTTAGGAAGAGAAGTTAAATCATTCCAATTTGGATAATTTGCAAGAAAATCTTCAGGATTTAATATGGTTTTCTCAATATTTCGATAAATGAAGTTACCATCACTTGGAGTGCTTGGCCAGTACATTAATTGATTAACTGAAAAGCTAACTGGATCTACTTGTTCAATACCAATTTCATTAGCAAGAAGTCTAGATATTGCGACATATTCATCGCCATCTACATCTCTACTTAAAGGTATGATAACTCTGAATCTAGGTGAGTCATCCCTGTGTCCGTGTGTTGAATAAAGACAGCACGTATAGCGGAATGTATCTAGAAACTTTTGCAAGAATCCAGCTGCAGCATCATCAAGGTCTAGAGTGACAAGAGAGCGATATTCAACATTGTTTTTTAAACGTTGTCCATCTCTTAACTTGCCACCGACAAATCCACCATGGTCTTTAGCTTCTTGTTTAGCTTCCTTAACAAAGTGTTTATATTCTTCCACTGATTCAGAAGTAACAATTGTTTTAGAAAGCTTTTCACATAGCTGTTCCCATGTGACCTTTTTATTTGTCCATTTTTTGCTATTGGCTCTTTGGCCTATAGCGATAACGAATTCTCTCATAGATTAGTCCTCCTCTTTTGAATCATCCGCACCTACAACAACATCAGGCACATCAGTCCATACTTCTTGTTCGTTTTTCTTTTCCATCATCTCAAGCATGAATTTCTTTGGATCAAATCTCTTTCCAAATTTCATAATGAGAATGTATTTAATAGTTTCAAAGTCAGGAGGGTAATATTTCTCCTCCTCATTAATTTTTGTTTTAGTTCCACCAATTGGATTTTTCTCCATTGATTTTGTAGTAACTTTTTCTTTATGACCCACTGCTTTCATTTTTAAAGCCGAAAACATGTCCTTTAAAAGTTGTGCTTCACCTTCTTCAATGGCCTTTGCTATTTCAGGATGTTTGTTTTTAAGAGCAATGAATGTTTTTTCACTAATTTGGAGGTCAATACACATTTCTCTTTGCGTATAAAAAGAAGCGGAAGCTGCTCTAATATAAGCAAGCTTGCTGCTTAGCACTCCCGTCTTTTTCCAAACCAAATAAGTATCTTCTTTCATAAAGTCTCCTATAGGTGTTGTAGTTACTAACTATAAATGCTAGTTATTAGATAAATCTAATAGAACATATTTAGTTGCAAACAAAACACCATCTTATAAATCCATCATTTTGTGCCATATAAGAAGTCAACAAATACTGGCCCAACATACTTAAACCAACCAGCAGGTGGAGCAACTTTCTTCTTAATGTAGTTATGAATTTCTCTTTTTCCTGCAGCAGTATAAGGCGGACATGTTTGATTAATAAAGCGAGCAAATTCTAATAATTCACTTCTAATCAAGAGTTCGATTTCTGTGGTCTTTGATGTTACTTTTCCATATTTAGATTTATAGAAACTCAAAGCCAGTTCATAAGCATTGTCTTTTGTTACTAACATAATTATTTCTCCGGCATTCCATACGAATAGTTAATGTGTTCTTGTTGAATTAAACTTTCGTCTGTAAAATCAATGTTTCTTTCAATATGTCTTCCAGCGAATATTCCACCAAAAAGTGAACCAAAATTACGTTGGACATATTTTGTGAAATAAGATGCTGTGAAATAAAGCATATCAATTTCAAAGAAATCCATTTTCCTATTTTGGAAGATGAAATTAATAACATCTTCTTTAATTGGATAAATGACATGGCGTTTCATTAAATAATTTGAATAAAGTTGTAGTGATATTTTAGACAACTTATCAATGTCTGAATTACCAAGTCTGCTCATTTTGATGAAATAAGCTATAACTTCATCATAAGGAAGTGGCTTATGTGCATCGAGTAATGCAATACACTCTTCTGCATTACCAATAACTTTTGTTCCTAAATCTGGAACTGTTTTTGAATAAATGTTCATACATTTTTTCTCCTATTATCTGAAGTCATTAATTATTGAATTTTGATAACTAGACTCTTCTTTCCACATGACTTCAAATGGAATACCTAGGGCTATAGAGATTGCTTTTAAAGTTCTAAATTGAACAGATACAGTAACAACGCCATTTTCTATACGGTTGTAATGAGCTCTTGATATGCCAGAAAGTTGTTCTACCTTATATTGAGATAAACCCATTTTCTGTCTAGCATTAATCAAATACATCCTGTGTATTCTGTGCTTAGATTTAGTATCTTTAAGTTGAGCCATTTCTCTACCTCCAAAAGTAAATGAACGCGAATATGGCTTTTAATAAGTTAATATTGATAATTTTTTAATTTTTCCTGCAAAATCTTGAATGTTTTTGCTTTTCTTTGATGAATCGCTGATTGCGAAACCCTTAATTTTTTAGCTACTTGGCCTTCACTCAAATCTTCATAAAAAATCATGGTAATAATCTGCCTATCAATCTCATCTAATTCCATAATGGCATTACGCACTGCTGTTTCTTTTTCTTCTTTATTTATCTCAGCAATAACATCTT
>JAKSVK010000037.1 GCA_024408075.1 Bacilli bacterium | reverse complement strand
CTTTGTTCTTCATTAATGGAAAGGATGTTCAGTTTTGATACAACGACCACCCCTAGAGGATAATTTCGTAAAAACGACCACCCCTATTTCGACTTTATTTTATATTACTTGTCTTGTAACAAAAACCTTTTCCGCTAATTCCTTTTGTGAATAACCTTTTTTAATTCTAAGTTCCCGTAGTACTAATTTTGTTTCCATAAAAATCTCCTCAAGTCACTAAAATAATAACATTTACTGTAAGGAGTGCTAAGCAACACGTTGTTGCGCTAAATCAAATTCTAAGAAAAGTAAAAAACAGTACTGACTGTATCAATACTGTTGTTAACGAATTGTTGCGGAAAAAGGAATTGAAGTTAATAACCTGTTCGTCAATGTATCCATTCCCCTAACCACGAAAAAAGACCCTCAAGGGTCTTTTAAGCAACACATTTACTTAACATTATCCGACAAAAACGATCTAACTCTCATATAATTATCTATTTCTTTTGTTAGACCATT
This sequence comes from Bacilli bacterium, assembly GCA_024408075.1. Taxonomy (GTDB): domain Bacteria; phylum Bacillota_I; class Bacilli_A; order RFN20; family CAG-826; genus UBA2450. The sequence continues at coordinate 4,793 of JAKSVK010000037.1, read as the reverse complement.
TGCATATGCTATAGCAACATAAACAACCGTTGAAAAATATCTATAAATCACATAAGAATCGTCTTTATTTTTACAATTGATTCGATCGTTGTATTTGTTAATATAACTTACAATAATTCCAGGATGTTCCATTACATTGGATTCATGGAACTCGTTAAAGTTTTTATCCAAGTAATAAAGCATCAGTTCGTTAAAACTTTTGCTAATCAGAGACATTGTTTGTCCGTTGTAGTGAGTGTTTATGTCGGCTTTATATTCTTCCAAGTGACAATATCTTGATTCACCACGATTATGATTATAGTCTGCAATTACTTCAATACATGGGGAGCTTAACAACAACATCCCAGTAGTTTCATCTGAAAACCTATTAAACATTTCTTCAACATCTTCACAATCATTGTGATCAACATCATAGATTAGGAAAATCGCATGAAAAAATGCATATGTATAATTAAAGAATTTTTCAATCGACATCTCATTTTCGTTGTAAAGGTTTAAAAAATCATGAATTCTATTACGAGGGCCTTGGATAATAACAATGTTATTTTTGTTTAACTCATATTGAAATTTATCAAATTTTCCAATTCCTTCAATGTCCATTTTTTCGTCACTTACTATTGTATTGAAACCATATTTCAAAAACACATTACTAAAAATGTTTTGTTCCGAACGGCTTCCCTCCACAATAAGCAAGATGTTCTTATTCATTCTCTTCAATTGCCTCATCAAAAAGTGATGAAAGATACATCTTTTCAATATTGTTAACTTCTCGAATATTAGGATATATCTTTGATAGTCTAAAGTAATTTGAAAATCCTTTTGACCATTTTGCAAAATATACTTGGTCAGGCCTCAACATTTGAAGCACATATGTATTATGTAAAGTAAAAATAACTTGTATTTTTTTGTCTCGGATAACTTTCAAAAAAGATTTAATTGTTGAAGGATGAAGAGCTAAATCTACTTCATCAATGAAAACAATACTGTTTTCCGGAATTGTTAAAATGATAGAAAGTAGCACGCTTTGATTATGCATACCGACAGAAATCATTTGAAGAGGTATTTGTTTTTTAAAGCCCTTTTTATCAAAAACAAGGTTATATTGTGATGCAAGCATGCCATTAGGAGCCATCTTATTATTTTTTGTAATGGTATATACCGGAAAATTGTCATATTCTTTCAATAATTTTTTGACATCTTCGGATTTTCTAACTAGCAAATCGTTAATATTTGTATTGTTAAAAAGCTTCGACGTAACAAAACTACCACGATTAATAAAAGGCAAATTAATAAAAGTAAATGAACTGATATAGGCAAAAACTCCTTGAATAGTTGAGTCCATTATTTCGGAAGAGGCAAGAATTCTTAAGAGGGGTACCATTGGTGAATAGTCTTTGATATCATGATTCTCTTCTTTGTAAGAATAATTTTTGTTTTTTCTTTCAAAATACATATTTGAATTTTTCTTCAAATACTCAAAACTAATATAATTATCTCTAGTAGTTTCTAAAAAATATTCATATGCTTCGTTATTAATGTCGAATTCTAAAAGAATGCTTCCTTTTACTTTATTTTTTTCTTGCTTGTTACCATTAATGTATTCTTGAAACAAAAAATCATTTACAACAAATGGTTGCAAGGCTTCTGCAGGATAATACATTAAAGATATAAAAGCTCCTATGGCTGTCATTACAGAAGACTTACCACTGCCATTGTGACCATAAATCGCAATTGGGTTAACAGTATCACCTAAAAGATTTTCCTCTGCGAATTTGTAATTTCCTTTTGTAAGATCAATTTCACACTTTTCAATCGAATTTACATTCCTAATTTCTATCCTTTTTAACATGATTATACCTCACTGTATATTTTCTACAATTAATTTTATCAGCCAATAAATGCATTTTCAATATAAACTGTATATTTTCTACACTTCATCCACATAACAACAAAAAAGTTCTCATACAAGCAAGAGATTATTCCACAGCAAACTTGAAGTTTATCTTTCTTCTTTGCTTATTTTAAACATCAAACTATGGTCATATTTAGTGTTCTTTTGATTTAAATTTTTAACATCGTATATACAAGCACGAGGCATTTTTATTTGTCTTCCATTCAAATAAAGCGTTTTGTAGTACCCCCACCAAATCACATAATCAGCATTGGATGCTTTGATTACTTTTATAAAATCTTCATCCAAAAACCAGTAGTGTATTTTAAAAGGTTTTAATGGATTGTACCTATTTAAATCGTTTGGGTCTGATACCTCTACGTAATTATTAGATTCATCGCATATCAAAAAAACGCAAGTTTTACAATAGGATAGTTTTTTCTATAGTCCTTTATCTTGTTAGAATGATTCAATATTATTCTCTTAAAATTGCTATAATATCCTTCAAAATTATATTCAGAATTATCACGAGTATCCGGAATAAAAAGAAGAGTTCCATTTTGCTGTTTTTTATAGTTCTTACCAAACATTTGTTTCATTTTTTGATTTGCTCTTTGAAATGAATTAACAATTTTTTTGCCGTTTTTTTCATTAATACAGTCATCAATTCGCATAACTTCCATCATAACATGATGCTTATCGTTATGAAAATCAGGAGGCAAAGCATTTTTTGATGACGAATCAACCCAGGACTTTGAAAATAGAAAGTTTTTTGTAAGAGCTTTTATCCTAAGGCAATAAAAAAACGACCGTTGAAGAAGAAATCAGAAGAAGGAATCTCCTTGTAGAACTTTCTAATGGTTTTCTCGTCATCCATCGTTTCCATAAATTTAGTGATTATATTGATTGAATAAAACAGAGTCGATTAATCGCGATATTTTTTATTAATTAATTCAGCACCATCAATCACTTCAGATGCGTCAACATCTCTGCCAACATCAACAACAATAGTCTTTTTGCATTTGTTGCATAGCATTTCAAAAGATCCGTAATCGTTACATCCACCCGGATACCAAACTTTGCGAATTCTTATTTCATTCCCACACTCGCATTTAACAGTCATTAAAGCTTCTTCTATATCCATTTTACATACCCCTTATAATGTTTTTTGCAATATATATAACACACAGCGAGAACTTTTTAAATTCTAATTAACATTTATTTGGCAATGCAAGTCATCCAATCTTTATAACCTGTTCGTCGATGTATCCATTCCCTTAACCACGAAAAAAGACCCTTAAGGGTCTTATTATTTTCGTTGTGTTGTTGTAATGAAGTTAATAGTTTTTGAAGGTGTGTGTAATGAAGATGATAGTCGTTGTGTAATGAAGATGAAATTTTCTTATTAATATAATTATATTAATACTTTTACAATGTTACTATTTTATCCGCCCTTGTGACGATTCCAATTGCAACGATGAAATTATACTAATTTTTTTGATATTTTTGCACAAAAACGCATCATTTTGATTGAGCTGTATTTAATTCAATTTAACGCGTGAATTTTATCAAATTTGTGCAAATTCATACGCTATTAAGAAAGATTTAAATCAACTTTTCCTAATAGATAATCAATAATATTTATGTTTGTTATTCCATCTCTAGACATATCTACTGTGTCTAGGGACAAGACATATTTAGGGCAAGCATTATCAATATTTTTAAATGCACCAAATTCTCTTTCTTTAACTTCATCAGAATTTAGTAAGTAAGTTACTTGAACTAGACATTTCTTGAAATCTTTGGCTAAAACAAAATCGATTTCTTTGCCATCTCTTAATTTACCGTAATAAACATCAAATCCGCGAGATTTAAATTCATTAAATAAAATACCTTCCAATGCAAATGTAACATCAACATCCAAAGCATTGCCTAAAGCATTTCTAATTCCAACATCTGCTGAATAAAATTTTCTTGTTCCATTAAGTCTTTCTTTACCTTTAAGGTAAAATGGCAAGCATTCTCTTATCAAAAATGATTCATTTAAATGGTCAGCATAATTATTAATAATATTAGAAAACGATCTAACATCTTCTTCACCATTTTGATTCTTCATTTGTTTCGCGATAGAAAGAGCTGAAAAAAGTCTTCCAGATGTAGATGAGATATAATTTGCAATTGTTTGAAATTGTGTTTGATTAACTCTTTTATGGTTACTAAAAACGTCTTTTTTAATAATGGATTTATGAAGGTTTTTTAAGTATTTAACTACATTTTCTGGGCCATTTTCTTCAAAACGTTGTGGCATTCCACCAAATTTTAAATAATCATCAAAAGAATTAGAAGGGAGTTCTTTATTGTTAATTTTAAAATATTCTAAATATTCAATATAAGTGAAAGGCCATACGTCAAATTCTTTTACTCTACCAGTTAATTTCTCTTGCAATTTTCCGTATAATAATTTCGAATTGCTGCCTGTCACAAAAATTGAACAATTTAAACTATCTCGCATTGCACACACTGCAATTTCAAATCCTTTTATATTTTGAATTTCATCAATAAAAATATAATATTTTTCATCATCCTTGATTTTACCATTAACAGCATCAAATAATTGTTTAATTGTTCTAACGTCAATGTACTCCATTGATTCTAAATCAATATCAATAATATGATCGTCTTTAATACCTGATTTAACAACTTCTGAAATAATCTGCTTTAATATTTCAGATTTTCCACAACGCCTTATACCAGTTATCGCTTTAATTAAATCTGAATCATAATATGGTCTGATTTGTTCTAAATATTTATATCTAGTTATTTTTTTCATGACTTAATTATAGCAAATTATTGTGTGAATTTAAACAAAAATGTGAAAATTCATACGCTAAATCTAAAAATT
>JAKSVK010000036.1 GCA_024408075.1 Bacilli bacterium | reverse complement strand
CCTCTTCTTTTCTGAAATTAATTAATTTCGCCTAATTCTTTTAATGCATCAGTCATAACTGTATCTCTACGATCAGTAATTTCTTCTTTTGACGATGTATAAATGGAAGCAACTGTTACTGCAACTGCACTAAAGCAGGCAAGTAAGAGAATGATTCCAAGCAATGTACCTTTTACTTCAGTCATATTTTTCCTCCTTTCTATCCATAGTATCCAAGAACAGTCGTCCGCGAAGCTTTGATTGTTATTGTGTTCGTGGATAAAACTAATGGGTTATATTCTTTTCCTATCACAAAGTCCACCACATCTCCAAGAGTTGGAGCGGCTGGACTTAAGGATAAAAACTTAATGTGATAATGATCCTCTAATCCTGCTAAAAACGGAGAATCAACTCTAGCTTGTTTTGCTATCTCATATCCAATGGATATAGAGGCTGAGTCAAGCATGCTATATGCCGTGCTTAAATTCATCATGTCCATACCTAAGAACAAAAACGCAACAACAAACACCATCGACAATAAAATTCCTAAATTATATGACATTAACTAAGTCCCCCATAATTGAAAATATTGAAAATGCCAGAATAACAATGATTCCTCCAGCCCCATAAAGAGGATAAGCATTAGATGAATCTAAGCTTCTTTTGTGTTCCTCAACTTTAGAGATGTAGAAATCTTTTGATATATCTGAAAACAAGGCATTAAATTCATCGAATTGTTTATCGTTTTCACCGTTATCTACCATTTGATAGATTGATAGCATCAACGATTCGATGATTTTTGTCTTAAACTTCGCAGCAAAATTAATATAAGGTGATACCGTTTTATCGTTATCAACTTGGATTAAAAAACTATTTATAGTTTCGTTCATAAATGTTGAGCAATAAGGTATTAACATCTTAAAGGATGTATATACATTGTTTTTGTTAGTAATAAAAATTTCTAAATAAGATAGTAAAGATATAAGTTCATCTAAATGTTCTTTGTCATTCCTTTTTTCCATAGATGAATAACGAGAAAGATAAAAAATAGTAATAATTAATCCAACAATTAAACCTATTCCAGGAGCAATAATATTTTTAGTCATTATATAACCTACAATAGATATTACAGCAATTACAAAAATTATCAAAAATAACACAGTAATTTCTTTTGTGTAGCTAAGTCCAAGTTCTTCAATTCTTTGTCTAAATGATCTTTTCATTTTTATCATGTCCTTTAATGTTAATATTGGTCGCCTTTTTAATAAGGATATATATCGAAAACAAGACAAAACCAGCAAGTAATGTTGTTGATATTACAAATATTGGAACAGTTTTAATCTTGTCGTAAAACCCAGTTAAGGTAAAACGTAACATAGCTAAAATTGCTAATGAAAATATCCATAAAGTACCAGTCTCAATATATTTTCTTTTTCCCAAAGAAGAAACAGAGGTAATGTATTCTTCTTCTTGTCTAGTTTGAGCAAGTAAATATTGAGACATTTTCAAAATATCTCCGCCTTGTTCTTGCCACAAAGTTATAATCTGATAAAACAATAAATATGAGTGAAAAGGAAAATATGTTTGTAAGTATTTTAACTTCTCGGCATCAGACATTTCTTCAATTCTAATAACTGTATCTTGGAATTCGCTTCCCATACTTACGCTTGTACTTTCAAAAGCTCCTCCAATAGATTTTTTTATCGAAAGAGAAATTATAAAATTGTTAATAAAGTGATAGCACAAATGATATCTCTCAATTTGCTTTTTTCTGTTCTTAATCATTGGTATAAATACCATGAAAGACACGACTAAATAACAAGCTAAAATCATTGCGGCAATTATCAAATTATCTAGCGCAATATACATAACCGCTGATACAACAAGTGAAACAATAATGAAAATAAAACTAGTACTGTTCATTGTAATTCTCCAAATATATATTTTTAAACTCGTAATTCGCTTGATTTAAATCAAAATAGCAAATCGCTTCTTGAGGTAATTTTCGACATTTAACATTTTCGCTATTCCTTTCATATATCAAAGTTTGAGTTCCGTTATTATCAACAAACATGACTTGAGCAACATATCTTTTTATTTGTCCATCCACTTCTTTCTTTTTTAAATAAAAGTAAAAATGAAAATGATAATTGATATCTTTTATTGCTTGTTCATAATCTATTTTTTGTTCACTTTTCATCATCATTCTGCCCATACGAAACGGCATTGAAAAAACATCTTGAGAATGGAGGGTTGTTATAACTGGCATACCTGTCATAGCAGAGTTAAGAACGTCCACCATTTCTTTGTCACGACTCTCTGCAAGAATAATCCAATCTGGGTTATTTCTAAGTGCATTTTTAATTAATAATCCCGGATTTGCATGGATATTTGCATCATCGCTTAACCAACAGGTCAGATCAATATTTGGATTTCTAATCTGGTCTAATTCCAAAACATTGTCCACAACTATTACACGTTCGTTGGCTCTTAAATTCATCAAAATATACTTCTGAAGTTCGGTTTTTCCAGAACTAGTAATTCCCCCAATTACAATCGAATTTCTTGTTTTGATAAGTTCCATTAAAAGCAGCCTTACTTCAGGGGTGAAAAAATCAGAATCGTCATTAATTCGAATTTGTGGAGAAGCAATTCTTATTGAAAAAGTTGTTACTCCTTCATCAGCCACTTTTGCAATAGCATTATGTACTGCATTAATACGATATCGTCCAATTGATAAATCTAAAATGGGCTCAGTAAAAGAGAATTGGGCTTCACATAAATTTGATATTTGACGTAAAAAATCCTTTATCTTTAACGGATCAATAACCATTTGTGACTTCATTCGTCCTTTGGTGTTTGTTACATAGTAAATATCTTGTCCATTAAAAGAGATATCAGTGACATCTTTTTCTTCTAGTATTTCACTTAAAAACGAGGTTTCAATAAATTCTAAAACTTTAGCTTTATCCATTATTTGGGCCTCCAATTCTATATGTCATAGTTAAAAAATAATGTTGATTTAATCTAATTTTTGCAGATATTGAAACATCAAATGCAAGACACGATTTATCTAAACACACTCCCGTTTCTCCTTCGTTAAAAAAGTAATATTGAGTAGTATATGAATCACAATATTTTGGCAAAGTGGAGGCATAATATTCATCCATGATCTTGATTAATTTATCACTATTAAAATACGCCTCATCATTTTCAATTAATAAGCTGTTATACATTATTTCAATCGGAGCATTAATAATTGCCCTATTTAATCCAGTATAGGAAAGGGAAAGAGAGGTTAAGTTAATGGAGAAAACTCCAATAATAGCAGCAAAAATCATAATTATCATTTTTTAACCTCTCCTTCAATACAATATGTTGAATTATAACAAGCTCCAAAAAGGTTTCTACCATTTACAAATGATAGAGGCATTTTAACAGTTGTATCATTCATTCCGATTTTATTTAGTTCAAAGTAAATTTCGCTATCTTGTAGGCTATCTAGTTTACCTAACGGGACATAGAAGTTAGAAGTTTTAATAAATCCATCAATTTGACGAAAAGACATTTGGAGATTATTTGGATTTACATACATCTCATTCTTAAATTCAAAACAATAAATCTTGTCATTTCTTTTAATATTCACTGGAATCTTTATCTTATTTGTTTCGATTTTATCAATATTTTTATATATGTCGTATTGATCTTTAATAACTAAGTAACAACTCCCATTATTGTCCAGATTATCGATAAGCGGATAATGCGAGAAATTAATTTCCATTATTTCTAAAGCGTTATTTTTATCATTTGAAATGATATCTAACGTATTAGTAAAATCGTATGATTCACTATCAACCCATTCAGGAAGATTGGTATAAGTCAAAATAGTGTCTTTAATTACATACTGTTTCTTAATATAGTTTTTTGTATTAATTGTTTCGGAAAACTTTGGATAAATTGTGAATTTATTTTCCCATAAAGGTTTATTTTTACTACCAATATACATATCTATCGTTAGGCCTGTTTTAAACATATTTCCTTTAAATAATAGAGGGAATTTTAATCTTTTTTTGGTTCGATCAAGGTTATCATCAATATCAACGGTTTGAACCATAAATCGTGTACCATACTGAGTATTAAAATACTCAGCGGTCAGAATTAATCCTTTTTGATAATTATTTATTCCGCACATCACAGTTACGTCACTACTTCCATCAAAGCCTCCATAAAAAGAGCCAATGTATAACATTTCGCTCGCAGGAATGTCACTTGCCCTTATTGGAGCAATAGCGGCGGATAAAAGTAATAAAGCTTTAGTAATGGATTTCATAAAACACCTTAACAAATTTCTTATTAGTAGACTTTTTTAGTTTTTCATATTCACCTTTTTTATATTTGTTTTTCCACCATGGCTTATTTTCTTTATATAAGTATTCATAATCGATGATTTGCTTTTCTTTCTTGTTTAATAAGTAATAAGCAACTTCAACATCTCGATAATACCTATAGAAAATATTTTCTTCTTCACTAGAACACTCACATAAAGTCAATAACCTAGATGACTTACGACAAATAAAATAAGTTTTAAATATTTGTTCAATCTCTTTATTAATAGAAACTTTCATTTATCTCCCTTCACTTATCTTATAGGGGGCAAAAGCTCAAAAATGTGAAAAATATTTTTTCACTAAAAAAGTTATTAACTAGTTAATAAAAATTTTTCTTTTTTTCTTATTAAATTGAAAATGAATATAAAAAAGAATATATTAACACTATGATTGTTCTCTCTGGTGCCAGCGCAAGCGGCAAAACCGAAGTAGCTAAATTATTAGCAAAAAAATACGGTATAACTAAAATTATTACCACCACAACTCGAAAAATGAGAAGTGGAGAAGTTAACGGAAAAGATTATTTTTTCATTTCTAAAGAAAACTTCGAAGAAATGATTCATGAAGGTAAATTCGTAGAATATACCTTCTATAATGATAATTTATATGGTTCTACTAAAGAACAAATCTCAGATAATAAATGTATTGTTATTGATCCAGCAGGACTTAGAAACTATATTAAACTTAAAAACGAATATCGTATTGTCACCTTCTTTTTAGAAGCAGATGAAGAAACTCGTAAAGAAAGAATGATTTCTCGAGGAGATGATTTAGCAAAAGTTGAATCACGAATTCTCCACGATCGAAAAGCATTTAAAAAAGAAAATCTCGCTCAGGTTGACTACTTAATTGATTCAAGCAAAGCTAAATCAGTCGAGCAAGTAACAGATGAGATATATAAAATATATATCAGCTTAATTAAGTAAG
>JAKSVK010000035.1 GCA_024408075.1 Bacilli bacterium | reverse complement strand
AAATAAGTAATTTATAATCTATCAATTTGAAAATCACTGAAGTCTGAGCATAATTCGTTAAATGTGCTCAAATCTCAGTGATTTTTATTATGTATTCTTACTATTTATATGAATGGGGAAGTGGGGATAAGCGTATTAGAATACATGTTCCTTTTTATAGATTATCTTGTACGATTTTATAATTAAATATAAAATAATAAATGAATTTTAGGAGTCTAAGCATGAAAAAGAAATTATTAATTATTATTCCATTCTTATGTATGTCCTTTTTAGCGAGTTGTAATAAAGAACAAACTTATCCAGTAGCTGATATGGTTGTTTTTGGAGATCAAATATATACCGCTAATTCAAATGAAGAATTTATAGAAGCTTTTGCAGTTAAAGACGGTAAATACATTTATACAGGTGACGCTAATATTGCAAGTAAATATATTGGCAAAAATACATCCGTTTATAATTATGCATTTGTTATGCCTTCTGCAATTGAAACGCATGCTCATTTCTTGCTTGAAAATGCTTTTTTCCAAACTTGTTATCTCAACGCAAAAGATGAAAAAGGAGAATTTCTAGACAAAAAAACTCTTCTTAACTGCATTGAAAAATATGCTATAGATAATGATATTATAGATTCTGAAGAACCACATTTATTTGGATACGGTTATGATCAACGATCTATACCAGCAAATTTAGAATTGTTATATCGAGAAGATTTGGATGCTCTTTGTGATGGTAAACTTGCTGATGTTCCTGTTTATATAGCGGAAACAAGTTTGCATCAAGCCTGGGTTAATACGTTAACACTAAAACGTGCTGGAATTAAAATTACTCTTCCAAAAGGAGAAAGCGATCCTGTTTCTGGCATATTACGTGATGACGATGGTGTCGCTCTCGGAGTTATCCAAAATGAAGCCATTTCTTACGTTCTTAAAAAAGGATTTCAATATCCAATATTAGATGATGATGGCTACCAAAAAGCTGTCAAAGATACTTGTTATTATTTGAATCAAATGGGTTATACAGGACATTACGATGCATGGACTAATTTTGATGCTAGCGATGGCTTATATAAAGCTTTATATGATGTCGATGAAAATAATGAATTATCTTGTTTCTTTACTACTTGTTATAATATAACAACATACGAATATAATTCTACAAAACTTGATGATATATTAGATAAAGTTGAAGGATATAGAAATGATTATACCAATACACACGTTGAACCAAAATTTATTAAATTATTTGCTGATGGTGTTTTAGAATCGGGTACTGGTTTTTTAAAAGAACCATACTTATTTGACGATCAATATTATGGAGAACAAATTTGGAAACAAAATGAGATGGATGAAATTGTCTTAGAATCTAATAAGAGAGATTTGTTAGTCCATACGCATGTTCTTGGAGATGCATCGTGTGAAGAAGCTGTAAATGCATATGTTAAATCAAATATGCAATTAGATAAAAAAACTAGAAATAGTTTAGCTCACTGTATTTTAGTTGATGAACCAGAACGTCAGCTAATTAAATCACAAGAAATTGGGGTTGCTGTAAATGCTGGATGGTTAAGTGATACTAGCGATCATATATATGACTTACTTATAAAAAAAGAACTTCAGGAACAACTTTTTCCGTATGATGGTTTAACTAAACTAGGAGTAAAAACAGCTGTTTGTACTGATAGACCATGTTCTGATGGACCAATTGATGTTTTTGACTATATGGGTTGTATGTTACTAGGTTATGATAATTCTACTGGTAATCATGTTGCTCGAAGAAAGGTCGACATAACAGTTAAAGATGCAATAAATATGATGACTATTAACGGAGCATGGATGGCTAATTATGAAGAGGAAAGAGGCAGTATTGAAGTTGGCAAGTTTGCCGATTTTATCGTAAGTGATTTTTCCCCATTTAATTGCGCTTTCAATATAATTAAAGATATCGAAGTAAAAGCAACAGTTTTTGAAGGTAAATTTGTTTACCTTAAGAATGACTGAAATTAAAAAATATTCCCTATTTTAAAATGGTTTTTACTATGTAATGAGCAGTTTAAAATAAACAAGAATTTAACAAGAAATCCTTAAATTAGTAATTTAGTAAACAACAGATGTAATAATATCAGAATTAATCTGTCGTTTTTTTGTCTGAGCCAGTGTACAAACGCTGAGCGAGTTAAAACCACCAGATAGTCTGGGTGGAGGTAAAACTTGTAGTTTTGTCAAGAATAAGAAAAACTCCTAGAATTAATTTGCGGAACAATGCAATTAATGAAAAGAGTTAATCGTGTCGAATGACAACCTTAATTCACCACATACATGTTGGAATTGTAAGTACCACATAATATTTATACAATCGTATATAAAGTAGCGTAGAATATAAAAAGGGTTATACCCGGGAAAGGAATCGTTATCTAATCACAATCCGGGTACGATTAGATAATACGTAAAACTTATGAAAATGAAAAAAATGACTTTATCAAATATTTATTGTCTTTCAATACTATGTTTCGCTTCTTCAATTCTATTAACTCATTTAAATGATTCTTTTAACCCAGTATATGCTTCAAGTGAAGCGACTGATTCTCTCCAAGAAGAATCTTGCTCAGTAATGTATGTTGGTAAGGAAGCATCTGAAAATGGATTACCTATCATTGCCCGTACTGGTGATGGCAGAAATTCATTAATCTATCATCATGTAAGAAGATATGAAAAAGATGAATTTGCTAAAAAGGAATATAAAGGTGCAAATGGCTTTTCTTGGAATATGCCTGAACACACTTATGCTTTTACTGGCTTTCCTAGATGCTCTTGTGTTGGAAAAACGCTTCATTGGGATGTTTCCACAATGAATGAATGTGGTTTAGCTATATCTGCAACATTATCTTGTAGTAGTGATAGTGAAAGAGTTTTAAAGTTTGACCCTTTTGTTGCTACTGGAATTAGTGAAGATAATATTGCTGGAATTATTGCTTCTACTAGTTCTACTGCAAAGGAAGGAATGGAATTTTTAGCCAGTGTTATTGACCAAAATGGTAGTGCAGAGGCAAATATTGTAATGGCTCTTGATCAAAATGAAGCATGGTTAATGGAAATTTATAGTGGCCATCAATACTGCGCTATCAAACTTCCTGATAATAAAGTTACAACAATAGGAAATGAGTTTTTCTTAAATACGCTTTCAGGTTTTTCTGATGAGAATATAATTGCATCACAAAATTTGTTTTCTTTACCAAAAGAAAATGGTTTTGCAGTGTTTGAAGGTGGAGAAGAAAATAAGAACATGCACTTATTTCATACATACGCTAAGCCATTAACTTATAAAGATGAAAATGAAGCTATCACAATCGATGCTTGCCATATGCGTACATGGAGAGGCAGAGATTTATTCGCTAAAGAAGATGAAAAATTTGACTATCAAACTTCATTAAAGTATGAATCATTTTTTTCGCCATCTCACAAATTAAGCATTAACGATTGTTTTACTTATTTCCGTGATTGCTATCAAAATTTACTTGATAATCCTGATGAGAAATATGATTTATTTAGACATAGAAAAGAACAAGGTGCGTTAAGAAGCGTTGCAGTTGAAACATCTTACCAAGTTCATGTCATGATGGTTCATAATGATCTTCCTAAGGAAATGGCGGTGGAAGCATGGATAAGTATGGGGAACGCTTATAGTGCACCTTTTGTTCCATTTAATAATTCCATGACTATTTTCCCAGAAGAATACACTCATGAAGTTAATAGTTATGGACCTGATGAAATGTCTGCGCAATATATTTTTAGGTCTATTTCTTCCTTAGTAAATATCCATAAAGAAAATTATGGAATGCCTACTCAAAAAGCATGGAATATTTTTGAAGACATCTGGAAACAACAATATAACTTTTGTTTGAACAAAGCCCATGAGCTTATAAAAGAAAATAAAAATTATGATGCTAAAAACTTGTTAAATAATTTTTTATTTGACGTGCAAACTAAAGCTATTAGCGAAGCTAAATTTATGTATAATGATTTGTTAAGCCATTATATGGTGGAACAAAAAACATATAAAGAAAATATTACTGATTTTGTGCCTAAAACTGACATTATTTCATTTGCAGAATTATATGATTATAAATGTGATATAAAAGATAACACTATCACACTTACTAATGGAGATAGGGTTGTTACGATCAATTATGATGGGTTATCTTCATTTGTTGATGGAAAAATTAAATGCGAAGAAAACGAAGCTGATTTTAAAATACATATAAATGAGGGTAAATATTATGGCGATATTCAATTGCTAAACGAATATTTAGCTAACGGAAAATCGTTAAAAGAACCTAACTATGATGAATTATTACATAGAGGTCAACAAGGTCAACCTAATTCTAATTTAACGCTTCTATATGTATTACTCCCTGTTTCACTGGTTGTTATTGTCGCAAGTGTTACTTTAATTGTTTTACTAAAAAGGAAGAAAAAGAATAATGCAACATATAAAAAATAACATATTTAAACTTCTTAATTTATTTATTGTTGTTTGTCCCTTGTTAATTTCTTGTGGTAAGGAAAATTTTGCTGATGAACTTAATAAGAAACTTCAAAGTTTAGACAATATCAGCAGTGTCACTAAGCTTCCAAATACGAATGAAAGTTTTACTTGTCAGTATGAAATATACTTTAATATGCCTTTAGATTGGAATAAACCAACAGAAAACACTTTTAAACAGCGTGTAATCATCGACGCTAAGGCTTTTGACATTCCTACAGTTGTGGAACTTCATGGATATGCTTTAGGAGATAAATATATTACAGAGGGGTATACAAGAGAACTACCTATTTTATTAAACGCAAATTTTATAGCCATTGAACATCGATACTTCAATTTATCTATTCCGAGTGCTCCTGATTATGAAAACTCTTCTTATTGGGATGCTTTGACTGTAGAAAACGCATCTAAAGATCATGAATTTATTATCAAGCAATTAAGAAAAGTATTCACTAATAAATGGATTGCGACAGGTACATCAAAAGGAGGATATGTCACTAATGTTTTAGCCTCATATCATCCAGACACCTGTGATATATATGTCCCTTATGTTGCCCCTTTAGCGAAACAATTTGATAATCGCCCGTTTCAATTTATATCAGAAACTGCGGGAAATAAACTTTATGGAGAAGTAAGAGGAAAGGAAGTTAGAGATGAAATCTTAAAGTTCCAACTATATTGTTTTGATAACAAAGAAGATTTAATAGATTTATTATTTTCAGAACCATATTGTTCAAAAGATGCGCGATTTAGAAGTGCAGTTTCTCATGAAAATATATTTGATATCAATATGCTTGAATTTGCCTATATATTTTGGCAATATCAAAGACTCGATATTTCTGTGATAGAAAACTTTTTAAAATTAGAAGATACTGCTGAAAAGGTTAAAAAAGCAGCGGACATTATTATATTAAATGATACGAGTGTTGAAGCTTTTCGTTATAATAAACCGCATTATCCATACTATGTAACAGCTTTAAAAGAAATGGGAAATCTTCATTATGATTTTACTTACATAAAAGAACAAGCATCTGCGCTAGGAAAAACAATAAACATCTCATTTTCTGAAGAACAAGAAATAGAAGTTTATACAAAGATGATATATTCTAACAATCAACTAGAAAACTTTGTTTATAGTGATTCAGTATATAATCATTTAGTTGAATGGATTAATGACAAAACCGTCAAAACAAAAGTCATTATGATTAATGGTCTTGAAGACCCTTGGTTTTATGTTAGTATTCCACAACCTATAAATCGCGGAGAGAACATTAGGATATACAATCATCCAACTGGTAATCACACAGTTCAAATAACCGATTTTTCTGATAACGCTAAAAATGAAATTTTGAACCTTTTAAAGGCTTGGTTGAATGAAATATAATAATCAGCTAGAGGAAAGGATTTTCCAAAAGTTTCACTGAAATTTGAGTAGTATTTTAAAATGCCGACTGAAGAAATTAAGTAATTAAAAACACAACCATTTTCAGATTCTGCTTAATTAAATTTGCTTAATAAGTAATTTCAAATCCGTTAAATTCATCTTGAACGATGAAAATTCCATAATTTTTGACAATTCTAACAAAAATAAACAATAATAAAAGTAGTTTTTAAACAATTGTTAACAAAT
>JAKSVK010000034.1 GCA_024408075.1 Bacilli bacterium | reverse complement strand
TTAGAAGAAATATTAAATTTCCTATATAAAGATTTATTTGCTTCTCCATTTACAAAGCTCACCATTGCTCCTACAGGAGAGGATCCTTGTAAATGAGAATTATCAAATAAATCGATATGAAGAGGGAGAGATATATTTAATAAGGACTTAAGTTCTTCAAGAAGTTCAATCTTGTCACTTTCAAGTTTTGAAGAAAGAAAATATTCATCTAGAGCATTATTAGCGTTTTCCTTACAAGTAACCACAAGTTCATATAAGTTACCTTTAGTTACACTATAAACTTTACTATCAAGATATTTACTTAATTCTTTAACTACATTTTCATCATTAATAATGACTTCTTTTGGTTCATCAATTGAACAATATAATTGATAAATAAGTTCACTAACTTGTTCTTCTAGGTTTCCAAACTGTTCAACTATATGAGATTGTTTTCCTAGTAACATCCCGTTTCGATAAATTAAATAAGCGATAGATAAATATCCATCTCTTGATGAAAAAGAGAATATATCACGAGAAACTTTATCACTCATTTCAACATTTTGATTGGCGTTAATATGTTCGATTGCATCAAGAATTACTTTATATTCTTTTGCAGACTCATAATCTTGTTTATTACTAGCTTCAATCATCTTTGCTTTGATTTCAGCTTGTTTAGAGGAATTATTTCCTCTTAAAAAGGAAAGAACATCTTTTCTTGTTTTTTCATTAACTTCTTCATCAATTTTATTTACGCATGGTCCTAAACATTGGCCAAGGTGATAATATAAACAAGGTGAAGAAGGAAGATGATTACATTTCCTTAAAGGAAATAATTTATTAAGTAAATCTACCATTTCAAAGGCAGAAGATGATTTTGGAAAAGGTCCAAAATAAATATATTTACTGTCTTTATTACTTCTTTTAATAGAAAGAATTGGATCACCTTTTTTATTAATTGCGATATATGGATAATGAGAATTATCTTTTAAAAGAATGTTATATCTAGGCATGTATTTATGGATGAGATTCATCTCTAAAACAAGCGCTTCTTTTTCAGTTTCTACAATAATGGTCTCAAAATGATCAACATTGGAAACCATTTTCATTACTTTTCCAACTTGAGGACGAAGAAAATATTGGCTTACTCTTTTATATAAGTCTTTAGCTTTTCCAACATAAATAACCTTGTTATTACTATCAAACATGATGTAACAACCAGGTTTATGTTTTAAATTTGAGATAAGTACTTTTGTTTTCTCGTTCATTTAAAATTAACCACCGTGGCACCTCCGCCACCTTCATTAATATCGCCAAGTCGATAAGTTAAATCTTTTTGTTTATCTAAATATTCATGGGTCATTTTACGGAGAATTCCGTTTCCAAATCCATGAATGATTCGAACAGTTTTAAAACTTCGTACTCTACATTTATCGATGTATTTGATAAGTTGTTCAAGTGCTTCATCACGATGTAAGCCAATAATATTGAGTTCTAATTTTAAAGAAGTATCAATTTGTTCAACATAATGAGCAATATTACGAGACTTCTTATTTTCTCTTCTAATTTCTTTATGTAAACGAGATAGTTCAACTTCAAATCCCATTCCTTCATCGCTAACAATATAGGCTTTGTTTCCCTTAATTCTAGTAACTGTTCCATTCATATTAATTGAAGGTACACTGACATAATTAGAAATAGCGATTTCTTCATTAAAATGTTCTTCTTCAACTTCATCTCTAAGTTTATTAACCTTATCATTTGCTTGGTTTAGTTCATGAAGCTTAATGTCTTTATTAGTGATTTCTTTTTTAATTTCAGAAATCTCTTTTTCAAGTTCTTTAAGAAGTTTTTCTTTTTCTTCTTTAACACTTTCAAGAAGATGAGCGCGTTGATTCTTGATTAATTCTTGATCATTAAGAATCTCTTTTTCTTTCTTTTCAAGTTCAGCTTTTTTAAGTTCATTTTCTTTCTTCATATTTTCATTTTCTAAAGAAAGAATTGATAGTTTATTGATTAAATCAGAAATCGAAGTATCATCTTTTGAAAGTAAATTTCTCGCATTATCAACGACTTCTTTTTTAACCCCATATCGAGAAGCTACATCAAGTCCATAGCTTTTTCCTGGAATAGAATATTTATAAATATAAGTAGGTGAAAGTTTATCTTCATCAAATAATAATGAAGAATTTTCAACCGTTTCACTACTTAAAGCATATTGTTTGACTTTATCAAAGTGAGAAGAAATTAACCCAATACAGTGTTTATTTTCTAAATATTGTATACAAGCAAGGGCTAAAGCTTCTCCTTCTTTAGGGTCTGTTCCTGTTCCTAATTCATCAAAAAGGACTAAATCTTTTCCTTTAACTACATCTAAAATTTCTGCTACTTGTTTCATGTGAGCAGAAAATGTAGATAAGTTATCTGAAAGAGATTGGTTATCTCCTATATCGACATAGATATTATTAAAGTAACCCATTTTTCCTTCACTAACTGGAACATATAGTCCAGAAAGAAACATTAAAGCAATAATTCCTACTGTTTTTAAACTGACTGTCTTTCCTCCAGCGTTAGGTCCTGAAATAACTACAATTCTTTTATTTTCATCAAAGTGAAAATCATTACTAACTACTACTTTTGGATCAATATTTGGGTGTCTTGCATTATATAGATGTATTTCTTGTTTATCACTAAGTTCTAATAAATGCATATCATTTTTTAAAGCAAACAAAGTTTTACTAGCAAGAAAATCAAGTTCTCCAATAATAAGGTTATTATTTCTAACTTCATCTTCTTGAAGAAGAACCATATTTGTTAATTGTTTAAGTATTTTTCTAATTTCAGCATTTTCTTCTACTTTTAAAGTGGCAATATCATTATTTAGTTGAACAATTTCTAAAGGTTCAATAAATGTTGTATTTCCACTACTAGAAACATCATAGATAATTCCTAAAACTTTATTTTTATCACTAGTTTTAATAGGTAGCACAAAGTGTCCATCTCTAATTGTGACATTACTATCAGACATATTTGCAGAATATTTAGAAGCAATTGAAATAACTTTAGAATTAAGGTTTTCTTCTAAATTTCTAAGTTTATCTCTAATTGCTTTTAGCGTTGGAGTCGCCTTATCATCAATAGTTAAATTAGGAGTGATTGCTTTTTTAATTTCTTTCTCCATTTGTGATAAATCTACAAAGTGAGAGATCTTATTTCTTAAAAGAGGATATTCTCCTTCAACTTTATTAAAGTAAGCAATAAGTTTTAAGGAAGAGGAAATATCTTCTTTTATTAAAGAAATATCTCTAATTGAAAATAATCCACTTTTTTTCGCTAAATCAATTAAAGAAAGAATATTAACTGAATTTGATAAAGGAAGAAGAGGAAATCTAGTTAATAAAGAAAGCATTTCCTTATTTTCATTAAGTGCTAAAAGTACGCTTTCTTTATCATCTAGTTTTTCAAGCGATAAAATCTTTGCTTTACCTATTTCACTTTTACATAGTTCAGCAATTGCTTCTCTTACTTTATTAAATTCAAATGTTTCGTATATATTTTGCATAACTAATTTTTCTTTTCGTAATCATCTAAAAAACTATGTTTGATTCCTTTATCTTTATAGCCAAGAATCATATCTAAAGTAACATTATTTGCAGCTTGAAAGATATTTTGCTCTACTTGTTTATTCTTTTTGACTAAGGATTCAATTAGTTTTTTAGTTTCTTCTCTTTGAGAAACCATTTCCTCATTTTCCATTCCTTCAGTTAATTTACATGCACATCTAATGAAGGTAAGATTACTTCTTTTTTGCCAAGAAATGATGTCTTTTTCTCTAATAAAATACATTGGTCGAATTAGTTCCATTCCTGGATAATTAGTGCTATGAAGTTTTGGTAACATTGTTTGGAAAGAACCGCTATTAAGCATATTCATTAAGGTTGTAACAATAACGTCATCATAATGATGCCCAAGAGCAATTTTATTACATCCCATCTTTTTAGCAGTGTTATATAAAGCCCCTCTTCTCATCTTTGCGCATAAGAAACATGGAGACTTACTTTGTATACTAGCAATCTCAAAAATATCAGTTTTTACGATTTCTGCAGGAATATGAAGAGTTTTAAGGTTTTTCTTGATTAAATCAAGATTCTTTTTGTTATATCCAGGATCCATCACTAAAAATTTAGCAGTAAATTCAAAATCGCTATGCTTTCTTAACAAAAGAAAAAGTTTTGCCATTAACATTGAATCTTTTCCACCCGAAATACATACACAAACTTTGTCTCCTGGAGAAAGAAGTTGATATTCTTTTAAAGCCTTCACAAATCTCGACCATATTTTCATTCTAAAGGTCGTAGAAAGTGCTTTTTCATATTCATCATTTATCACTGTTAAAACTTCATTTTTCTTCATCATTTATTAAATCTTTTATTACTTTATAAGCAATATTAATTCCAGCTACTGAAGGAACAAAAATTGAAGATGGTAGACTATCTTTTGATGTTTCTTTTACCAAAGGTAACTCTTCGCTATAGCACACTAAAGAGTGCGTTATATTTCTCTGTTTTAATTCTCTTCTAAGTACTTTAGCAAGAGGATCATTTTTAGTTTTACTAATATCAGTAATTACTACTTTACTAGGATCTAAGCGATTCCCACATCCTAAAGCAGAAATATGTTTTACATTAAGTGCTTCACATTTTTCAATGATATCAATTTTGCTACTTACTGTATCAATCGCATCAATAACATAATCAAAAACTGCAAAATTGATATCAGTGCTTCCAGGAAGATAAAATAAATCTAAACAAGTAACATTAATGCTTGGATTTATTTCTTTTAAATGATTTTTGAGTACTTCAACTTTCTTTTTACCAATTGTTGAAAAGTTAGATAGTATCTGTCTATTTAAATTAGATTGGTTAAAAGAGTCATTGTCTACTAAAGTGAAATTTTTAATTCCACTTCTTGCTAAAGATTCAACGACATATCCACCCACTCCACCTAAGCCAAATACTAATATTTTTTTATTTTGGAGTAATTTAAGTTTATCTTCACCAAGTAAAGGTAATAGCCTACTATATTGTTCTTCCATACTTATAGTATAAACTTATAATACGAGAGATATTAGTACTTTTCATCAAATTTAAAAGAATTAGAATAGATGCACAAAATCTTAACGATTTCTGCAAATATTATCAAAAAAACCCACCGCTTTTTTCAAACGATAGGTTCTGATATGTTTGGGATATATCAACTAACTATTGCGATATTTAACACCACTATTAACGTTTGATATAACTTAGATTAGTTCAAATTTTGAAATCATGTAAACTAAAGTCTATATTCCTTAAAGTCGTAAGCACCATTAACTTCTTTTTCTTGAGTTACTAAATGCATCGCTCTGCTTTCAATGTCAAAAACAGAAGCGTGCGTGGAAATCCAAGGAACAGCACCACCACCCGAAGTGGCACGTTTAGTATCATCTTTATCTTTGACAGTGTCATATGCAGCTTGTAATGAGTTAGCAATTTTATCATTCCAGTTATTATCAAACCATTCTTGTGCATTATAGAAAGTTAAATGTTGAGTAATTCCTTCTTTATTAATGATGTCATTACCAGCAAATTCTGTTGGCCACATAGGATGAGTAGCTCCTTCTTGCCAGTTAGGATTATAACAAGGTGAATATTTAACACGGTGAATAAGATTTTTCATTCCTTCTAAAGTTTTTCCTTCATCATAATTGTCAAATAAAGTTGAATAACGCTCAAATCCAGCGCCACTAGGAGAAGGATTAGTCAAATAATAATTAGTCATAATAGAAGCGCCAGAATGAAGAACATGTAAATTGTCATCTACAATTTCAACAATATAAGTATCATTTCTATCAGCAATCATACAGTGTAGTTCGTATCCCATTTTGCTAACACCAAAATAATCGCATTGTTTTCCGTTTTTATTCATTGCGGTAATATTTCTATTTTTTAATAATTCAACTGCATGTTTAGCGCTTACTGCATTGTCTAAAATAAATCTAGGCATGAATTGGTAAAATAAATCCTCTTTTCCAGGATTTGTGCCGTGAGTAAAATATTTTTCTTCCCCTTCATGTGGGATTAGATCTTTAGCAGGAACAACGTTGGTATTACAAACAACGCCATTTTCATTTATTCCATCTACCAATGAAAAGGGGATTAGCTTTTCATCAAGCTTATCCTTTTCTGTAAGATTTTGACCCGATTGAATTCTATTAACACTTTCTTTTTTAAGATTACAGTCTCCAATTGCAACACCAATACTAGCATAATGCCCGTTTTCATTATTGGTTCTAATAACAAATTCACACATATCTGTAAAAAAGAAGTCGAAACTTCTACCATAAAAGTTGCCATTATGGACTGATGAGCAGCCAAACGCTCCACTGTTAGTGTTTTTTATTCCACTATTCATCCATTCAGTAACATCATCCCAACTATAATCGTTATATGTGACTTCATAAAGATAATCTAACCCATTATTAGCAAGTAAAAAATCCTTACGTAACATATTGTGGTGCTTTGGGTTATTACCACAACCAGTTAATGACACTCCTACGAAACAAGGAATAGCAAACATTAAAACAAATTTTCTAAATTTCATAATTAGCCTCATCTATCAAACT
>JAKSVK010000033.1 GCA_024408075.1 Bacilli bacterium | reverse complement strand
ATCTAATTTAGTAAAATCATCTTTAATATATTCAATATTTTGATATTCGCTTAATAGATATCTCATTAGTGAGATCATCTCGTCTTCTTTTTCTATTGAAAATATCTTATTTACATTAAGTAAGTTAGATATAGCTAGTACATCACTTCCAGTACCTGAGCCCAAAGAGATAACACTTTTAATATCTTGTTTATTTATAAAAGCCAATGAATAAATAAGCGCTTGATAAAAAGCACTATAAGTAGCAGGCATTCTAGAAAGAGAATACGCCAAAACTGCTTTTTTACTTTTAAGAGATATTTCTCCATTAGATGTATTAGATAAATACATTGATGAAATCATCTCAAAAATATCTCTAAGTTGATTAATGGAGATATTTGTGGATATTTCTTTTAATTTTTCTTGTATATCTAATGGTAGATTCATAGTACTAGAATTTTTATATTTGATTAGTTCAATATTAATGACTATTGTTATTTTTCATCAACCAATTTGTAAACTAATTTTTTAGGTATATCCCAAAACTTATCTTCCCAATCGTATCTGCTAAAATGTTTCCCAAATAAAGCAAAATGAAGAAATGGAACATAATAAGTTAAAAGAATAATAGCTGCAGTAGAAACATAACAAAGAAGAAGTAAGCCAATAATGACCAATATTGTAATTACTGTATTAAAATAAAATAAGCGTGAGAAAGCTTTAAGAATTATTAGGTGAACAAAATAGATTTCAAGCGTATATTTCCCGCAAATCCCCAATATTTTTTGTGTTTTTTGTAATTTTTTAAATATTTCCACTACTCCTAGATATATTCCAAGAGAAAGTAAGCAAGCTAAATAGTTATACCAAACATCATCATAAAAATGGACACTCATAAATTTACGTTTGTAATAGCAAAGCACAATTAATCCAGTTAAAGAAATGATGGAGATAATTATTGAAATAATAGGTTTTTTAATTTTGAAATAATTATCTCCGATTAAATATCCAACTAAGAATAAAGGAGTATAAATAATAAAGTAGTTATATCCAATAAATGAATCGTTATCAATTATGTTTTTATCTCTTAATATGAGCAAAATAACAATTCCAATAACAAACATAATTGAAACAAATAATTTCTTAAGTTTTGGATATAACTTACTAATTAATAATCCTATATCTAAAACAATAGTGATAAAGACAAGTATCCAACATACCCAAAGTCCACTAACTGGATATTTCATCAATTCATCGAAAGCATCACTTACATTATTCCACTGATTATATATTCCCATTCTTAACAAAATAAAAAATAGAAAAGGCCAAAAATATAGAAAGCCTCTTTTTAAAATATCGTAAATAAAACCAAGTGGAGATAATTCTTTCTTTTTAGAATAGGATATTCCAGAAAGAAAAAAGAATATAGGAACGCATAGAAGATATATTATTTGAGCCCACCAGCAATCAGTAGATCCATAATTAGGTATAGTTCTTTGAAAAATATGAGTCAAAACAACTAAAAAGATAGCCAATGCTTTTAAAGCATCTAACATTAAATTTCTTCTAGAATTTAATAATAATTCCATAATTAATTAAATTTTAGCACATCCGCACAAATTTGTTTGTCTATTTAGATAAGTAAACGTGTTGCAACAGAATATCATTTGTAGTTTGCAATAAAGTCAAATACATAGTGTTATATAGTAAAATACTGTATTTCTAGGATATCATATGCATTATGTAACATAATATTCATCTAATACAAAAGTGACGAGCAAATGCCCGTCACTTGTTATTAATTTAAACTATCTATTATTTAATAATGTCCCTACGTCTTTTAATCATTATAGTTATGCAAAGAGTAGCAACCATTGCAATAGAAACACTAGCAAGAACAATTGTAACTACAGATGTATCATTAATCTTAACATCAACAATATTATCATCAGGTACAACTTTACCTGCAGCAACACGATCCATAAAGTCATGATATGTACTTGGACCATATTTCTTAATTATAAAATCATATCTTGCTAAACATTGTTGAATATTAGTGCCTTGTTCACTAGCAACACCTAGTCTAAATAATTCTTTATCAGCATTAGATAGTAAAGCGTAACTTTCAGCTAATTCATTCCATGTAGTAACTGATGGGGCAGTTGTCCCGCCATCACAAAGTGGTTTACCTAAGAATAAATCAGCAAATTCAGCAGCTTTAGAAGACTCTTTTAATTTATATAAAAGAACAGCATCACCAGTCTTATAATATCTAAACCTTGCTTCACCATTAGAATATTCAATTCTAAGATGTCTTGAGCCTGTTTTAATTAAAACATTACCATCAGAATCGAGTTCAATTAAATTGGCAAGTGGAGAATCTGATGTCACCAATCCATTGCTGTCACCAGCAGGTCCGGCAAAATACATATTTGATTTTCCTTGGATAGAGTAACCTGATTGACATTTAGCAATAGTAAATTCACTTTCTTGTCCAGCTACAATAGTATCATCAACTTCACCAATTTCCTTGAAATTATTTATGCAATCAAAATTAGTTAAAGTAGAATTCATAGCAACTGTGTGTTTTGCAGAATCTTCATCAGTGTATGAAGCAACAATGATATAGTTACCAGACCAATCACTTGGTGCTGTTGTAACTAATTCATATTCAGCCTTTGCATAAACCGTAAGGGATAAAACAGTAGCTTTTCCTTCGTAAGAAATTGTTACATCTAATGTACCAATATCATTATCAGTTAACTCGTATCCTTCTTCTACACTATAATCAACGTCCTCAGTTACATCAATAAAGTTGGCAATCGATTCATCTGGATTATCATATGCAGTTACAGCAATACCATCATATGAAACTTTTTCACTGACGTGATAATTCATAACTAATGGATTATGAGTAACTTTAATGTGATCGAGTTCTCCAAAGTCAGAAGTTTCAACCAATGTAAGATTAATAGCTTTTATGCCAACACTAACATTAGAACCCTCATTTTTGCCATTATAACCAATAGTAAATGAATTATCATTTAACATATCAATTTCCATTAAAGCTATTTTGCTATCACCACCGGCATTTACTGTCATACTGACCATTGGTTGTGATTCAATACCACTACCTTTATGTAAAAATAAATCAGGACTATTAGTGCTTCTTTGAACAAATTGTATAGAAACACCAGCAATCTTATAGCCTTCCTCATTTAAAGTAAAGTTAAAGGCTACTAATTCTTTAGTTGTTTTTGATGCAATAAGCGGATAAGTAGACCCAACGCCTGAAGATTGCTTACTTGCAATTTTAAATTCAATAACACTATCAACCAAGACACCAACATCATCATTTGTTACTGTATGAGCCGAATATGAGTTGGTCCATTTCTCAAAACCCGAAATTTTAGTTAAATCATAATCAGCATGAACAAGACAAATTACTTCAACATTAAATGTAATAGTCTTAATACCAGTTGCTGGAGAATAAGTTGCAGTTGCAGTCTTACTTCCTTGACTAGAAGTATCACAACTAATTTCAGTTGGATGTACATGAATGGTTCCGCCATTGTTCAAGCTAACCTCTAAGACAACGCTATCTAAAGGAATTGTACTATCAACATCAACAGAACTAGGAGCTTCAACGACATTTAAAACATCAACAACACTATTTACTGTAATCTGAATATCATTAGATGAAGTTAATTCCTCATAACTAACAGCAACAGATGTATCACTAGTTTTTAGTTCAGTAACCAAACTAGGATTAAAGTCGAAATCTTCTTCATTACCTTCATAAGGTATATCTTCATGAGTCTCATCATCATAAACACCATCCAAAACTAATCCAGTAGGATCAAATAGTTCGCCTGCTAAATAACTAATTTTATTAGGTGCTTGTTTTACCGAGATAGCTGTTAATGTTTTTGTTGAAGCGGTCTCATAAGTTAAAGTTAGTTCAACAATTTGGGCATTTTTACTTGTAACATACAAATAATAAACTGTGTTTTCTAATGTTTCAGTTAAACTATAGGTGTAAGAACTACTTTGCTTATCCCACTTTTGTTTTGCTCCACCTTCAACATATTCTTCGGAACTACTCGACTTTGAAATTCCAACATAAACACCAGTAGAACAGCCACTAGTATTTTTAGCAACAACTTTTGACAACTTAGCATTTTCAATTGCAGGAAGTCCTAAAACTGCAGGTTGAGTCAACATTAAATATCCAGAGTTACATTTAACATTACTTAATTTAAATGTATAGTCAACATCATTTAAAGTATAAATATAATCTGCCAAAGTTGTCGAATTTGATGTCGGCCATCCACCCGGATTTCTAGATAAGTCAAAAGTCAATTTTATATCTTGTGAACCCATGACTTCACTAGCCTTAGTTTGACCTAAGCCTACGCCTACACCAATTGCCATAGCTAAGCCAAAACTTAAACTTGCAATTTTTTTAAATAATTTTCTCATTTTATTCCCCTTTCCTTGTTAGAAAATTATCCCCTTATTTTTAAGGAAAGGAATTAGTAGAAGATTAATAAGCTTTTTTAATCTTTTTAAATTGCTTCCTTATAAATAAGCAATAAATCAAAACAATAAGAAGTGATCATTTTCAAATTTGTCTTGATTATTTATATTTAAAATTTATCATTTTTCTTCTTTATATTCAATATAAAGTAATAAGTTTTACATTTACAAATAAGTCAATCATTTTAATGTTTTGATTAGTTCAAGATACTATTTTTCAATAACATTTCTTATTTAAGAGGTTCCATTACAATATTTTGGCAAATCTGTTTTTGCATAAATTAGTAATACATCTAATCTAAACATAAGTAATGAATTTTCTACAATAAAAGTTGAATATTTTATGCTTTATTGTAAAAACAAAATCAAGTAAACAAAAAACATCACCCACTAGATGAAGAATCTATATAAGTGATGTTTTCTTTTTTACGTATTCTATTCGTAATCTTCTTTATAGCATTCTACATGATCTAATAGTAAAGCGTGAGAATAGAATAAATTAGCAAATGCACTGCCCATAACAAGTACTGCTAACATATTGAGAAAACTAGCTATAATTGGCCAAGTACCAGCACTAGATGAAATTTGATCCACTACTGTGTATATTAATCCAGCAATCATAGCTAACATAATAATCAAAGTGATGCATGTCATCATCTTGTAATATCTTTTCTTATTAGTTAAATTCATTTTTTGTTTCCTTTCTTTTCTCCCTCTCTTTTGTTTGTTTAGTTTTGTTTACAAAAGAGAAGGGAGAATATATCTATATATAACTTAAACCAATTATTTCTTTTCTAGTTTAACTTCCCAGAGAGAATGAATATTACAGTAGGCATAAATAGCTAATACTTTTTCTCCTTTCTCTAAGCAGAAATTAGCTTTTGGGGCATCACCTGGTTTAAGGCGTCTTCTTTGGTTGCCCTTATCAGTTACTAAAGCAATCCACTCAATATAGTGATCACTTGTCATTGGGTGAACGATAGAACCAACGTTGACTTCTACTCCACCTTTATTAAATTTATATACAGGAACATGTTTTTCAGTTAATCCTTCTTCTTTAAACAGTGGAATTAATTCTTCCATGTTCATTCCGCAGCAGACAAGAGGTACACCAGTTTCTTTAACAATACCTACTATTTGTCCACATCCTTTACATCTATAAAATTTCATGTTAGATTTCCTTTCTTTTTATCTAGGAAGATTAAGATTATTTTTCTTCCTTTCACACTCTCATCATCAAACAAAAATATAAGTAAGTAAAATAACAAAAAATAATAGATATATAGGCATTTACCTATGAATATTTTTTTTATTGTGTTTTTCCTTATATTAATAAATAATGTAGATGTATAGGAGAGAAAAATATGACCATTAGACACTTAAAAGTATTTATTAAAGTTTGTGAACTATCTTCTATTTCAAAAGCTGCTGAAGAATTATGTGTTGCTCAACCAAGTGTTTCTCAAACCATTAAAGAACTTGAAACTTATTATGATATAAATCTATTTAATAGGATAAATAAACAATTAGTATTAACAAAAGAAGGAGAAGCTATATTAGCAAAAGCAAAAGAAGTTGTTAATCATTTTAACGACTTCGAGGTTTTAGCTAATAGAGGTGAACTTAATCCAACTATTAAGGTTGGAGCCACAATGTCTTTTGGGGAATTTGTATTACCTAACTTTGTTAAATCGCTTAGAAAAGAGGTTCCTGAATTAGATCCACATATCTATATAGATAAAGCCAAGGGATTAGAAGAAAAGGTTCTTCATGGAGATTTAGATTTTGCAATTGTTGAAGGTTTAATAAGTAATAAAACACTTAAAGCTGTTGAAGTTGGGAAAGATCGCCTAGTGTTAGTGGTTTCTCCTAACTTTGATATTCCAGAATATATAAAAGTAAATGATTTAATTAAATATGATCTTCTTCTCAGAGAAGTAGGTTCTCCTTCAAGAAGAATATTAGATTATCAACTAGCAATTAAAGGAATTAAATTAGGTATTCCTAGATTAGAATCAATATCTAATAACGTTGTTATATCAATGGCTCTTTCTGGAGCGGGAATAGGAATACTTCCTTACGCTCTTGCTAAAAAGTATCTAGATGATGGAACTCTTAAAGAAGTAAAACTAGAAGTTCCTCTTGAAAGAAGATTGTTTATTATAACTTTACAAAATAAACAGTTTAGTAAAGTAGCTAAAAAAGCATATATGTTATGTGTAACTTTATTAAAAGAAGGATTGAAAAATTAAATATTAAAT
>JAKSVK010000032.1 GCA_024408075.1 Bacilli bacterium | reverse complement strand
TTGTTAAAGGATTACGTGGTGAAGATATCTTTAATGAAGATGTATTAGATAAGATTGAAAACTTAATTTTAAGTATTCCTGATGAAGATCATTTAATTCACGGAGACTATCATATTAAAAACATTATGATGCAAGATAATGAGCCTCTTCTTATTGATATGGATACATTAGGTTATGGTCACGAAATATTCGAATTTACCGCATTTTATTTAACTTATGTGGGGTATACAGATAGTGATCCTAACCCTATTCCAGAAGACCCTAGTAAGACTTTCTTAGGAGTCCCTGATCGAGTATCAAGAAGATTATTTTATGATACATTAAACGAAATTTATAGCGATAGAAGTGTAGAAGAAAGAAAAGAAATCGAAGAAAAATGTGCATTACTTGGTTATCTCTGGCTTGCTTATAAAACACTTATATTTGAACCTGAAAATAAACATAGACTTAACTATTGTGTAGATATGGTGTTAAAGTTAGTTAATAAATACGATAAATTATATTTCTAATTTAAAGGAGAAAAATATGACTATTGAAAAGAAAGTTGATGGTAAACAGTTAACCATCTCACTTAAGGGAAGACTTGATACAGTTACTTCACCTGAACTTGAAAAAGAAATAATTAATTCTATTCCAGGAGTTGTTCATTTAGTTTTAGATTTTGAAGGACTTGAATATGTCTCTTCAGCAGGTCTTAGAGTTATTTTAAGTGCTTCTAAACTTATGAGTAAACAAGGAGATATGATTCTTGTTCATGTTAATGATTCAATCAAAGAGATCTTTGACATGACTGGATTCAGCGAAATTTTAAATATTGAATAATAATTAATTTATGTGGCAAACGATTCTTAGACTTTGTGCTATATCGTTAATCCCAATTGGTGTATCTATTGTTTTTGCATTACTAGAAAAATACAATAAACACTTTCAAAAGATGCACCGCGTTCCAAAACAAATTTTGGTTGGGGTTACTTTTGGTGTTGTTGCGATATTAGGCACAGTCTTAGGAGTCCCTATTGAAGATGGATCCATCATTAATGTTCGTGATGCTGGTCCTATTATTGCTGGTTTAATGTTTGGTGGTCCTGCTGGAATTATAGCTGGATTTATAGGTGGCTTATATCGTTTTGTCTCTGTCTACTGGGGAGGTAGTGGAGCTTATACTCAACTAGCTTGTTCTATCTCCACTTTACTAGCTGGTATATTTACCGCAATAGTAAGAAGATTCATCTTTGATAAGCATCACGGAAATTGGTATTACGGATTTTTTATTGGAGTTTTGATTGAAGATTTCCACATGATGATGGTTTTCCTCACTCATATGAATGATGTAAAAACTGCCTATGAAACCGTCTCTGCTTGTGCGCTTCCAATGATACTTGTTAACTCACTTGCAGTAATGATTGCTCTTATTATTGCTTCTATTATTTTTAGAGAAAAATTATTTAAAAGAGAAAAGAAACTTAAAGTTGGAACGAGAATTCAACTTGTCCTTATTGCAAGTCTTTTAGTTGGATATACAGTTGTTGCAACTTTCTCTTATGGAACAATTAGAAATGTTGTTCTTACCGGTGTGAAAAATAATAGTATTGAACTCATTGATGATGTGATTAACGAAGTAGATGATTCTGTTGATGAATATTTTTATGATAAAGTAGATGAAATACGCGAGCTTTTTAATAATTCACTTGAACAAGGCTATGATTTAGACGCCACTATTAGAACAGCCATATCAACTTATCAAATTGATGAAATTAATTTAGTGTCTAAAGAAAATATTATTTTGTATTCTAACTTTGAAAAATATATTCATTTTGATATGACTCAAGGCGATCAATCTAATGAGTTTACAATCTTAAATGAATATCCTGAACTTGATGTTTATATTCAAGAATTGAGAGAACCTACTTCTAAAGAATTTGAACTTACTAAGTATGCAGGAGCTGTAATTACTGATAACAGAGGTTTAGAAAGTGAAGATACAATTGGGTATGTACAAATAGGTTTATATGAGAATAAATATTATAGTTTGCTTGGAACTAAAGTTATTTCTTGCGCAGATAATAGACATATTAATAAAAATGGTTTTATAGCAGTTGCAAGTTCTTCAGGATATATAGTTTCTACTGTAGATGATGCGACACTTGGAATCGGTGATTTTATTGAAATTGAAAAATTAAAACAGAATGATCAAGTAGAATATGTAGTTTTAACAGGTAACACACAAACTAAGTATTATGCCTACACTCGTTATGTTGAAGGATTTTATATTGTTGGTTTTTCTGAAAAAGCAGAAAGTGATTTACCAATTACAATTGGATTCTTGGGTGTTACTTTAGCTGAAATTTTCATCTTCTTAGTTTTGTATGCAGTTATCTATATGAGCATCAAAATTAGAGTTGTTGATAAGATTAAAAACATCTCTAATGGCCTTACCGATATTTCTAATGGTGATTTGAATGTCCAAGTTGATGTACGTAGTTCTTATGAGTTTGATTCTCTTAGTAATGACATCAACAAAACTGTTGATACACTTAAGGGTTACATTAAAATGGAAGCCACAAAAAATGAAGAAGAGCTGGAATTTGCAAGGAATATTCAACACAGTGTTCTTCCAACTTCATTCCCATTTAATGATAAATTTGAAATCTTTGCGATGATGGATACTGCTAAACAAGTTGGTGGAGATTTCTATGATTTCTACTATATTGATAGAGAACATATGGTCATTCAAATTGCTGACGTAAGTGGCAAAGGAATTCCTGCTGCAATGTTTATGATGGAAGCCAAAACTATCATTAAATCTTTACTTGAAACAGGTATGGATATAGGTGAAGCATATACTGAAGCAAATAAACGTTTATGTGATGGAAACGATGCTCAAATGTTTGTTACTGCTTGGGGTGCTGTAGTGGATCTTTCTACTGGCGTTGTTAATTATGTTAACGCTGGACATAATCCTCCTCTTATTAAAAGAGACAATAATAAATTTGAATACTTACATAGTAAAGCTGGATTTGTTCTTGGTGGATTTGCTTCTTTCCATTATGAAAAACAATCATTTAATATTGAACCTGGTGACATGATTTATCTTTATACAGATGGAGTTACAGAAGCTAATAATGTTAATAAAGATTTATATAGTGAGTCTAAACTTGAAATGATTATTAATCACGATAATTATTCTAATGCTAGAGAAGTTTGTGAAGCGGTTAGAAAAGATGTTAGTAAATTCGTTGGAGACGCAGAACAATCTGATGATATTACAATGTTATGCTTTAAATTAAACGGAAATGAAAGTACTCATATTTTAGTTTGTGATGCAGTAGTGGATAATATTCCAAACGTCACAAATTTTGTTGATGACCTATTAGATAAATATGATGCTCAAGAAAAAGCAAAAATTCAAATTAACATAGCAATTGACGAGATTTTTTCAAATATTTCCAGATATGCTTATAAAAAAGGAGCAGTTGGAAAAGCTAAAATTACAGTTGATTTTAATGAAACGAAAGATGAAGTAAAAATTGTATTTGAAGATCGTGGAATCCCTTATAATCCTTTGGAAAGAAAAGATCCAAATGCTAAGGCAGGATTAGATGAAAGAGAAATTGGAGGATTAGGCATTTTCATTGTGAAAAAGAGTATGGACTCAATGGAATATGAAAATGTTAATGGCCACAACATTCTTACTTTAAAAAAGAAATTTAAGCAGTAATTATTACTGCTACTTAATGGGCCAATAGCTCAGTTGGGAGAGCGCATCGTTCGCAACGATGAGGTCGTCGGTTCGATCCCGATTTGGTCCACCATATAAGAAAAGTAAGGATGATACAAAAATGTCGTCCTTTTTCTTTGGCATAAAAGAACATTTCTTCCTATTTGCCAATGTCAATAGTCTAGAGTATTAATAATTTCATTTGCTATTCTAAGTTTTTTAAAACAACATTTTACCGAAAGCCCTACAATTTACCGATAGACCATCGAATTAGCGAAAGATTACTAAAAAGTGCTTGGCTTGTAATATTAAAATTAGTATTCAAAGATAGATTTAAAACGGTAGAAAAAATTAAAAAATATTGTATACTTTATTGTATACTTTTTATGTTGAAATATGGTATACTATTAATAGATTAAAGGAGGCGTTGTTATGGATAAATACATAGATATAATTTCGAACTTATTAAGCTTAAACGACGAATATGAATGGCTTGATTTTAAAGAAAATTGGTTTAATAAAGATGAAATTGGTGAGTACATTTCTGCAGTAGCGAACGGGGCTTGTCTATGTGGTAAGGAATATGGATATATTTTATGGGGCGTAGAAGATGGTTCTAGGAATATTGTGGGAACTAATATTAATTTTGACAGGGATATAGATCATGAACCATATAAACATTATTTAGCTAGAAAATTAATACCTAGTCTTGCATTTGAAATAATCGAAAGAAAATATGATGATAAACGTGTTGTTTTGCTTCAAGTACCTGCCTCAAAGTCAGTTCAAACTAAATTTAATGATGTTGCTTATTTTAGAATCGGCTCTAGCAAAGAAAAACTTAATAAGTTTCCAGAATGGGAATTAAAGCTTAATACAATTTTACAAGAAGGTTTTCCAACAATAGTAAACGTCGCTGCTCCAGATTATGCTCAAGAGCTATCTTTTGAAAAATTATTCATGTATTATGCTGCAAAAGGAATTGCTCTCAAGCCAGATAGTTTTGAACGCAGTTTAAAATTAAGAAATAAAAATGGCCAATACAATGTTATGGCTTATATTTTATCTGATCAAAATTCTATACCGGTTAGAGTCTCAATTTTTAGTGGAAAAGATAAAACATCGCCTTTGTTTTCTGTGAAAGAATTTGGAAATACATGCATTATGTATTCCATGGATAAGATTTTAGAATATGGAGACGCAATAAACATTATTCAAGCAGATGAAAGAAACAGAATTTCAGAAAGAAAAGATGTTCCATTATTTGATTATGAGGCATTTCATGAAGCGATATTGAATGCATTTATTCATAATAAGTGGTTGACATTGAATTCTCCACAAATCTCAATTTTCACAGATAGAATAGAGATATTGTCTCATGGTGGATTAGCTTTAGATCAAGATGAAAAAGGATTCTATAGTGGTGCTAGTTTACCTGTTAATGATGTTCTTGCATCTATTTTCTTACAACTAAGAATTAGTGAGCGTTCAGGAAGAGGAGTTCCTAAAATAGTTGGAAGATATGGTAAGGAAGCGATTCAAATAGAAAAGAATAGAATTATTGTGACAATTCCTTTTGAAAAAATAGAAATTAATTCTTTCGTGGTATCTAATAAAGTATCTAATAAAGTATCCAATAAATTAAATAAAACAAAAGAAAAAATAATTGAATTAATAAGAGATAATCCTAATATTACAATAAATCAATTTTCAATTGTCCTTGGATTATCAGAACCAGGTATTAAGAAAAATTTAAAGCAATTGAAAGAATTAGGATATATTCAAAGAATTGGTTCCAATAAAACTGGCTATTGGGAAGTTATTTTATAATTATTGTGATTTGATATTGAAATGAAAGAAAGGAGCGCTAAAAGTGAAAAATAACATCCAAGAAGTAAAAGAACACTATAATGAA
Organism: Bacilli bacterium; assembly: GCA_024408075.1. GTDB lineage: Bacteria > Bacillota_I > Bacilli_A > RFN20 > CAG-826 > UBA2450. The sequence goes on along the minus strand of JAKSVK010000032.1, from coordinate 1,195 downwards.
AATCCTAAAATTGAATGGGATCGTCTACAAAAAAAGCATCCTTATGAAAAATACATCACTATAAAAATTATGGATAAATACATTAAAGATGGTGATTCAATACTCGACATAGGTGGTGGACCTGGTCATTATTCTATTCATTACGCTTTAATGAATCATGACGTCACATTACTCGATTTATCAGATGAGAATATAAAATTCGCTAAAAATAAAAGCAGACAATATAAAACAAAATTAAAAGCAGTTGTAGGAAATGCTTTAGATTTGTCTCAATTTACTGATGAATCATTTGATGTTGTATTTTTAATGGGCCCTATTTATCACCTTATGGATGAAGAAGATAGAATTAGAGCATTACAAGAAGCTAGAAGAGTTCTGAAGAAAGATGGCTATTTGTTTACATCATTTATTTTAATGTTTGGTGGAGTAATATATGATTTAAGGGATTTACCTAAAATAGTATTTGAAGATGCCCCTTATTTTGAAGTGGTTTCTAATGGCAAATCACTATCTTTTAAAGCATTTACAAATGCATATATGTCATCAATTTCAGATAGTGAAGAGTTAATAAACAAAATTGATGGTCTAAAAATTATTACAGAGTTTTCTCAAGAAGGCATTCTTGCCCCTTATCTGCATAATTTAGAAAAATTAACTAAAGCCGAAAGAATTGCCTGGTATGAAGTGTCATATTCACTATGTGAAAGAAAAGAATACCTTTCTCATGGTGAACATTTAATGATTGTTTCGAAAAAAATAAAATGATAAGAAGAAGAGAAAAATAAGGGGTGTGCAACTTTAATAGAGGTGTGCAAATTGTATCATTATGGCTTGTTTAAGCCAAAATGCGGGAGTGCGGACATTTTTTTCTGGTTGTTTTCTGGTTGTTGTGCACTGCAGTTGTAACCTAGCCTAGAAATCTCCCGCCTCTAAGTTAAAGTGTAAGTGGTGAGCAATTCAAACGAAAAGCATAAGAAATGCTAGTTGAATTATGAAATAAGTAAAAAAATATTGCGCACAAAAATCAAAAATATTGCGCATAAATACAGCATTATTTTTGATTTAATATGAATATTAACAGGTGGTATAAATATGGAAAATAAATTTGTGACATGCTCCCACCACTTATAAAAGTGGGGGCTTCTTGTTTGAGGATTGTAGTGAAAAAGGTGATAATCTAAGAATGATAGATGAA
>JAKSVK010000031.1 GCA_024408075.1 Bacilli bacterium | reverse complement strand
TTCTAACTATTTTTATAATCAATATCAAATAATTAACAATTTACGTCTAATTCTAGATTGGAAAACTGTAGCAACTTCCGATTCATTAATATTGATTATACTTAAAATACATAGTAGCATTTGCTACATAGTAAATAGACTATATTAAAAGGACACGGACTATCCGTGCCCTACTAATCATTTTATAAATTAATGATTACCACTCGTAGTTTTTATAGAATTTATAAACACCATTTGTTGGTAATACTGATTTAACATTTTCATCAGTACCGTTATAAATCATTTGGGTATATTCACTACCACCAATTTTGTTTCCACCAGCATCGAAAGCAGAAACAATATAATGGATTCGAGTACCCATTCTATTAACTCCGACAAATTCATCGTTTTCACAAGTTGGGTTTAAAAGAATAAATCTATAATTACCGTCGGCACCCTTTGAAAATTCTTCAGTATATCCTTCTTGACCGCGATGTTCTTCTGCAATTGCAAATTCTTGCAATTTTGTTTGTGGATTATGAACATATTTAGATGGATCGCCTTTTTCAATAGTTACGTCATCCTTTTGAGCCATGAAATAACCCATTGTAGAAATCATTCTTTCAGTAGATTCAAGTTCAGCTTCTGTAGTGTAATGTTCAGATACATAAACTGTTTTAATCTTTGATTCGATTTCCCAACATGTTTTTGACTCAAAATCAGCACCAAGTTTCATACAATCAACAGCAATTTGGAAAGTATAGTAACTTGGAGTAATTGTTTCTGGTGTCTCAAATGAGACAGTGTGATTAACAACATCAATTTGAAGATTTAAATCAGCTAAAGTAAATGGTTCAACGTGAGTATCAAATTCATTATGTTCGTTAATCCATGTCATTGATCTTTCAGCTTCACAAGTAATTGAGTTAGAGAGTGTAGTATAAAGCGTGCCAGCTGCAATTGAGTTATTTGCACACTCAGAACCATAAGCGGCAGCATCAGTAGCATTTTGTAATCCAACAAAGAAGCCACCAGCTTGGGAAGTTTTTGGAGAATTATCTCTTAAAACACCAAAGCTGTTACAATTTGTTAATTTAAATGCACCAGATTGTGTTTGGCTTTCAGTAGGTGTAGCTGAAACTCCAGAAATAGCTCCAATAAATCCAGAAGCTCTTCCTTGATCAGCACTCATTGTTCCATAGTTACTACAACGATTCATATCTAAAACTTTAAGTCCGGTAGCTGTACCAGCTAATCCAGCAGCTCCATAAGATGTACAATGAACATTTGCGTTATTAACGTAATCTTCAACGCCAACTTTTGCGAAGTATCTTATACTTCCTGCGAAAGCACCAGTATTTTTACTACCTATAATGCTACAATTTTCATCGATTGTTACATCTTTGATGAAGAGGTCATATATATGTCTAGATCCAGCTGCTGGTTCATTACCACCAATAACTAAACCTGTTGCAGCTTTATTACCTTCACTAACAAAGTTAGAAATTTCAAGATTTTCAAATGTAGAAGTTGTAACTTTGCAGAATAAGTTTCCAATTATTTCTGGAGAAGTCAATAATGCTATGTCAGCAGAATCAAGAATTGAATCGGATAATACTTTTTGTTCACCTTCACCAATAAGTTTTCCAGTAAACACAAATCCTTCCCATTCAGCTGAAGTTAATCCCATAGCTGTCCATGGCTCTTGATTTCCAAATGAAATATCATCAGTAATAAGATAAACGGTATTAGGATCACCTAGTCCTGCTTTATCTGCTAATGCGATAGCTTCTTCATTAGGAATAATCATTGATTTGAATTCTTCTACAGTAGAAATTTCATGCACCCAGTGTCCATCTTCTTTATAAGAATCGTTAAATCCAAATTTAGTTTCATGTGGATCTTCAACAACAGCGTTGCCTTGTACAGCTTCGACGAAAATTCTGACTGATCCCTCTTTATTTTGATATAAATTGTCAAATGTAGGATCAATGTCGTCATGATTTGGGAAAGCAATATATAAAGGTTTATCATCAACTAATACTGTTGTTTCACTTTCAACTACATCACTCCAAGGTGTGTATACTGTTTTTTCAGTATCAGAAGAATAGTCAACATCATCAAATTTAACTAATAACGCTGGGATCAATTCGCCTTTAAGTTCGATTCCCATACGCCATTTAATATTGACGTTACTATCATTTGTAACATTCACTTTTAAAGAAATGTTGTCCATTGGTGTTAGTCTGTCTAAAGTAACAGCTACTCCAGTAGTGGCAGAAGCAATTTTAGCAGTGTTGCCATTTTCGTAAACTGCATCAAATTCAGTACCTTCAGCATTTGCAACAGCATCAAATGGAGTTGCGTCTTCATAACGGCTTCTTGCAAAATCGATTGTTGAAGTCATTGCTACTTTAACTTGACCAGCAGTAATGTCAACTTTTGCTTCTTTCTTGTCAGTGAATAAAGCATAGGTAGCTCCAATACTAACAGCTGCAAGTGCAGCAATAGATAAAATTGGAGCAAAAAGTTTTTTATTCATGTAAAAACTCTCCTTTTATGGATTAATTATAAATTAATAGGGGGGGGGGGGCGTCAAGCACTCCTTTCAAATGACTGCCAACTAATTTTTGAAAATAGAAAAAAAGGGCATAATTTATTCTTATGCCCTTAATCAATTAATTCGCAAACTAATTAGAATTCAAAAATTCCAGAAATGTAAGTGGAAAGTTTGCCTCCACCAACTACTTCACCATCATTTTTAAATAATGAGATTGAATATAAAACTAATTCTGTTCCATCTGGTCTTGCGTTAATAGCGTTGTATATATTAACAGCTCCAGTATTATCAACGACAATAAATCCTCCTGCTGCATCATATCTTGTTCCAGCACCAAGAGTATCTCTATTACTATAATCAATAAAGAATTTTGCTAAGTTATAATGCGAAACGTGTTTTGTTGGAACAGTAGTTGTTGCATTTGGAGCAAAATAACCAATACGTTCTACTTTCTTTATATCCGAAAAATCAAGAGTATTTCTTTCTTCATTATGGATACCCATAGAGCCTTCACCAGTACTCTTATTTGTAGCAACATCAACTGTAATATCACCAATTGAAATATATAAAACTGCATAATCAAATTCGACTGGATTTGAAGTGACAGTCATATAGCCATTAGCATCAAAGCCAATAGTTAATGGTACATAATTCATTACTTCGTTTGGACTACTATAATTTCTTGACCCTTCTGTAAATGCTGCACTTTGTGCTGCCATTGCGGCTACTTCAGCTTTTGTAGAATCTGCAGCTGCACCGTCTTTTGTGTACATCATAGCACTAACAGTATTAGTTCCTTCAAAATTAATTGCTTTTACTGTTGCAGTAGTTGTATGAACAAAATATCCCATTTTTGTACCCGGCAGATATAAGTCACCATTAGATTCACAATCTTTAATTGTTACAGTAATTTTTTTAACTAATTGGCCAACAAACCCAGCGACACTTGCACCCTCATTAAGAATTTTTACATCACCATTATTGACACATTGCTCGAAAGTCCAATTTCCATCAATAGGTGACCCGCCACAAGAAGCTTGAGCAATAAGACCACCAACGTTAACTCCTGATCCTAAACCAGTAACACTAGCATTGTTAACAACTTTCTTAGCTGTTAAATTAACACATCCTCTAGCAAGTCCCATTAAAGAACCAACACTCTTATAAGCTTCCATAGAACATGTATCTTTAATCAAAATATTTTCGAAAGAAAGAATTCTATCAGCATCATAATTATCACTTAATGTTTTTCCAGCAAGGAAACCACAGTTTTCACCAGTAGCATTTTTAAATTCGAAATCATCAAGAACTAAGTTCTTAAATGTTGCATGTTGAGCATACTCAAACATACCCATGATTTTAGTAGTTCCTAATCCTTCAGAAAGATAATATCTACTCAAAGTGATGCTTTCATTAGCACCTTCTAAAATACCGCTGAATGCAAAAGTATCAATCAATTCAGCATCATCTGGTCCCCAAATTGAAGTACCGCCAAAATCAATATTGTTTCTAATTAAGTAAACAGTTGTAGCTTCGCCAGCTCCTGGATACATTACTCCTGGAGTAGCAGTATTTCCTTCGTTAGTAACGATATTTCTAAATTCTGCAACGTTACTAATTTGGTGGACCCAGTGTTCTGTTTCAAGTCCTTCATCAACTAAAACTGAATCATAGAACCCATACTTGGTTTCATGAGGATCTTCAGTAACAGCATTTCCTTGAACAGCTTCAACAGAGATTTTTATATGGCCAGTTTTTCCTTGGTACTGATTATCAAAATTAGGATCAATAGAATCATGATCTGGGAATGCAATGTATAAATCAGAGTCTTCCAAATCAGTTTCACTAGGATGAACTACTTCTGACCAAGATGTTACGATGTGAGCAGGAACAATGGCAGAAGAATAATCATTATCATCAATCTTAATTTCTAAAGCTGGAATTAAATCATCAGTTAAATCAATAACCAAACGCCACTTCATATCGACATTACTTGCATTTTCAATTGTTAATCCAACAGTAATATCATCCATTGGTGTCATTCTGTCTAATTCTAATGTCAAGTTACCGTCATCACCAACTTCTAAAGAAGCAGTATTTCCATTTTCGTAAATAGCACTTGTAGAACTAATGAGTGCATCATATGGATTATCGTCCAAATAGCGACTCTCAGCTTCAGTCACTTCTCCACTTAAAGCAACTTTAACCTTACCAGCAGTAATGTCAACTTTTGCTTCTTTCTTGTCAGTGAATAAAGCATAGGTAGCTCCAATACTAACAGCTGCAAGTGCAGCAATAGATAAAATTGGAGCAAAAAGTTTTTTATTCATTAAAACTTGTCCTTTCAGAGAAATAGTTTCTATCTATTTTCTCGGTTAATACTCTTTTATTCTAGAGAGAGAGAGAGAGAGAGTCAAGCACTTTTAATAGGTGAGTGCCAATTTTTATTTTATAAACAAAAAGACACGGAATTACTTCCATGCCTTCCAAACTTGCCACTTATATCCAATGGTACTAAAAATCGAAAGGTTGCTTTGTGGGTGTGCTACACCTCCACTTGGCTGAAGTACCATTATTCACAAACAACAAGTCTTATATCCAGATTAAGGATACATTTATTTATTCAACCACCAAAACTATTAAATTGTAATGATAATTTTGTCTTCTCCTAATCAGGATAAATTGTTTTAAAAAATTAATGAATTTCTTAAAAAATTATCTTATAAAATTAAGCAACTAAGAAATATAGATACATTGTGTGAGTAGTATATGGCACTCCATTAACGGTAGTGACTTTACCTTTACCTATATTGTCACCTATGGTAACTTTAAAAGTATAGTTATCTTCAGTAGCAACGGATAAGGACGCACCTGTAGTTAAAGTGCTTCCTGGATGAAGATATACTTCTTCTCCTGAACCACCATTAAGATATAAGGTAGCAGTATCATTAACATTTAATTTTGTAACCTTACCGCCATTCATTACAGCAACACAATTACTATCTGCTGTTACATTTTTGTATGTTCCACTTTCAATATCTAATGTTTTCTTAGCGGTTGTATATGAATTAACAATGTTACAATCTCCTTTTAAAACAAGATTTGCAACACTAACATTAGCTGTTGTACTAAAACTATCAAGTGTAACAATAACATCATCAGTAGCTTGATTTGTCATAATTTGTTGATTGTTATTTGCTGCAGAATTTTTGAGAGTAATTCTAAGTTTGTCAGTTCCGTGGGCTGCATCCATAAGATTTTTTCCTAAATCTTTACCATCCCAAACATAGTTAATTGACTTAACTGAACCATCATCATTAAATTCGTTAGTAATTTTAATTGGATCAGAAATTTCAGTATTGTCATAGTAAAGTTTTACATTAGATGTATTAGAATCAATCAAATAAGTATCAAGGAATGTTTTAATAACAACTTCATCGTCCATTCTAAATTCATTAATTGGAGCATGTAAAGATCCTGATAGCATATTATCATGCACATTTAACACTGATGTTCCATTAACATAGCCAATTATTTCAGCTATATGATTTTTAACTGTTGTTACATCAGCATTAATATTACAATTTGCAACTTCAACTTGACCTGTTGAATATACTTTTCCAATTAATCCACCACAAGTCTTTAAGCCTGAAACTGTTCCATCAACGGAAACATTTTTAACTGTTAAGGCGCTGACTTGTTTATTACCTGCTCCAACTGCAGAACCTTTGCTATTAAAGTCTGAAGTTACAGGTGCATAACCCATTAAAATACCAATATTTGAACCTATATTTGGGAGATTAATTTTAGCATTTGTTAATTTTAGGTTAGAAATAGTGAGTTCTTTTCCGTCTTCATTTGCACCAGCAATACCAATAAAGCCAGCTGCATATTCTCCGTCTTCAGTAAAAACAGGATCAAATCCGCCTTGGCCAATACCAGTGATTGTAAAGTTTTTGCCTTTGATTTCACCGAAATATGGATTCTTCCAATTGCCTAATGGTGTCCAAACTTGATCAGAAACATCAATATTTGCGCCTAATCTTAATGGACGATGCTCAGTTCCGGCATTCCAACCACTAACATACGACATTAATTCTTCTTTTGTTGTAACAACACAGGAATCATCAACCTCAGCGTTTCCTTGAACTGCTTCAATAAATATTCTTATATGACCTTCTTTGTTTTGGAAATTATTGTCAAAATCAGGGTCAATAGCATCATGATCTGGAAATGCGACATAAAGAGGTTTTTCATCAACCAATTTAGTTACTTCTTTCTCAACAACATCTGACCAAGGTGTATAAGCAACCACATCAACCGCACTCGAATAATCAACATTATCAAATTTAACTAATAATGCAGGGATTAATTCACCTTTAAGTTC
>JAKSVK010000030.1 GCA_024408075.1 Bacilli bacterium | reverse complement strand
CCCTGTACCTGGACCAACAATTTAGTTTTAATCTTGTATAGTCTTTTAAAAAATGCACAACTAACTCTCTGTTAATTGTGCTTAATTAAGTTTGCTTATTGGTTAATCTACTGGATAATAAGTAATTTCAAAACCATTGCAATGGTCTAATCCTTGTGCTGGACCATCAACGCTAAGACTAAAACTTACTCCATACGATTGATGCGTGGGATCTTCTTGATTCAACTTTTTATATGGACAACACATAAATTACTCTTCGACCCAATAAATATTTTTATACAAATGTATATAAAATAGCGTAGAATATCGAAAAGAGGATTAAACAATGAAAAAGAAAATATTTATTATTCCAGCAGTGGCATTCCTATTAACATCATTAATATCTTGTTCCAATAAACCAAGTTTTGAAGATGAATTAATTAATAGATTAAGTCAAATAAATTCTATTAAGGAAATTAATAAATTAGGGAATAACAATCCACTTTTTAAATGTGGCGTTGAAGTATATTTTGAAGTTCCTTTAAATTGGAATGAAATAGAAGGAGAAAAAATCAGACAAAGAGTTGTTATTGACGCTAAATCTTTTGATATACCTAATGTAGTAGAATTACAAGGATATAGTTTAAGCGCTAAATATTTTAATGATGGTTTCACAAGAGAACTCCCTAAATTAATAAATTCAAATTTCATTGCTATTGAACATAGATTTTTTGATAAATCTAGTTATGTGAATGCTAACTATGATGATGCTAGTGGTTGGGAACAATTAACTGTTAAAAATGCTGCTCATGATCATAATTTTATTATTAGCGAATTAAAAAAAGTCTTTAATAAGAAATGGATTGCTACCGGGCATTCTAAAGGTGGTTATATTACTAACACTCTTGCTTGTTTATTTCCCGAGACATGTGATGCATATCTTCCTTTCGTGGCACCTTGTTTAACTCAATATGATTCTAGACCATCTGAATTTATTAATAATGAAGCTGGGGATTCAACACATGGAAAAGAACAAGCAAAAACATATCGAGATAATATCCTCAAATTTCAAGTGTTTTGCTACGAACATAAAAACGAAATAATGCCTGTTTTATATTCAGAAAAATATTGCCCTAAAACATCTTTGTTTAGAGATGTATTAACAAAAGAAAATCTCTACGATATTAATCTGTTAGATTTCTCATATGGTTTTTGGCAATATGGCTATGTAGATATTAAGGAAATTAATGACTTCTTGCTTCTTACTGAAGACACCGCTGACAAACTATTAAATAAAATTGAAACAGCAGTTGATATTTTGATTAAAAATGGTGGTGATATGGGTTCTGTTTCATATAATACTACTACATTCCCATATTATGTAACTGCACATAAAGAGATGGGTAATTACGCTTATAATTTCTCTTATGTTAAAGCTATGGCGGAATCATTAGGGAAAGATATTAATATTTCTATCCCAGATGGACAAGTTCTTGATTATGCAAACAAAGTTTATTTAAGTAATGATCAAATAACTAATTTTAACTATGATATCACTATGTATAATGAACTAACTAACTGGATTAAGGACACCTCGTTAGAAACAAAAATAATTATGATCAACGGGCAAGAAGATCCTTGGTATCATGGTTCAATCAATCTTCCTGACACACTTCCTAGTAATGTAAAACATTATCTACATCCTACTAATAATCATAGAGTGCAAATAAGTAGTTTCCCTGAACCAACCAAAAATGAAATTCTTGGTTATATTTGTAATTGGCTGGATGCTACTTTGCTTTAATTCGAAACATTGTTATTAAGAAGACAATATGATTTGTTACTTAATGCACGCTATTTCCAATAAATATTTTGATACATTTGTTCACAAACTAGAGTTCTCTATTTTCTGGAGGAGAAAATTATGAAATCAAAAATACTTCTATTTTCTATTGTTAGTTTATTTACGTTAACTTGTTGTTCTAATCAAGAAACAAATATAAGCTATATTTTTAAGTATTGGAATGAGTGTACAGTATTAACTAATTTAACTAACTATGTTAAGGATATTGTAAATCCAAATAGTCAAAACTACATTCCTAAACAAGATAGAATTGCTACATTTGATCTTGATGGAACTTTATTTGGCGAAAGAAGCCCAATCTATGTTGAATGGATGTTTTATCAAGATTATTTTGATAACTACTATGAGGGGGATAAGGATCGCTCTCTTACCTATCAAATTGATGGTGGATATAGGAACATTACTCTAAGAGAAGTTTATAACGAGATTAATGCATTTAGAACAGGTGAGGAAAATCCTAATTTGGAAATGGATGAAGCTCATGCTGGTGCAGTTTTATTCTCCGGTCTTAGCATTAACCAATACAAAGAAAAAGTTGCTAACTATATAGAAAAAGACGCTGAATGTTTTGATAATTTGAAGATAAAAAATATGTATTATCTTCCCATGAAAGAAATTGTTACTTACCTCCAACGAAATGAATTCACAACTTACATTTGTAGTGGAACAGACAGATTTATGTGCAGAACTATCGCCTGTGAAGTGTTTAACATTCCTACAAACCAAGTTATTGGTATGGATGTATCTTTATATAGCAATGATCAGCATCAAGTTATCCGTGGAGATAAACTTATATATAAAAACGTAAAAGATGTTAAGGCCCAATTAATACTTCAAGAAATTGGCAAACAACCGGTATTATCTTTTGGAAATAGTTCTGGAGATATTAAAATGCACCGTATCGCATTGACGGGAAACCGATATAAGTCCATGGCGTTTATGGTTGTAGCAGATGACACAACCAGAGAAAGAGGATACACTTCTGAAGAGTTAGAAAAACGCACTAAAGATTGGGGAGATTTCTCCTTGATCAGTATGAAAAACAACTGGAAAGCTATTTACGGTGATAATGTCACATTAAAAAACGATTTATAATTTTTTAGATTGAAATATAGCACATCCCCCTTCTAGACTTTCTACCAATAATTTTAATTTGTTTACTTTTAAAGTAAGAGTTATTGATTTTTTGTTTAAACCACAATAAATATTTGAACGTTGCCGAAACATTTTTTAAAGCAAAATAAAACTCATTATTTACTATAATCAGTTTGATAATTATCTGATTCTTTAATAAAGCAATTGAATATGGCGATATTACTGTAGAAAAAAAGAGATACACTATTGATAAATATATCTCATAACTCCCTACTTACTAGTTGAGTTAGCAACCTTGCCTAGGAATCCCCAACCTTTAAGCGTTTAGCATAGGTCGGTGTAGTTCAACAAAAAATAAAAATATAGGGGTTTTGCATAAAATTTTACAAAAAAACATGTGATTTGCTGAGAATTTTCTATTTTTTTAGTTAATTTACTATTGCATGTAGGCGTATATGTGTGATTAAATGAAAGCAATAAAGGGGTATTTTATGCAAAACGAAAGTTTAAAACTCAAAAGAATTTTAGAGACCGTTTTCACAGTCTCACTTGTGTTTATCGTTATCTTTCTTTGTGGATACATTTTATCTGCATTATTTTTAGACAAAGAAACTTTTAGCGATAGATTACTCGACACATTAAAAACTGTTAAAGCAGCATATGTCTATCCATTCAAGAAGGACAATGCTGATGTTGTAACCGCTTTAGCTAGCTATAAGACTGATGGACAATTCTTAGCAATTTGTATTTCTACTTATGTTGTTACTGGAATTGCTCTTGTTATGCTTGCTCTTGGTATTACTAACTGTGTTATTAAAAAGAAAGCTAAATTCACTTGGTTTGCTATTCAAATCGTGGTTGTTTTATTTGTTTCAGTTATTTTATTAACTCAAGTAAAGAACTATTTTGAAGCAGTATTTAAAGGAGTTCAAAGCATAAGAGCATCTGATGGCAATATGGTTGCTCTCGATTTGACTCTCTTTGCTTATAATCCAACAATGGTTCGTACAATGAATGGCTTAGCTTTATTTGGTGGCTTATTTGCAGTTATTTCTACAGTTGCTACTTATGTTCTTGGTTTAATCTATATTAATAAGAATGAAGAAGCAGTAGAACAATTAGACTTCACATCAGAAGAACCTGTCTTAGCAGAAGAAGCTGTTGTTCCTCAAGCTGTTCAAGAAAGCAGTGAAATTCCTGAAGAAGAAGTTGCTGTTGAACAAGTTGAAGCTGAACCAGAACCAGAAGAGCCAAAAGAAGAACCTGCTCCAGCTGTCGAAGAAAAGAAGGCAGAACCAGCTATTGATCAAAATAATCTTGCTTCACTTCTTAGAGAAGTTGTTAGAGATATCGTTAGAGATGAACTTGCACGTAATAATGCAAATCAACCTAATGTACAACAAACTCCAGCAAGTAGTACTCAACAAATTACTGGTGCTACATTCGGTGGACCATTAGTTGTTCAATATTTCAATGGTGGAATTAATGGAGTCACTCAACCAACAGCTGCACCTGCACCTGTCGAAGCTGCTCCAGCTCCAGCTCCTGCTCCAGTGGCTGAGGAAGTTAAACCTGTTGAAGCACCTAAAGCAGAAGCTAAAGTTGAACCAAAACCAGCTCCTGTAGCTGCTCCTGCACCTAAAGCAGAAGAACCAAAAGAAGAAAAAGTCTATGAAAGATTATCATTTGGTGAAAGACTTCTTCAAAGTGACAAAGAACTTCAAAATTTATATAACGAATTAAAAAATGAAATTCTCTCTTATGGAGTTAAATCTCGTGTATCTGCAAATGGTGATACATTCCGTTTACACAAGAAACAATACATTAAGATTACTGTTGCTGGAAAATCTCTTAAATTATATTTCGCTCTTGATCCAAAAGATTATGCTAATAGCACAATCCCAGTTCAAGATGCATCTGGCAAATCTCTTTATGAAGAAATTCCTCTTTGCTTCAAAGTAAAATCAGGCTTATCTGTAAGAAGATGTAAAGAATTAATCCAAGCAACTATGGATAAAGACGGCTTAGAACAAGGCGAAGTCTTAAAAGTTAACTGGATTAAAGAATTAAAAGCTGAAATTGCTGCAGGCAAAAAAGATTAATTCTTAATTAACTACAAAATAAGGACCAGGTTATACCTGGTCTTTTATTTTCATTAAAAAAATTTTAAGCATATGTTATAATATCAAACGAACTAATTTGTTCAGATAGGATGTGAGCTTCTAATGCCTGACCCCGCTGTATCGTGGATCATTATCATAATTTTATTAATATTACATTTCTTCTTCTCTGCTAGTGAAACTGCAATTGCATGTTGTAATAAATTTAAAGTTCAAACTAGAGCAGATGAAGGAAGTAGAACTGCAAAACTCTTATTAAAGATAATAAATAAATACGATCGAACACTTACTATTGTATTGATCGGTAATAATATAGTTGCAATCGTCATTTCCGCTGTTTCAACGGTACTTTTTTTGGATTTATTTAAAAATAGTGGCCTTCAAGAAGATACTATTTCTTTAATATGTTCAATCATTATGGCTTTCGTGGTTTATATTTTGGGTGATACATTTCCAAAAACGATTGCTCGAAGCATTCCTGATACCATTTCTTATGCTTTTACTTATCCTATATATGGCTTAATGATTGTTCTTACTCCAATTGCGATTGTTTTTGAAGGATTTACTAAACTTTTATTAAAATTATTCAGAGTCAAAGAAGAGGAAGAATTTACTGAAAAGGATTTAGAAACCGCTTTAGAAGAAGCTAGTGAGCAAGATATGATTGATGAAGATCAAGCAGAAATTGTTCAATCAACAATGGACTTTTTGGACACAAAAGTTAATGAAGTTTTTACTAAAAGAGATAAAATTTATGCTTTAAACATTAAAGATTTAAACCATGAATCTTTACAACAAATACTGATTAATAATAATTATTCTAGAATTCCGATTTATGATAAAGTCTTTGATAATATCATTGGGGTTTTGCTCACCAAAATATATTTTGAGGAATATGAAAAAGATCCTCATGTTTCAATAAGAAGCATCTTACAAAAGCCTTATTTTATAAATTCTAATATTAAAATTGATGACTTATTTAATGGCTTTAGAAAACATCATACTCATATCGCAATTGTAAGAGATAAGCATAACCATGTGATTGGAATGGTCACAATGGAAGACGTTCTTGAAGAAATTGTTAGTGATATTAGTGAACCTTCTTTAGATAAAAGGAGGAAAACTGTATGACGCATTGGTATTATTGGTTAATTATTATTATTTGCGTTATCCTTTCTGCTTTCTTTTCTTCTGCGGATATGGTTTATAGTGTGGTTAACTGTAAAAAGCTTGAACAAGAAGCTAAGAAAAATAAAAAAGCTCGTTTAGCATTTAAGATTGCAAACGACTATGAAACTTCAATAGCGGCGATATTGTTTGGAAATAACCTTGTTAATATCGTTGCTTCCTCCATTCTTACTTTAATTGGAATTAACTGGAACGCAAATTGGGGAACTACTGTCACAACTATAATATTCACTGTTTTCCTTATTATTTTTGCTGAATTTTTGCCTAAGTCTTTATCCAAGAAATTTTCCTATTCATTATCTAAAATATATGTTTATCCAGTTCTTGGGTTTAAATATTTAACTTTAGTCTTTGTTTGGCCAATATCTAAATTATTTTACCTTATTGGTAAATTATTTAAGAAAAAGAGCGAAGAAGAAGAACAAATTACTGAAGATGATCTTTCTAACATGGTTGATGAGCTTGAAAAAAATGATCAATATGATGAGCAAGATGCAGAATTTGTGAGAAGTGCAATTGATTTAAACGACGTAGAAGCACATGAAATCATGACTCCTAGAGTGGATGTATTTATGATTGATGCGGATGATGATATTAAAGAAGTTATTAAAAAAGGTGAAATCTTTGCTCATTCAAGAATTCCTGTTTATAAAGATACAATCGATAATATTGTTGGAATTTTACCTTTAAAAGCATTAGCTAGAGAAGTTTATAAGAAAAATGAGAATATTGATATTTTATCTCTTTGTTATAAACCTTTAATTATTCCTAGAAATAGACAAATTCTTGATTTACTTGAACAGTTTAAGACTTCAAAAGTCCATATTGCATTAGTTATTGATGAATATGGTGGAGTTGAAGGAATTATTACAATGGAAGATATTCTAGAAGAAATTGTTGGAGAAATCTTTGATGAAACCGATGATATCGAAGAAGAATATATTGATAACGGAAACGGAACTTATATCGTTGATGGATCAATGAATAAAGAAGATTTCTTTGAATTAATCGAATATCATGATGAATTTGAAACAGACTATGAAAC
>JAKSVK010000003.1 GCA_024408075.1 Bacilli bacterium | reverse complement strand
AATTTTTGCCAAATAAAAACAGAACCAATTGTATCAGTTCTGTTGTTATCTAATGGGGCGAACGATGAGAATCGAACTCACGAGTGTCTGGTTCACAGCCAGATGTGTTAACCACTTCACCACGTTCGCCAAGTTGCGACACTTATATTAATTTATTACTCTTACTTTGTAAAGTATTAATTAAGTATCGCTATTTATTATTCGGCTTTTAAGAAGGCAACATAACCTTTATAAGCTTCATAAAGGTCCGCCTTTGAAACCACTTCCATTGGTGCATGCATATTAAGTACTGCAATACCTGCATCAATTACATTCATATTGTAATTTCCTAAAATATAGGCAATGGTTCCGCCACCACCTTGATCAACTTTTCCAAGTTCGGCATTTTGCCAGCAAACCTTAGCTTCATCCATAGCTTTTCTAACCCACGCATAGTATTCTGGATTAGCATCATTACTACCAGATTTACCTCTTGCACCTGTATATTTATTAAAAACTATACCGTTTGCAAAATATGCACTATTTTCTGGATCTGAAACATTTGCGTAAAGAGGATCATAAGCAGCGCTAACATCACTTGAAAGCATTTTAGAATTCTCCAACGCAAGTCTAGATATTAAGATTGGATGTTTACATCCAAGTAAAGATGCAATTCTTCCAATTGCGTTTTCAAAGAATAATGAATGAGCGCCTGTTGCACCAACTGAGCCAATTTCTTCTTTATCTACTAAAATACATACAGAAGTTACTTCTGGATTACTAATTTCAGTTAATGCCATAAGTGAAGTATATGCACAGCATCTATCATCGTGTCCATAACCTGCAACCATTGATTTATCTAATCCATAATCTCTAGCTTTTCCTGCAGGAACAACTTCAATTTCAGCGGAAATTAAATCTTCTTCTTCGATGTTATATTTCTTCTTTAATAAAGATAAAACATTTTCTTTGACCGCATTTTTAGTTTCGCCTTTTAATGGTTTATTACCTAAAGTAAGATCAAGATTTTCACCTTCAATAACTTTAGCACCTGTTTTTGTAAGTTGATCAGCAGAAAGATGAATTAACAAATCAGTAATTCCAACTACTGGGTCTTTTTCATCTTCTCCAATATTAATTTCAACACTTGTTCCATCTTTTTTACATACAACACCATGTAAGGCTAAAGGAATTGTGACCCATTGATATTTTTTGATTCCACCATAGTAGTGTGTATCTCCAAGAGCAAAACCATTTTTTTCATATATCGGATGTTCTTTTAAGTCCATACGAGGAGAATCGATATGTGCTCCTAAAATTCTAAGCCCTTCTTCAAGAGGTCTTTTTCCACAAACCATTGCTAAAACATTTTTATTTTTATTAACTAAATAAATTTTATCTCCAGCTTTTAATGATTGAACTTTTTCTAAATTTTTAAATCCCTTTTCTTCAAGAATTTTTACTGATTCTTTAACCGCTAATCTTTCAGTTTTACTAGCCGACAAGAAGTTTTTATACCCTTCAGAAAATTTCATTACTTCTTTTTCTTCACTAGAAGAATAATTTTTCCAAGCATTTTGACGATACATAATTTTCCTCCCAAGATTATTATTCTATCAAAACATTACTATTTTGTAATGTTAATTTAATTTTTTAAAATTTTTGCAAGTCCACCACGCGATGTTTCTTTATAGGCTTTATTCATATCAAGCCCAGTTTGATACATCGTACTAACAGAATCATCATAACTAACATGAACTGTAGTATTAGGAATAATAATAGCCAGCTTAACAGCATTTATAGCTTTAATTGCAAATAAAGCACATCTTTCAATACAAGGTATTTGAACATATCCTTCAACTGGATCACAAGTTAATCCAAGAGAATGCTCAAGCGCAATTTCTGCGGCTTGAATAATTTCTTCGCTCTTTTTCCCAAAGCAGAAAGCAATCATTGCAGCCGCCATAGAACAAGCAACACCTATTTCAGCTTGACATCCACATTCCGCACCACTAACCGATGCATTTGTTTTGCATAAAATTCCAAATAATCCGGCCACCATCAAACCACGAATAATGTTTTCATCAGTAACGTGTTTCATTCTTAAATATTGTATACATCCAGGAATGACTCCAGCACTACCACAAGTAGGAGCGGTAACAATAATTCCACCAGCAGCATTTTCTTCGCTGACTGCAAAACTATGAACAGCAACATTCATCGCAACATCATTAATTCCTAAGGAAGTATGCTCCATATTGTCATACATATTTTTTGCTTTTCTTTCTACTTTGAGTTTTCCAGGTAAATAACCAGTTGTATTTAAACCACGTTGAACAGCTTCATCCATCACCTTTAAAACATTTTCGAAATAAGCATGAATATCTTGGTTTTCAAATTGTGTTACATATTCATAAAAGGATATATCTTTTGTTTCAATATACTTTTTAATCTCTTTCATAGAAGAATGAGGATAAGTTGGTTTTGAATTAAATGTATTAACATTGTCCTTTGTTATTACAGAACCTCCACCAATGGAAATTGCATTTTCTACAAAAGTTTCTTCACCAATTGTAATTTTGAAACTCATGAAATTTGGGTGTTCCATTTGCTTTCTTTTGTTAAATACAATCTTATGTTTAACATTCTTCAAAGCTAAATCAATAATGTAATCAGTTAAGTGCCCTTTTCCAGTCAACGCTAAAGAACCATAAAGAGTAACCTCAATAAAATCAGCATTAGGATATTTTTTTAAAATATCAGCACTGGCCTTATATGGTCCCATAGTGTGCGAAGAGGAAGGACCATAGCCAACGACAAAAATTTCTTTAATTGATCGTAAACCCATAACTATTTCTTGTAGACAAGCTCCATTCTAGGAATTTTTATATAATTTTCTCCTGTTAAACCAACAACATCTATAATAACTTCGTTAGTAGGATTTTTAAGAACTATTTCAGTGTGATCTTTTCTTTGATCAAAGCATCTAATTTCTAACCCTTCTAAAAAAGCAAATGAAGAATAAGTTGAGTGAAAGAAAGTAAAACCAAGAATCTCTCTATCAAAACGTAAAATTAATTTTGTGTTTTGAGCAACAATAAGTTGAGTTGGGTCTCTTTTAATTTGATAAGTAGTTGAACCAATTTTATTAGCTTCATTTCTTACAACAAGTCCACTATATGACCACTGTTGATAAACTTTTTCTTCGTAAATACAACTTACACCTTCACTACTTGTGTGGAATGTCATATTTAATCTTTCACCATTTACATAATCAAGTGATTTAACTAAATCTTCTAAGATGTTAACTCTCCACATACTTTTTCCATCAACCGTATCAACAAAAGCTAATGTAAAATAAAGAGTAACCTTCTTCTGTCTAACCTCTTCATCGTCTTTACATCCGTCAATTATGAAATCAGTTAGAGTTTGCTTATAATCTAAATTTTCATTAAATATTCCTAATGATTTTTTATTAGCAGCATCAGCTTGTGAGACGCCTGTTGTATAGTTGTGTTCATCTCTTCCGACCCAATAATTAGTATTAAAAGTATATTTGTCATTAGCATAATATGAGACATACACATCAGCTGAATACATTGTTAATTCACTTTTTACATATTGTTCGTTATCTCCAGGCTTTATATCGTAAAAACCTGACAAATCACCAATTTTTTCTACGTTATTCACATAATCAAATTTGCAAGGAGTCTTATCAACTTTAGTAATTTTCATGATTCTTAGTGATGGCCTATAGTTATACGTTGTAGCAAGGCCAATTACATCATAAACATAGCCTAAAGATATATTTGATTTATCTTTTTGAAGGTATGAATAGACAGGAACTAAATCACCATTAGCATCTAGAAACAGATAACTTCCTGCTTTATTGTTATAACAATTGAAGCAAGTTAATGAAGAAAATTTAACAACATTTGTTACCCCGTATCCTTTAGGATTGTATTTAACGTTTTTAATAATATCATCTGCAAATTCTTGCTGAGTTAAATAACTTTTTTCAACATATGAATCATAATTTTTCTCAATTATTAAATCTTCTTTATATTCAAAACTCATGACATTTATTTCAAGAACACCATTTAAGAAAGCAAGTTTGCCGTGAATTTCATATGTTGTTGTACCAGCTTTTAAATAATCCTTAACTCTTGAATATAAGGTAACTCCCCCAGTAATGGAAGTTGCACTAGAAGCAAGAATATAACCGGTTTTGTCAACACAGAGGACTTTTCCTCTAGCATCACCAGGTAATGTTCCGCTTGTAGCTGTTGAATCAATGCAGTCAATTGCTTGGACTTGTACAGTAACTTCTGTTGGGGTAAGATACCATCCATCGTTAGATGGAATATATCGAATTTCAGTTGCCCTTTCTTTAATAGTGGCGATACTACTTATCCCAGGAAGCGAATCAATCATGTGCTCGTTATTAACATATGTAATCTTAAAATTAATAATCCAAGCAGGGGCAGTACCAATTGTTAAAACTAGACTTGTTGCAGTTCCACTCCACACAAAAGTAGTTGAACTTGGAAAGGATAATCTTCCACTTGATATACTTGCATCAAGAGGAACTTTTTCTTCTTTCAAACAAGTGAATTCTATTTTAACTACTTCGATTGTTGGCAAAGAATTAAATACAGGTGCTTCTATAGTAAGAGAATTATTAGCATATAGCCTTAAGCTTCCACCATTATCATTATTATATATAGGATTATTTGTTCCTTTGTTTGTATGGAAAGTAAGATTTATGCCACAGCTTTCAATTCTTTGACTTTGATTATTTAAGTTTGTTTTTGAAGGATGATCTTTAAGAAGTGCTTTAGCTGTTGTTTCATACACTTCGCCTTCAATATCTTTAATTTTTAAAATCGCTGTTTTTATATAATCTTTGTAGTCAGGATGAGAAATTTTAACTGTTATTTCATGGGCCCCAGGTTCGGTAAAATATTTTTCCGTTAAATAAGTAATTTGACTTCCTTCTGGATAACCAGTTGGATCGATGGTATGGGTAAAGCCGTCATATGTAACTGTCTTATTAGCAAAACTAACGCCTGTCATTTCGCGTTTTTCAATTGTTAAAATAGCTGTTTTTGTAAATGTGTGGTAATTTTCGCACTCAATTGTGACTTGTATTGCATATTCTCCAACATTAACAAAAGGTCCGTTATTAGCATAACTTACTCGTGAACCTTGAGGATAATCTGTTGCTTCAATGGTGTGAGGATTGCCATCATAAGTGACAGTCACATCATCGAAAACTGCATCAATTACACCTTCATTAATGGTAAGGGTAGCTAAGTCGGTAAATGTTTGATAATTTGGATGAGTAATCTCTACGCCAATTAAATATGTGCCAACATTTATAAAAGGACCCTCATTTACATAATTAACTTCACTACCTTCAGGATAGCCTGTGGCAACAATAGTGTGCTCATTCCCATCATAAGTAATTGTTTGATCATTAAAAGCAACATCCATTTGAGGAATTGTGCTTGTGTTATTACCTCCACAACCAACTAAGAGAAAAGAAGCGGCAAAAATTAATAAAATACGTTTTTTCATAAAAATCTCACATAAAAGATTTATATCTTGCTGATATTATATATAATATTTTGCCTAATATCTAATAGTTTAAGTAAAAATAATTATGAAATTTTAGAAACCGGAATATTCCAGGTTTGTCTTCTTTGTCTGATTGATTTATCCATACCTTTCCAGGTTTGGTGCATCTTT
The DNA here is from genome assembly GCA_024408075.1 of Bacilli bacterium. Lineage (GTDB taxonomy): Bacteria > Bacillota_I > Bacilli_A > RFN20 > CAG-826 > UBA2450. The sequence continues at coordinate 71,805 of JAKSVK010000003.1, read as the reverse complement.
AAATTAGTTGTCAAAACCGGATCCATCCAGACATTTTTAATTTTGTATTTTGCAAAGTTCTTTAAGAAACGATCAACAACAATAGCGTGTGTTCCTAAATTAGCGTACTCTGGTAACACCCCGATTAAAGCTAGTTCGATATTTTTAGGATGTTGAATTGTAAAGAAAATTGGTAAAGCGGCGAAAAGCATTCTTCCTTTTGCTCTTCTTAAACAGTTTCCAATATAAGGAAGTCCAACTCCAAAAGCGACAACGTTATTTGTTTGCTTATCAATAACACATGAGAAAAATTTCTTATTAATAATTGTCGCAAATTGTTTTAAAGTTTGGGTTTTTTGATCTCCATCAATCTTAACAAAATTATCTAAATCTTTATAAGCTGCGTTATAGCAATCAAAAAATGAATCACCATATTTGCTAATAATCTTTTTAAGTGACATTATTTCACAAAGATCAACAAATCTGTCTTCTTTTCTAAGTTTTTCAGCATATTCATGGAATTTTGGATCACTATTTTTATAGTTAAATTGATATTCAATCCATTCGCTTTCTTTTGTAAATCCAATTTCTTCGAAGAAAGAAACATAATATGGATAAGAATATGCAGTAGCATATGTGCTTTGTTCATCAAAACCGTATGTTAACATACCTTCTCTATCTGTATCGTTGAATCCCCAAGGTCCAGAAATTGTATCAAGACCTTCTTTTATTGCCCAATCTTTTAATGTTCTAATTAAAGCCTTGCAGACGTCAATGTCATTAATAAAATCAATTCGTGAGATTCTAAGAACTTTTTCATTATTTTTTCTATTGCCAGCAACAGGAATAATTCCTGCAGTACGTCCTACTAATTTATTGTCTTTATAAGCAAGAAAACAACGCACTCTACTTTCACCCATCATAAGGTTCTTTTTTGGATCTAATAAGTTAATTTCGTCACCTAAGATAGAAGGAACATAGTTTTTGTTGCCTTTATATAATTTTATAGGGAATGTAGCAAATGTTTTCATTTGCTTTTTTGTAATAGCTTCAACAATTTTAATCATAATTCAGTTCCTTTAAATTGCGTTATAATTATACACAATAATTATTAGATATCAATTTTTTTAAGCATAAAAAAAGACCAAGCCTTAATAAGTTTAGATTTGGTCTTTAATTTCTAATTAATATATCCAGCTGTCAACCCAGCCGCCACCAGATTCAGTATCAGCATAAGCTTGAATTTCAACGATGATTTCTTCGCCAACCATATAGTAAGCATCTAACATAAGCCAATCAGAATCCCACTCGGCTTCATAAACCAATTCGAATTCATCAGTTAATAAGCTTGTGCCTAGTGACAATAATGTTTGAGTAGAAGCTTCGGTTTCTCTATAGTCACCTTCCACAAAGAAATAAACATTGTAGAATTCTCCGTATTCATCTGTATCGTGATCAAGGTCTGGTGAATATTTTGACCATAAAGATTTTAATTTATTAGCAACAGATTGAAGAGTAACGGTTTCTCCGCCGCCTCCGCCGCCTCCGCCGCCACCTTGGCCTTTTCCTAAGGTGACTTCAACAGTAACAACTCGTCTTTGTTTTTCAGCAACTGTAAGTGTAAATGTTTCGTTTGAGCCAGTCCAAGTTTCAACTGATTTATCAGCATTTGCTTGAATGGTTCCTGTAGAAGCAGTAAAACTTCCATCTTTGTTGTCCCACAATCCACATGTAATTTTTACTTCTTTCATTGTTGTTGATGCAGTAAATGTCATGGTGTTGCTCGCATAAAGTCTTGCTGCACTATATGGAACTTGATCGCTTTCTGCATAGTATTTTGGAGCACTTGTTCCAGTGCCCTTAGCAAATTTGATTTGTACTCCTGATTGTTCAATTGTTTTACTAGACAAATCTTCTTGGTCAACCAACAATTGACTCATATTAAATGTGACTTTGATATCGGCGTCTCCTCCGCCGCCACCGCCGCCACCGCCACCACCTTGGGTGCCAGGGTTATCATTGCCACAAGCAACCAACGGCATTGCAGCAAACAAAACTAATGTTAAAAGTTTTTTATTCATAAATTTTCTCCCTTCTCAGTTTTGTGTTATGTATAAATATTATATTAATCTTACAAATAATCAATAGTTTCCATTATTAGCTTTTCTAGTTAAAACCATTTTATATAACGCTGGAGAAACAATAACAGTAGTTACTAGTTCAATTACAAAATTAAGCCCAATGATTGCATATAAAATTTCTGAATAACTAGTAAAATGTAAAGCATCTTTAAACCAAAAATATGCGAAAAATGTAAATATAAACGTATTAAATAGCGGAACGATAATCGATGCAACAATTGCTGCTATAACATCATTTTTCTTCTTAATTAAATTAAAGATAAAACCTGCAACTAAACCAGCAATACAAGTTTTAACTAAACAGCAAAATACTGTGGCGATTGTTGAAACAGATAAAAAGACGTCAACAGTGTTTGGAGAAACTAAAATGATGACTCCAGCCATAAAACCAAGAAACCCTCCAACAAAAGGACCATAAAGAATTGCTCCAATTGTAATAGGTATCAAAGATAAATTAAAATTTACCCCTCCAGGGATAAGCATTGAAATACATTGAAAAATAATTTCGATAGCTAATAATAATCCTGTGATTGCAATTGTCTTATTAGATATTCGTCTTTTCTTCATACAAATTATTATAATCTTAATAATAAAAAACCTCCAATAAATTGGAAGTTTTTGTTAGTTAATATAGTAGAAACTATTCTTTCTTTTCGCTTACATCTTCAACTTTAGCATCAATAATTTTAGTTTGTGCATAGTTGAGTCTAGCAGCTTTACGTTGTTCTTTTTCAAATGATTTATCACTCTTTTTAGCACATGATAATAAAACAATAGTAAGAGCGACAACAGCAACAGCAAGAATGATGATTCCTTGTGTTAAAAATCCAATGCCATGTGCTTTCATTTCATTGTCTCTAATTAATAACCCACTATCGTATTTAAGTGCTGTTGCACATACAAGTCCTAAAACGATATACACAATGCCCCAAAGAGCAAGTGCGCCAAGTACTATATATGAAATTAATTCAAATACAGAAATTTTTAAGTTTAGTTTCTTTGTCATATTCTACCTCTTAAGCTTGTGCTTTGTTTTCAGTATTCTTGCGAATATCAGCTAACATTTCTTGTAAAGCTTTGTTAAATAATTCTTGCCATTTTGGTCCTTGTTCAGTAAGGAGTTTATTGGTATTTTCAAGTGCGTTTTTGAAAAGTTCAGGGAAAGGTTTATCGTCAATTCGATCTCTTCTTCCTTCGCTCATTTCAATAACCTTCAAACAGTCATCTAATGTATCTAATGTTTTGTTATCTGTACAATGAGTTTTGCTTCTCATATTTCTTAAAATTCCAGCCATAACTGCAAGTTCGTTTTGAACTATGTAATTAGATTGTGGAGTTGGTTGTCCTTTTGCTTCACCCATTACTTTTTGGAATTCAAAAAATGATTTTTGGAAATCTTGCATAACAAGCATATAAGCAAAAGTACGATAATGGCTATCGTCAATTTTCATTAAATCTTCAATGATTGGTTCAGCTTGATTTTGTTTTCTAGCTAAGTTGAGATGGAAATAAATAACATCTCTAATAGGTTCCATTAAATCGTTAACATATTTATATATTTTAATATGTTGTGAGTGATCAACTCTAATTTTACCATCAGATGTTTTGGCTAAGATAGTTGAGTTATCACCATAAACTTCATCAAGGAATTCTTTGTATTCAGTAATAACTTTTTCAAATTTATCTTTATTTGCTTCTAAGAATTTTCCAAGTGGAGTTTCTTTTTCAAGGCCTTTTGTTAAGACGGCTTTTCTTTGTTCAAAAACTTTAGCGTCATGATCGCGAGGCAAAACATATTCAAGTGTATCTCTTAAATGAGTAGCAACATGAATGATGTCGAAGTTGTATTGATTAATATTGTTCATAAAACCTCCTTCAATACTTTGGTATTTCACCCTCGGATAATCCCATAGTATTCATCGATTTCGCTTTACTATTATACACAAAGGACAATTATGAGTATATAAAATATTTGATTTTATAAAGAAAAGGCACGATTTTGCTCGTGCCTTAGTTAGTTTTTTTGAAAACTATTTGATTGGATTTTCGGCTTGAATGACGCCATAACCACCATCACGACGAATATAGACTGTTGAAATTCTGTCATCTTCTTCATCTAGATACATAAAGAATGGGTGGCCGAGAGCTTCCATACGAGTGATTGCTTCATCAATACTCATTGCTTGTAAATAATATGATTTTGCTCTAACAATCACATCTTTTTCTTTAGAAACTTCTTCGTCTTCATCAATCATTTCAAAGTCGATTGCTTTGCCTAAGGACAATCTATTGTTTGAGCGATCCATTCTTGTTTTGATCTTTCTCATTTGTCCTTCTAACTTATCAATAGCTAAATCAATTCCAGCATATAAATCAGCATTTTCAACTTCTGCTCTAATAGGCATGTTAGGTAAAAATACTGTTATTTCTACTTTTTGAATTAAGTTATGTGCGCTTACGACACAACGACATTCAACATCTTCTTTAACAAGAAAATACTTATCAAGTCTTGTTAGCTTGTTTTGAAGTGCAGTCGAAATCCCTTCGGTGACTTCAATGTTTTTTCCGATAATTTGGTATTTCATATGATAATTCTCCTTTCCAAATTGCTCTGAAGTAGGATTTACACTTTTATTATACAATAAATTTGTTTAGATTTGCGACAATTGTTGTTTAATTTCTTCAACTTTATCAAGTTTTTCCCAAGGCAAATCTAAATCTGGTCTACCAAAATGGCCATAATTAGCAACATCTCTATATTTAAATGTAGGTTTTTTTAATGAGAAGTTCTTTATAATCATGCCTGGTCTTAAGTCAAAAACTTTAGAAACTATTTTTGTGATTAAAAGTTCATCATATTTACCAGTTCCAAAGCAATTAACATTAATTGAAAGAGGTTCATTTATACCAATCGCATAAGCTAGTTGAATTTCAATTTCGCGAGCAACACCAGCAGCCACTAAATTCTTAGCAATATAACGCGCCATATATGCTGCAGATCTATCAACTTTTGATGGGTCTTTTCCTGAAAAAGCTCCACCACCGTGATGTGCACTTCCTCCATAAGTATCAACAATTATTTTTCTTCCGGTTAAGCCAGTATCACCAGCAGGACCACCAATAACAAATCGACCAGTTGGATTAATTAAAAATTTAAAATCTGTATTAAATTTAAAACTTTTAGCGACCTTTTGCATGATATTTTCGTGAATGAACTTTTTAAATTCATCTTCAGAAATATTTTCATCATGTTGAATCGACATCAAAATCGTATCAATTTTTACATTGTTTTTATCTGTATAATCAATCGTCACTTGAGACTTCATATCTGGTCTTGCACCTGGGAATTTTCCTTTTTTTCTAAGATCGGTTGCATAACGTACTAACTTATGGGCAATAGAGATGGCTAAAGGCATATAACCTTCAGTTTCATCAGTTGCATATCCAAACATTAATCCTTGATCACCGGCTCCTTGATCTTCAACTCTTTTTTTGCTTACTCCTTGATTAATATCAGGAGATTGTTTTTGAATTAAATTTTCAACTTCAATCGTATGATAATCGCATCCAAGTTCAGGTTTATCATAACCAATGCTTTTTAAAACATCTTTTACAATGTGGGTTATATCAATTTCTTTAGAGCAAGTTATTTCTCCACCAACAATAATTTTATTTTTTGAAGCAAAAACTTCACAAGCTACATGTGATTCAGAATCTAATCTTAAGCATTCATCTAAAACAGCATCGCTAATTTGATCACAAAGTTTATCTGGGTGACCTTCGCTTACTGATTCGGATGTAAATAATTTTCTTTCTTTCATAACTTTTACCTATTAAAAAACTTCCCCCAGAACGGGAGAAGTTAATTGCTTCTCAACTTATCGATCAAGGTTCTGGGTCCTTGCTTAGGAGAGCACTTACTCTTTCGAGAGTTGCTACCATGCTTTTTCATCCCTGCTTGCATGGTTCTGGATAAGTACAATAATAATATATTATTAATTTTATTTATTCAAGTATTGTTTAATGCCTTTTGCTAATTGGTCTGGGCATGAGGTTCCATTATGGCATTGAATTCCTTCTAAAAGTTCAACAGCTTCTTCAAGAGTTCTGCCAACTAATAAGCGGGAAACACCTTGAGTGTTACCTCTACATCCATTAATGATTGTGACGTTTTTAATTACATGATTATCGTGTTCAATAATCATTTCACGAGCACAAACATTAACTGGATTAAATCTTATAGTTTCCATTATTAAAGAATTATTTCTCCGAAAACTTCCCCAGCACAACCAGCAGCGTTGCTTTCATCAGTATCAATGTGCATTGCTAAAGCAAAATCATTTCTAACTCTAACTACGACATCACCAAAAACTAAGCTTCTACCTGGATTATCAACTTTAACAGAGACTATTTGTCCATTGTTGACTCCAAATTCTTTTGCATCAGCTTCTGTCATATGAATATGTCTTTTTGCTACGATTAATCCTTCAGTGAGATCAATTTCTCCAGCAGGTCCAACTAGTTTAATTCCAGGTGTGCCTTTAATATCTCCGCTTTCTCTAACAACAGCAGGAACTCCAAGAGTTCTTGCATCAGTTGCAGAAACTTCTACTTGGGCAGCTTTTCTAAAAGGTCCAAGAATAGAAACATTGTTAATTGTTTTTTTAGGTCCAACTACATCAAGTCTTGTTGTAGAAACAAATTGACCAGGTTGTGATAAAGGCGCTCTGACTTCTAATTTAGCATCTGCTCCACAAAGAATTTTGAATTGTTCTTCGGTAACATGAATATGTCTAGCGCTTGTTTCAACTAATACTTTTTTCATATTAATTCTCCTTAATAACCTAGATATTTTAACAAAATATCAAACAAAAATACATTAATCTTGTTTTTAATTTCTATTTTTCATAAAATATCATAGCAACTTGGAAATGCGCAGGTGGCGGAACTGGTAGACGCGTACGTTTGAGGGGCGTATATCGCAAGATGTGTGAGTTCGATTCTCATCCCGCGCACCAAAGTTAACAAAAAAAGGCACTGATTAACAGCGCCTTTTTTATTTGATTTAATCTAGAATTTTGATGTATCCATTTCCTTTAATAATTTCACTAAAGGTCTAATATTTTTAGCGACATTACCAGGTTCGAATGGATTACGTAAATGATCCTTTTCAAGCAAACCAGTAAATGGTAATTTACCACCAAGTTTACAGAGTTTAATATATTTCTTCCAGGCTTTATCGTGGCTCTTTCTATCTTCTGCTAAGAATTGGAAAGCAACTACTTGCGCGAGCGTGTAATCAATATAATAGAAAGGAACACCAAAGATATGGCTTTGTTTCATCCACCATCCACCATGAGCAAATACTTCACATTCATCATATTTTTTATGTGGTAAATTTGCTTGTTCAATTTCTAAATATTTAGCACATCTTTCTTGGTGAGTTGCTTCTGGATGTTCATAAACCCAGTGTTGGAATTCATCAATTGTAATTCCATAAGGTAAGAATTCAATTGCATCAACTAAGTGAGCATATTTATATTTTTCAGCATCTGCCCCAAAAAAGTCTTTCATATAAGGCCAAGCAAAGAATTCCATGCTCATTGAGTGAATTTCACAAGCTTCTAGTGTTGGACTTTGATATTCAGGAATTTTAATATCAGAACTTAAATATGCTTGCAAAGCATGTCCACCTTCATGAGTTAAGACATTAACGTCACCATCAGTACCGTTGAAGTTAGAGAAAATAAATGGGGCTTTGTAAACTGGGAAATATGTACAATATCCGCCAGGTTGTTTGCCTTTTCTTGCCTCTAAATCCATTAAGTTATGTTTAATCATAAAGTTAAAGAATTCTCCACTTTCTTTAGAAAGAGATTCATACATCTTTTTAGCAGCTTTAACTAAATCTTGTGCATTTCCTTTTGGAGTTGGGTTACCACTAGCAAATTTTAAGTTGTAATCATAATATTGAGGATTTTTAATTCCTAAATTTTTCATTTGTTGTTTATAAAGCTTTTGGCAAATTGGGACAACTTCTTCTTTGATTTGGTCTCTATAACCTTTAACCATCTTTGCATCGTAGTCAGTTCTTCCTAAACGGAGATAGCCAAGTTCAATGAAGTTTTTAAAGCCAAGTTTTTTGGCCATTTTATCTCTGAGTTTAACAAGTTTATCGTAGATATCGCCAATTTCTTGTTCGTGTTCTTTCCACCATCCATCAAGAGCAATAGCAGCGCCTCTTCTTGTTTCTCTATCAGCATCACAAAGGAACTTACCCATTTGGGACAAATTGTATGTTCCGTCTTTAAATTTGATTTGAGCTCCACCAGTGATTTCGTCATATTTAGAAGAAAGTTTGTTTTCTTCAATTAATTCAGGAATAATCTTTTCATCAAATGATTTGAGATTTCCTTCATACATCTTTAATAAATATTTACCATAAGCGTTTTCAAGATCTTTTCTATATTTTGCTTTGACTAAAATCTTTTCAAACTTAGTTGAGTAATTAGAAATTAAAGGTGAAATTTCATCAACTTTTTCTTGAGCTTTTTTATAAACTTTATCTTCAGTATTCAGAGAATATCTTACAGAAATAACACTCATATCAGTCGTTAATTGACTCATATATTTGTTATAGTGTTTGATTGCAGTTTTAGCAGTTAAAAAACTACCACATTCTTCAAGTTCGTTGACAAGTTTTTCTAACTTATTAAGAGTTCTTTTTTCAGTAGGAACATTTAATTCATATTGTTCAAACTTAAGGTCTAATTCTTTCATTTTTTTCTCCTTATTTAATAATTAGTGATTCTCCAGACATTTCTTCAGGTTTTTTAGCACCTAAAAGTTCCAAAATTGTTGGAGCAATATCTGCAAGTTTACCTTCTGTTTTTTTAAGTTTTAATTCAGGTCTATTAATACAGAATGGAACAAGATTTGTTGTATGTGCAGTAAAAGGTTTACCTTCGGCATCAACAATTTCTTCAGCATTTCCGTGATCTGCAGTAACAATAAGAGTTGCATCATTTTCTTTGCACCAATCAATAATTTTTCCAACACATGTATCAACAGTTTCAACAGCTTTAACACATGCATCAAATACAGCAGTATGGCCAACCATATCGCAGTTTGCAAAGTTTAGTATTACAACATCTAAATCAAATTTATTTAATTCAACCATTAAAGCATCAAGAACCTTGTATGCACTCATTTCTGGTTGTAAATCATATGTAGCAACTTTTGGTGAATTAATTAAGACACGACGGCAATTTTTAAGTTCAGGTCTTTCAACTCCATCAAAGTTCATCGTTCCATCAAAGAAGAAGGTAACATGAGCATATTTTTCTGTTTCGGCAATTCTAAGTTGTGAATAACCTTGTTCGGCTAAATAAGAACCTAAAATATTATTTAATTTTGGTAATTCAAATGCAATTTTTCCTTTGACACTATCTGCATATTTCATTGTACAAACATAGAATATTCCTTTTAATGGATGAGCTGGTGTATAAGGCTTCCATGCCAAACTTCCATCATCCTTTTTAGCAGGATTGGCATAGAAATTAGGGTTTGTAAATAAAGTAGAAATTTGAATTGCGCGATCAGGACGATAATTCATAAAGATAATAGAATCATTGTCTTGAATTCTTCCGTCAACATTTTTATTAAAGTGAGGAATAATAAATTCGTCGCTGGCTTCTCTTCCTAATTTAGGTAACTCAATATATTGAGATTTAAAGAACTCTTTATAATCAGTAAAACTTGGGCCATCGTGATCAACCATACAACGATAAGCAACATCAACTCTATCCATGTTTTTATCTCTGTCCATACCCCAATAACGACCACCAATATCAGCAATATGTCCGAAATGAAGTTCATCCATTTTATTTTGAATCATTTCGACGTATTTACTTCCAGCTTGTGGATCAACATCTCTTCCATCCATAAAGCAGTGAACAAATACATCATCTAAACCACTTTTGCTAGCAAGTTCAATCATTGCTAAAATATGTCTAATGTGAGAGTGAACTCCACCATCACTAACAAGTCCAAAAATATGTAATTTTGAATGATTTTGTTTAGCGTGTTCAATCGCTTCTAAATAACAAGCATTTTTCTCAAATTCATGGTCCTTAATTGCCTTATTAATTAAGGTTAACGACTGGTAGACTATTCTACCTGCTCCCATGTTCATATGGCCAACTTCGGAGTTGCCCATTTGTCCATCTGGAAGTCCAACATATTCACCAGAAGCATTAATTTCTGTATATGCATTATTTTTAAAATATGCATCTAAATTTGGTTTTTTTGCGGCGGCTACAGCATTGCCATTTTTATTATTTCTAATGCCAAAGCCATCCATAATACATAAAATCACAGGTTTCTTTTTCATGTTTTAATATCCTCAGCAATTGATATTGTAAAAGAAAATATATTTTCTTACAAGCATTATACTTTCGAATTTTGGTAGGCAATGTAATATTTGTTTATAAGTAGGGTAAAATACCAATGAGTAAATAATTTGTAAAATATTATCTTTTGTGATAATATAACTTGCGAGGTAATCAGATGAAACAGCAAATTGTTGCGATTATGTATGACTTCGATAAGACATTATCAACTACTGATATGCAGAATTATTCTTTCATTCCTGCATTAGGTATGACTCCAGAAGAATTTTGGGGCGAGACCGGTAAATTTTCTGAAAAAACTGGCGTTGAGAGAATTTTGTCATACATGTACATGATGATACTTAAATGTCGCGAAAAAAATATCAAATTAACTAGAGAATTTTTACGTAATTGTGGTAAAGAAATTCTTTATCATCCAGGGGTGGAAACTTGGTTTGATAGAATTAACAAATATGGGTTAGAAAAAAATGTTATTGTTGAGCATTATCTAGTCTCATCTGGAACAACTGAGATTCTCGAAGGCTGTTCAATATACAAGTACTTTACAAAAGTATATGGTTGTGAATTTCTTTATGAAAATGATGTTCCTGTTTGGCCAAAACTTGCAATTAACTATACTCAAAAAACTCAATTCTTCTTCCGTATTGCTAAAGGCGTTACTGAAGTAAGCAATGATGAGGGAGTAAATGCAAAAACTGATAAGCAAAAACTCAGAATCCCATATCAAAATATTGTTTATTTAGGTGATGGAATGACTGATGTTGCTTGTATGACTCTTGTTAACAAGAACAATGGACATTCAATTGGCGTTTACACCGACAAAAATGAAGCAAGTGTTAAGCAAATTAAAGATGACAAACGTGTCACATATATTGCAAAAGCTGATTATACTGAAGGATCAAAAATGGATCGAATTATGAAATACATTATTGATGAAGTCAGTACAAACGCAATGAATCAAGAGCGAGAAAGCTTACTTAACGATTAAAAAAATAGAAAAATGAATGAAGGTAGATTAATTTCTACCTTTTTTATTTATATAGTGATAAATTATTAAGGTATGCAACATCAAGTTGGAGATTTATTAATAGGAACTATTACTTCAGCAAAACCATTTGCTCTTTTTCTTTCATTTGAAGATGGAGCTATTGGAATGCTACACATTTCTGAACTTTCTGATCGTTATGTAAGAGATGTTGAATCTTTTGCGTCAATTGGCGATCAAATTAAAGTAAAGATATTATCTATTGATGAATCTAATGGTTTTTTACGAGTGTCCTTAAAACAAGTTGACGAAAATGAGCGTGTTTTAGTTAAAAATCGTTCTGAAAACAAATTTCCTGGCGTTAAAGCTGATGACTTTAATGATTTAAAAGAAAAGCTTCCAACTTGGATTAATGAAACATTACAGAAAGCGAGAACAAAATGATTAATTTTGAATTGAATAAAGCTGTAAGTGAGAAAGAAATTCTTGCTTATGGAGAAAAAGTAAGCAAAATCAACAAAATGATTAATGAAAAAACTGGCGCAGGAAATGATTTTCTTGGTTGGGTAGATTGGCCAGTTGATTACGATAAAGAAGAACTTAAAAGATTACTCGTGGATGCTAAATATGTTAGAGATAATTTTGAAGTTTTAGTAGTTTGTGGAATCGGTGGAAGTTATCTCGGCGCAAGATGTGCTCTTGAAGCATTAAAAGGAATTAAAAGTAACGATAAATTAGAAGTTATTTTTATGGGCCAAACCTTCTCTCCGAATTACACTAAACAAGTTCTTGATTATTTAGAGAATAAGAAGTTTGCGATCAATGTTATTTCTAAAAGTGGAACCACTACTGAAACATCCATTTCATTTAGACTAGTTAAAGCACTTTTAGAAGAAAAAGTCGGCAAATCCCAAGCAAAAAATGCAATTTTTGCAGTAACTGATAAAGAAAAAGGTGCTTTGAAAACACTTTGCAATATCGAAGGCTATCACACTTATGTTCTTCCTGGAAACATTGGAGGAAGATATAGTGTTTTAACTCCTGTTGGTCTTTTCCCTCTTGCTGCTGCAGGCATTGATGTTGAAGCAATGTTAACTGGTGCAAAAGAGGCTAGAAAAGAGCTTGACAATGATGACTTAAAAACCAACATTTGCTATCGCTATGCTGTTAGTAGAGACTATATGCTTAGACATGGCAAAAATGTAGAAATGTTTGTTACCTATGAACCTCAAATGTCTCAACTTTCTGAATGGTTAAAGCAACTCTTTGGAGAGTCAGAAGGAAAAGAGAAGAAAGGCTTATTACCTGGAAGTGTTACTTTCTCTACTGACTTGCACTCTTTAGGTCAATTTATTCAAGACGGTACACCAGTTTTATTTGAAACTATTTTAAACATTAAAACTCCTGAATTAGATGTCGCTATTCCTCATACAGATGACGATTTAGATGGCTTAAATTATCTAGAAGGTAAAAAGCTTTCTTATGTTAATCAAATGGCTTTCTTAGGAACTAAAAAGGCTCATGAAGAAGAAGGCGGAGTTCCATGCAATGTTATTGAAATTGATAAACTTGATGCCAAGACCTTAGGCTATTTATTCTATTTCTTCATGAGAGCATGTGCTATGAGTGCATATCTTCTTGAAATCAATCCATTTAATCAACCTGGAGTTGAAGTTTATAAGAAGAATATGTTTCACCTCTTGGGTAAAAAAGGATATTAACTATATTTATATAGTTTAATTGAAAAATTATCGCCAAAAAATTGGCGATTTTTTTATTGATTTATATATATCTAAATGATATATTATATTTCGCGTATCTAAAATGCGGATGCTTAGCTCAGCTGGGAGAGCACATCCCTTACAAGGATGGGGTCGGCGGTTCGATCCCGTCAGCATCCACCATCTTATAGATAGCAAAATTACCCATATGGAGGGGTAGCGAAGAGGCTAAACGCGGCTGACTGTAAATCAGCTCCTTCGGGTTCGGCGGTTCGAATCTGCCCCCCTCCACCAAAAAACTAAATTGGGGTGTAGCCAAGAGGTAAGGCACAAGACTTTGACTCTTGCATCTCGGTGGTTCGATCCCACCCACCCCAGCCAATTTAGTAAATGACTCGCTAGCTCAGCCGGTAGAGCACTTGACTTTTAATCAAGGGGTCCGGAGTTCGAATCTCCGGCGAGTCACCACTTCTTGCCCAGGTGGCGGAATAGGTAGACGCACAGGACTTAAAATCCTGCGGACGAATAATCCATACCGGTTCAATTCCGGTCCCGGGCACCAAATGAAAAAAAACCTTGAATTAATCAAGGCTTTTTATTTACTTAAAACATTAAATTACTTATTTTCAAATTGAAGTTTATATAAGTTATAGTAATAGCCACGTTTTTTAAGCAATTCTTGGTGATTTCCAGTTTCCACTATTTCACCATGAGATAAACATATAATGTTATCAGCGTGTTGAATGGTTGATAATCTATGAGCAACAATTAACATAGTTCCAATACTTTTAAGTTTAAGTAAAGAGGACTGTATTACTACTTCAGTTTCAACATCAATATTAGCAGTAGCTTCATCAAGAATCATAATTTGAGGTTTATGTAGCACCGCTCGAGAGAACGATAATAATTGACGTTGACCAGTTGAGAAATTTTCACCATTTTTAACAATCTTAGTATTAATTTTATCAGGTAGATTATTAACAAAGTCTTTAGCATTGACATAGTCAATTGCTTCATTAACTTCTTGATCGGTATATCCATTATCAAATAATGTAATGTTATCTTTGATACTTCCGGTAAACAAGAAGACATCTTGAAGCATTTGACCAATTGAAGTTCTTAAACAATTAATATCAATATCTCTAATATCAATATCATCTATTAAAATTTGTCCACGTTGAATTTCAAAGTTTCGGACAATTAAGCCTAATATAGTAGTTTTTCCTGCTCCAGTCGCACCAACAAAAGCAACTGTTTCTCTAGGATTAATAACAAAACTAACATCTTTTAAAATCCAGTTTTCTTTTTCATATGCAAAATAGACGTGTCTAAATTCTATTTTTCCCTTAATGTGATCAAGAACTACACTATTATCCTTATTTAATACTTCAGGTTTAATATCTAATAAATTATAAAGTCTTTCCATCGCAGTTGTTGCTCTTGAAATATGGTTAATTTCATCTGCTAATTTTTGAATTGGTTCGAATAAATAATCTAAGAACAAATAGAAAGACACTATTGTTCCAGCAGTTAAGCCAATACGAGAACCACTATAAATAATCAAAGCAATAGTTAATATATAAATTAAAGATACTAAAGGACGGTAAATTGAGAAAAGCCAAGTAATCTTATATCTAGTTTTAAAATATTCATGGTTCTTATCCTGAAACTTTTTAGTAAATCTTCTTTCTTGGTTAAAAATCTGCACTATTTTCATTCCAGAAAGAGATTCGTTTAAATAAGTGTTAATATCACTAATTTGTTTTCTTTCCTTGTGGAAAACTTTATGAATTTCCGTAGAGAAAATGATGGAAATAATAAAGATCAAAACGATAACCGCAGCTAAAATTCCTCCTAAAATAGGAGAAAGAACAATCATCCAAACAAATGTTACTATAACCGTTAAACTTTCACGAATGATATGAACTAAGGTATTAGTGAAAAATTCAGAAAGTTGAGATGTATATGAGCAAACTCTAGTCACTAACGAACCAACAGCCATATCGTTAAATTGATTTTGACTCATTGATTCAATATGTGAAAATACTTCCATTCTAAGTTTATAAACAATTCTTTGACCAGCACGAGTCAAAATCATACTTTCGATATATAAGAAAGCTTGGCTTAGGCAAGACAAGATAAAGGTTGAGCAAGCAATAATTATAATTATTGATAATATTGGTGAGCTTGAAGCAATATAATCCGTATATAACCCAGTAAGTCTAGGTAAAGCAACACCTGCAATAACATTTAAAATAATCAAAAGGAAAGCACTGACGAAAGATTTCTTTTCATCTTTTACATATGGCCATGTCCTCTTAAACATGGTCTTAATTGGCATCTTTTTATCTACTAATAAGTCCATGTTATTTTGCCATTTCCTCTTCGAGTTGTTGCAATGAGTGCATTCTAATGAATGTTTTATTCGTTTTTAATAAATTGACTGGAGTATCAAAAGCCTCTAATTCTCCATCTTTTAAAATAATAATTTTATCCATATCCATAACAGTCGAAATTCTAGAAGCTACAACTAAAGTAGTTTTGCCTTTTCTTTCTTCTTTAATGGAATTTAAAATTGATTTTTCAGTCTTCATATCAACTGCTGAAACGCTGTCATCCAAAATCAAAATTGGAGCATTTTTTACGTATGCGCGAGCAATTGAGATTCTTTGTTTTTGACCACCTGAAACAGTATGTCCGTTTTCTCCCATGACTGAATCATATTTGTTAGTAAATTGTTCTATATCTTCATCAACAGATGCAAATTGAGCTGCTCTTTTAACTTTATCCATCGATGAATCAATATTTGAAAAAGCAATATTATTAAAAATTGAATCTGAGAATAAAAAGTTATCCTGTGGAGTAATTGCCACATTATTTCTAACCGATTGAATCTTAATTTTCATGATATCGATTCCATCGATGAAAATTTTGTTTTTCTCAACGTTATAAAGTCTTACTAAGGTATTTACTAAAGTTGATTTTCCGCATCCAACAGCTCCAACAATTCCCACATTTTCACCTTGGTTAATTTTAAGAGTTATGTGTTTAATTGATGGAAATTTTTGGTTTGGGAAAGTAAATGAAAAATCTTTAAATTCAATATCACCTTTCGCTTGTATTTCTAAACCATTTTCTTCATCAATTAAAGTTTCAGGTGTATCTAAAAAGTTAGCAATTCTTCTATAAGAAGATCTAGCTTTGGAAAGCATTGTAACAACTTGCCCTAAAGCTATCATTGGCCAAACTAAATGGAAGAAATAACCGGTAAAAGTAATCAATTCACCAGTCTTGATTAAAATTGGCTTACCAGCAATATAAATTGGTGCTCCATTAATGCAACCATAAGCAAACCATCCACCAAAGCCTAATATTGTAGCTGCAACTGCAGCAATAATAACTTCAATAATGACATCAAAAATGACGGAAATTTTTGTAAACTCAACATTAATATCTGCATTTTTAAGTGCCATTTTAGAAAATGCATGAATTTGTTGAGTTTCTTTAACAAAGGCTTTAATTACTCTTATTCCAGTAAAAGATTCTTGTGAATAATCATATAAATCATCATTACTTTCTTGTCTGGCAGTCCACTTGATGCCCATATATTTTTCACATAAAGCTCCCCAAACAGCAATTAGTAGAATTGGTACTAAAGCAATAAGAGCAAGAGCGGTATTTAATATAAACATTTTCACCAAAGCAATAACAGTAAGGAAAACGCCATCAATCATCATCAATGATCCCCAACCTAAGAACTCTTCCAAAGTTTCTAAGTCGTTGGTAAACCAGTTCATAACATTTCCAACTTTGTTATCTTGGTAATAAAAGATATCTAGTTTTTCTGCTTTTTCATACATCGCAAGCCTAATTTTTTCTTCCATTTTTTTAGAAGCATAAAATAAGGAAAGTCTCCAAATAACTCTTCCAGCAAAAAGAATAACTGCAATAACAACAACTCGAATAATCAAACTTGTGAACCATTCACTACTAACGTCAATCGAGCCTTGGCTTTGTAATTTATCTACTATTTGACCTAAAATTTCAGGCACTTCAAGTTGAAAATAATCAACAGTAATTAAAGCTGCGACACCTAAAATAAAGAAAATTAAGTATCTCAAATAATATTTACGAACGTATTTTCCCCAAAGTAATAACATTATTTGGCCTCTTTAATTTTCTTTTTGTGATGATATTGGCCAAAGAAAATGAAAAATACTATTAAGTAAAAAAGTAGGAAACCAGCAAAATCAATTAAGACATCTACAAACATTCCTGCTCTTCCTGGTATTAATAATTGAATAAATTCGCTAATGGCAGCAATTGAAAAGCCAAAGCCAAGTCCAACTGCTAAAATATCTTTTTTCTTATTTTCAATTGCACCATCAATGAAGCAAAAAGAAAGTCCGTTAAATAATCCTGAGACTCCAAAAAATAAGAAATGTCCGATAAGTTTTCTAATTACAGCATGAGCAGTCTCAGGATTATCTTTTACACAGTTAGTTGGATCAATCAAAGTAATAAAATCAATAATAGCTTGTGTGACTCCTTTTGATTGGCTCCCACTTTTAGTTCCTGAGTAACAACTTTCAACAATTATTAAAACATCAATAATAATAGTTATTGCGAAGAAAATATAAACTAAAGTACGCTTAGACTTCATAACAAAATATTACTACAAATATTTTCCTGGTGCTATAATGAATCGTATGTTTGATAAAGAAACTATTAATTTAATTAATAAAGTACTTGGTGAAGGAAGCAAAATTGTTGATACCATCACTGGCGGAATGATGAACATTTCTTATCTCGTCGAAGATAAAAACAACAAAAAGTACATTTTATACATTCCAACCGAACAAGCTAACGAAATGGTTGATCGCAAACTTGAAAAAGAACATCAATCCATTATCCATAACATCGGTATCACCAGTAAGAACGTTTATTTTGACACTGAAAAAGGAATCAAAATGAACGAATTTATCTCTGGTAAATCATTAGACAAAGTTGAAAAATTTGACTATCAAAAAATAGCAGTTTTATTCAAGAATTTGCATAATTCAGTCTTGCTTTCACGTAGTGACTATGCACCATTTGTTAGATTTACTGACATTTACGAAAAAGAAGCAAAACAATATGAAACTGAGATAAATGACAGATATGAAATGTTAAGAGATTTCTTATTCGGATATCGTTCATTTTTAGAGAGCCAGATGTTATGTCTTTGTCATAACGATGCACAAAGAAGTAACATTATTCAAACTCCAGATGATGAATATTATTTTATTGATTTTGAATTTGTTGGAAATAACGATCCAATTTATGATATTGCTGCATTTGGAAACGGCAAAGTTAGCGAAGGTAGAGAATTATTAAATTACTACTATGATAACAAGCCAACCATTAACCAAATTAAACGTTATTATTTATGGAGAATTTTTATTTCTCTTCAATGGTACAATGTTGCAATAACTAAGCACTATAGAGGAGAGGGAAAAGCTCATAATTTCAACTTCTTAGAAGTCGCAAATCATTTCTTATTAAACGCAAAAGATGCTTTTGATGGTTATCACTTAGAAGTTAAAGAGGACACTAACTCAGAAGAAACAACCGAAAAACTCATCATTTCTACTCTTGATAAAATTCGACATTTCTTACAAAAAGATGGAGGAGATTGTGAATTTGTATCATATAAAGATGGGGTTGTTTATGTCCGTATGAAAGGGGCTTGCCAAGATTGCAGCTTTGCTGGAGCAGACATTAAAGAACTCGTTGAAGTTGTGTTGCAAGAAGAAGTTCCTGGAGTAATTGAAGTTAGAATGGCATAAATATTGGGGTATAGCCAAGCGGTAAGGCATCGGCCTCTGACTCCGACATTTCCCTGGTTCGAATCCAGGTACCCCAGCCAAAAATAAAAGACCAAAACGGTCTTTTTATTTTAATAAATTTTCTTTCCTATTCGCTACTATATAACCTTTTCGATTGTAAACATCTTCACGATTATATTTAATTTTCATACCATCAGGTTCAACGAATATTCCACCAGCTTCTTCAACGATAATTTCGCAAGCTGCTGTATCCCATTCTTTAGTATTTGGAGAACTTCTTAAAGTAATCTCAGCTTTGCCATGAGCGATAAGGCAAGGTTTAAGTGAACTACCTTTTTTCTCGACATGTGTTAAGACATCTTTATGACGTTCAATAATTGCTTTTTCTTCTTCTGTAAAATGGAAGACAGAAATTAATAAAGTTAAGTCAGAAATTTTATCATTTACGTGAATTTTAACCGGGTTTTGACCTAGTTTTTGATAAAATGCACCATTTCCTTTACTTGCAAAATATAGTTCATTTCGAGCAGGAGCAACAACCACTCCAACCACTAATTCGTGCTTATAGGCAAGTGCAATATTTGTCGTAAATTCATCATCTTTTGCAACAAAATCTTTAGTCCCATCAACAGGGTCAACAATCCAAACAAAATCATTTGATAATCTTGATTTATTATCTTCACTTTCTTCAGTTAAAAATGCATAAGTTGGGAATCTTTTTGATAAGTATTCCTTAATCATTTTATCTGCAGTTTTGTCAGCAAGAGTAACAGGCGAATTATCTTCTTTTATTTCAACGTCAAAACCATTGTGATAAATTTCTAAGATTTTTTCTCTAGCTTCGAGTCCAGCTTCAATTGCTGCTTGTAGTTCTTTTTCCCACATTATTTTTTTCTCCACTCAATAATTGCTTTATCGAGCATATCAATTACTTGATTAACTTGAGTTATATTAAGTTTTGCAAGTGCAGCACCAGCTGCATACATATGGCCACCGCCACCAATTTTTACAGCAATTGGTTGTACAGCAGGTCCATTACTACGTAATTCTACTCTGACATTTCCATCTTCATATTCGGCAAAACTTGCCCAAACTGGATAACCTTTAACATTACTTAGACTGTTAACTAAGCCACTTGCTTGGTTAGCAGATATTCCAATCTTTCTTAAGTCTTCTTTAGTGAAGATAATATATAAAGTGCCTTCTTTGCTCTTTTTATAATGAGTAAAAACGAAACCTTTTGAAATTAAAGAGCTTTCGTTAACAGAATTTAAAATATCATTAATGGCTTTTGGATTGGCTCCATTTTGACATAAAAATGCAGCTCTATCAAAAGTCATGGCATAATTTGTAACAAACTGGAATCTACCACTATCGGTAACAATTCCTAAATACAAAGCGTTTGCAACAATCTTATCAACAGGATAATCTCCCTCGATGAATATTCCTGTTAAAACATCGCAGGTAGAATTAGCGGTTTCATCAACAACCGATGGACCTTGGACAAAAGTTCCAGTATCAACATGGTGATCAATTTTGCAAAAAGCAACGCAATCATTTACACGTTGATCTTCCATTCTGGAGCAATCGTTTCCATCAACCAAAATTGCTAATGAATGTTTAAAAACTTCATCTGGCACAATATCCATTGGCATAAGGAAATCAAAGAAACTTTTGACTCCAGAACCAGTAATGTAGATTTTCTTATTTGGGTATTTTAAAGATAAGCCTCTTTTTAAAGCTACTTGTGACCCATAGCAATCTCCATCAGGATTAATGTGACCAAAAATTACGATTGAATCATGTTTTTCAATTAACTTAATAATTTCTTTAAACATAATTAAAAGACAGTGTTTTCCTCGCTATTTTCACTATTTTCAGATTCATCAGAAGGCTTGTCGGCATCTTCATCAGCTTTTGGTTCTTCAAATGCTTGGTTATAGATTTTTTCTTCTTGCTCTTCTTCTTCATCATCGTCAGAAGTTTCAACATCACTATAAACAGCATTCATATCAATATGAACCTTATCAAAAGTTTGTCTTGCTCTTAGATCCCATTCATTTTCACCAAGAGTAACAAATCTTCCATCAAGCATCATGTTTGTTAGGAATTGACCAGCTTTTTTAGCTGCTTCTTCATCAGATAATTCAGCTTCCTTTTTAACATACTCCCAGATTTTTGCAAATCCGACTGGAGATTTTTGTGCGCTTACGAAGTCATAAGCAAATTCAATAAGTGATTTATTCATAAATGCTCCTTTCATTCTACATATGAGTTGGTGCACTAACGCCAACTAAATGTAATGCATTTTCTAAAACAATTTTGCTTGCTAAACATAAAGCAAGTCGAGATGAAGTGACATCAATGTTGTCTTTATCAATGACACGACAATTTGTATAAAATTGATGTACTTTTTCAGCAACATCATGGATATAATTTGTAATTTTATAAGGTGCTCTTTCATCACTTGCAAGTTTCACAACATCTGGAAAACTTGAGAGCATCTTAATAAGAGCCAACTCACTATTTTCTTTGAGCAAATCAGCTTTTTTATTTAAATTAAATTCTTTGCCACTATCTAAAATTGAGCAAAGTCTTGCGTGTGCATATTGAGCGTAATAAACAGGATTATCACTGCTTTGTTTTACAGCTAAATCTAAGTCAAAATCTAAGTGAGAATTTGCGTTTCTCATGACAAAGAAATATCTTGCAGCATCAACGCCTACGTCTTCACATAGTTCACGTAATGTGTACCCATTACCTGTACGTTTGGAAAGCTTAAATTCTTCTCCATCTTTCATCATACGAACCATTTGTATGAGTTCAATTTCAAGAATGTCTTTGTCATATCCATGCATCATAAGTGCACTCTTCATACGATTAATGTACCCGTGATGATCTGCACCTAAAACATCAATTAGAAGATCAAATTTTCTTTCAAGTTTATTAACATGGTAACAAATATCAGGTAAGAAATAGGTATATTCTCCATTACTTTTAACAATTACTCTATCTTTATCATCGAGGAAATCGGTTGTCTTAAGTACTGTAGCTCCACCGTCAACATAAGTGTGATTAGATAAGAATTTCAATTCCTTATCAATTGCATTATCTGCTCGAATTGCTTTTTCTGATGAAAAAACATCAAAAACAACGCCATATGTTTTTAAATCTTTTCTAATTTTATCTAACTCGAGTTCCATACCACGAGTCATAAAGAAATCTAGTGAATTAGTATTTACTAATGAGTCACCTTTTTCATTGACAATTATTTTGGCGATATCTTTGATATCTTCTCCATGATATCCATCATCAGGTAAACTGAAAGGTAAACCTAAAGCTTCTTTATAACGAGCTTCAATAGATTCTCCAAGATGATTAATCTGATTACCGGCATCATTGATGTAATATTCTCTAATTACTGTATAACCATTAAATTCCATAATTCGAGCAATGGAATCACCAATTGCCGCACCACGAGCGTGGCCTACGTGTAAATCTCCGGTTGGGTTAGCACTAACAAATTCAATATTTACTTTTTTATTCTTAGTTTCGCCACGGCCAAAATCTTTTCCTTGATCAATTATGGTTTCAATAATATTGGTGATTGAGCTTTTCTTTACAAAGAAGTTGATAAATCCAGGTCCAGCAACCTCAACTTTATCAAACTGATTCATATCTAAATTTTCGATAATGAGTTTTGCAACTTCCGCTGGAGCTTTTTTAAATTCACGAGCAAATCTTAATGCAATATTACTTGCATAGTCTCCATGAGTTGGGTCTTTACTTTGATCAATAGTAATATCGTCAACGTTTAAACAAACTCCTAGTTTTTTAAGAGCTGATTGAATATTTACTTTGATACTTTCTTTAATTTCCATAAATGACCTTTTATTATACTAATAACGATATTAATATCAAATTATTTTTTAAGAAGAACAATTGAACTAGCTTCAACTGCTTTTCCTTCTCCTACTTTTCCAAAGCCTTCATTAGTTCCTGCTTTTATAGAGACACATGACACATCAACTTTTAGTAATTTAGCAAGATTTTCTCTCATATTAATAATATAAGGAGCGAGTTTTGGCTTTTCTATAGAAATAAACACGTCAACATTACCAACAGAGAAACCTTTTTCTTCCATCATTGAGACGACTTTTTTAACAATAAAAGCGCTATCCATATTTAGTGTTTCGTCACTTGTATCAGGGAAGTGTTTTCCTAAATCTCCAAGAGCAAGTGCTCCTAAAATAGATTCGCTAACAGCATGAAAAACAACATCTCCATCACTGTGAGCTTTTTCACCTAATTCAAATGGGACAATTATTCCAGATAAAATAAGTTTCCTATTAGGAACTAATTCGTGAATATCTTTGCTAAATCCTACTTTAAAGTCCATTATTTTTTACCACTAACATTAAATTTAAAGAACATAATATCACCGTCTTTTGTGATATATCCTTTTCCTTCGGTACGTAATTTTCCAGCTTCTTTTACAGCAAGTTCACTGCCAAGTTCTTTGATAGAATCATATGGATAAACTTCTGCACAAATAAAGCCTCTTTCAAAATCTGTATGAATAATACCAGCACATTGTGGAGCACTCATGCCATTTTGGAACGTCCAAGCACGACATTCATCAGCGCCTACAGTAAAGAAAGTTGATAGATTAAGTAATGAATAAGTTGCTTTAATAACTTTCGTTAAGCCACTTTCTTTTACTCCTAAGTCTTCTAAAAACATTACTCTTTCTTCCAATGGAAGTTCTGAGATTTGAGACTCAATTTCGCAACTAACTGGAATAACTTTATTGCCTTCCTTAAAAGCATATTCAACAACTTTTTGATAATGAACTGATTTTGATACATCAGAAAGTTCAGAATCAGAAACATTTGCTACATAAATAATTGGTTTTTTAGTTAATAAATGATAACTTCTAGCAAAAATTTCTTGTTCTTCATTTAATTTAACTAATCTTGCTGGTTGACCTTGTTCAAGAGCTTCTTTAATTGGAGCGAGAATGCTCATCTCTAAAAGAGATTCTTTATCTTTTAAGATTCGAGCTTTATTTTCAACTTTTTCAATTCTTTTAACAACAGTATCAAGATCAGCCATTACTAATTCAAGATTTATAACTTCAATATCTCTAATAGGATCAACACTACCTTCAACATGAATTATGTCGGCATTTTCAAAGCAACGAACAACTTCTACAATTGCATCACATTCTCTAATATGTGAAAGGAATTGGTTTCCAAGTCCTTCGCCTTTACTTGCTCCACGAACAAGACCGGCAATATCATAAAATTCAACAGTAGCAGGAATTTTTCTTTCAGGATTAAAAATTGAACACAAAAAATCCAATCTCTCATCAGGCACATTAACCACACCAGCATTTGGATTGATTGTTGCAAATGGATAATTTGCTGCCTCAACATGAGAATTTGTGATTGCATTAAATAGAGTTGATTTACCAACGTTTGGAAGTCCAACAATACCTGCTTTTAAACCCATAATATATATTTCCTAATTTCTTTTACCTTGAATATTATATTCAATATAGAATAATTTACAAATCAAAAATTAAGAAAATTAAGATAAACAATCTAACGGAGTAAGTTTATTCATCTTTTGACTAACAAAAAAGGTCGATAATAAAGCTATAACACAAGATATGGCCAACATATAAACAATAGAAATTGGATTAAATACGAATTTTGCTTCTATATTTAAAACTGAAGCCATACTTTTTGATAAAACAAACGATATTAATAAAAGCTCAACTAATGCTGTTAAAAATGCAACAATAACGGTAGAAATTGCATGAGAATATATCAATTTTTTGCTTTCTCTTTTACTTATTCCAAGGCATCTAATTAATCCAATGTCCTTTTTTATATCTTTAAAATAAAGTCCTTCACACATTCCAAGGAGTAAAACACAAATTATCACTGAAAGGACAGAAATAATTAAAAGTATTGTTTCTATGTAACTGCAAACTTCTTGGATTGAACTTTTAATATTTGAAATTGGACAAGTAATATTTAAATAAGGAAAAGCTTTTTCTAGTAATGATTGAGTTTGATTTTCAAATCCGTCTTCAACACTAAGAGCTAAGTTATTAATTTGTAGATCAAATATAGATAGTCCTATTTGTGTTTGAAAAAATAAAATCGGCCACTCCTCATCATGATTAATCTCATATTTTGTAGAGTTACTTATTCCGACAATTTTTAAACTAACAATTTTATAGTCACGGCTAATAAATCCGTTAGGTAGAATTCCTTCTTTTATTGGATAAGCAAAATATAAATTTGATGGTGATTTTATGTTGACTCCCAAGCGGTTTGCTAGACCACTTGAAATTACAATTTCTCCATAATTTAATGGCTTTTTGCCGGAAAAAACGGAAAAACTTGAATTAAAAACAACTCCACTATTCCCAGGTTTTGTAAAGTAACCTTCAACTACTCGATTGTCTAAATTTAAGTTGTATGCATCACTCTCTTTTATGTATGAAGTTACGTCAATAACAGACTCTAAAAAATTTGAATCTTTCGCTACAAATATTTGTCTTCCAAACCCCATTAAAAGATTGTCACTATAAATCGAATAACAGTCAGTATTCCCATAAATAATATTCTTAATTTTTGGCGAAACTCCTTTAATAAATGGCGAAAGATAACCAGGAATTGGTTCATCATCTTCAGACATCAAAATAGCTATTCTGTTGCACTCAAAAACATCATCATTTTTACAAAGAAAAGGATAATAATCTTTTGATAGAATCTCACCATTATAATATTTATAGTCTTGATCGAATTTTAACAATTTTAAAATATCATCTCTATTATTAGCTGATTCCACATAATAGGATTTTTTTAAATCCCATGGGTGTTTTGTATTTTGATTAATTATTGAAGTTGATGGCAGTCCTAATTCATCTTCAAAAATATACTGATTCCAAAGTTTGTTTGAATGTAAAAATAAATTTGTATCACCTATTGTTACGCCACAGATTTTAAGTTTAATTTCTGCTTCATATTCCCAGTTTTTATTACTTGCTTCAATTGTTAAAAATGTATCGTTTTCTGCTATTAATCTTCCTAATGCAGAAATCGTCTTTTGAATTTGAAATTGATAGCAAATCTCGTTTAAAGTTTGATAATTTACACATAAAACGACTTCATTTTCTTTTATATTTTGAACCTGATTTGGATATATTGGATTTTTATGTTTGTTTATTTCTTTAAAATCATTAAAGTGACGAATAGTAAAGTCTGGCAAAAATTTTACTTTGTCATTCGTTAAAATATTAATCGAAAAATCTGTAATCATTGATTCAAAATTGTTCCAATAATAAACGCCATAAGTAACATCCTCAAATGGCTGCATTATTGACCTTATTTCCTCTAAATTGGTCGCTTCAATAATATGTTTATTTGAACTTTTGTTTTTAGATTCAATAATCAAATTGTTTTGATCAATTAATGACGAGTAACTAGTAGTTAAATTAGTACTGACAACCTGAGAAAGAACTGATCCTAGTCCTACACCAATTAAAGCTAATGAAGATGTCAAAAAAGAAAATGCTGTTCTCCATTTCCTTTCACCAAATTTATGAAATGTATGTTTGAAACAAAAAGATAGGGGTAAATGAGATTTGTCTTCTCGATTATCAACCTTAATTAAATCAATAGGTTCATCTATTGTATTATGATAACAATAAGCTTTTTTCTTAATGTGGCCATCTTCCATATAATAAACAATATCTGCAAATTGTTTTGTTAATTCTTCATCATGGCTAACAACTAAAACAAGAGATTTTCTGCTCGCTTTACTAAGTAACTGCATAATTTTATTGCCGTTTTCACTATCTAGATTACCTGTAGGTTCATCAGCCAAAATGATGGAAGGCGAATTTGAAAAAGCTCGAGCAACAGCTAATCGTTGTTTTTCTCCACCAGAAAGATTAAATACTTTTTCATTCTTTTTATTGAGCAAACCAACCATTCTTAACAAATCTTCTGCTCTTTTTTGTTTTGTTGATACTGTGTTGCAACACTTGATGTCTAAAGTTAAAAGAAGATTTGTTAAAACTGTTTCATATTCAAACAATTTATAATCCTGAAAGATAAATCCTAATTTATGATTTCTATAGATGTCTTTTTGATATTCAGTCAAATTATTTATTTCGCTACCATCAAACTTTATGCTTCCTTCAAAGTCCAAAAGCAAAGAAATCATATTTAAAACAGTTGTTTTGCCACATCCTGAAGGTCCATACACAACTACGAGTCCAGTTCTAGGCAAATCTAAACATAGATCTTTTATTACTGTTTCTTTTCCAAATTTTTTATTAACTTTGTTAATCTTTATCATAATGATTGAAGTTCGCTTTTAAGATTGTTACCTTTAGAAAATTTGATTGGGATATAGGTAATTAATACAGAAAAAATTACACAACCAATAAGCAAAATAATTGGTAAAAAGTACCTAATGCCAAACAAATTGTCTAAAGGAATGCTTATCAAATTTTTAACATCTGTATATTTTGTAATAAGTGGATTTAATAATTTAGTTAAATATAAGGATAAAGGAATGGAAAAACAAATTGAGATAATGGTCGTTAACAATGATTCTCCAATATAAATACTGTAAATTTCATCCTTGCTTGCACCAATGCACGTTAAGATGGCGCTCTCCTTTTTATCATCAGAGTAACTTGAAAAAGAAGATATGCCCAAAATCATAGCAACTCCAATCATTGCAATAATCAAAAATATGAATATTGTGTACTCAATCGTATCAGCAAAACCATATAGTGATTCTTCAACCAATAATGATGAACTTGTAAATACTAAATTTGTGGTTTCTAAGTTTAATTTTGTTTCGCCAAATCTCTTTGGAAACAAACGATACGAATATGATGTGAGCGGTGATGAATCATCACATTCTTCTAATCTAGTTTTCCATGAAATATCTCTATTAAAGTAGGTTGATAAATTTGGTAATAATTGACATTCAAAATAATAATCAATGTAGGAATAATTATAATATATTTTTGGACTAGTTAAATAATCTAGCTCATCAACGACTCCTTTAATTGTAAACTCTAAATCAATTTGTAATTCGTCGTCTATTTCTTCTTCATCCATATCAACATATTTGCTCTGGACAAATGCAGTAATATTCAAAGAATCACCAATTGGATCAAAATTATAGTGAGATTTTAAATAATCATAACAATATTTATTTATAAAAACATCTGTTGAATTATACTCGTTAGGACCACTTCTTTTAATAACTAAACTATCATTAACTCCTAAGCAATCTAATGAATAAACAGGTGTCAAAATTAAAGAATCAACTGACTCATTTTCAAATTTTATATTAAGGTTTTGCATTAAAATTGTGTCATAATTGAGAAAAATATAGTAATTTTCAAAAATTTGAGAAATAGAAATTAACCTACTTATTTTTGGCCTGACTGATCTAGTCAATTTAAGCAAAGAACTTCCATTAATAACTTCATCCTCAGAGATTGTTCCAACACCATAATCAAATTGTCTTTTACAAGTTACAGAAATAGCTGAATCTTTGCCGAAATAAAAGCCAACAGTAAGTAATATTGTCGTCAATCCAATAGTTAAAGATGCAATTGAAAATAAGTTCCTTTTGATTCTTTTTAAATAATTATGTATTAACAATTTATCTAACCATATAGATGATTTCTTGCATTTATTTTTAGCTGATTCTGTTGTTTTTTCGTTCTTATTTACAGTCCTATCATACTTTATTGTTCCATTAGAAATTTCGATGATTCTATCACTATATCTATTACATAATTGTAGGTTGTGAGAAACTAGTATCACCAATGTTGTTTCACTAATCTTTTTTAGCAAGTCCATAACCAAAACAGAATTATTATTATCAAGCGCTCCTGTCGGTTCATCGCACAATAAAATTTCAGGTGAATTTACTATTGATCTAGCCAATGCAACTCGTTGTTTTTCACCGCCAGAAAGAAGAGAACTTTTAAGCTTGTATTTCTCTTTGCTTATACCAACAAATTCTAAAATTTCACTAGCCTTCTTCAATGCTTTAGATTTGCGTATACCATTAATTAATAAAGGCATTAAAACATTATCTGAAGTAGACAAATCTGTTAGTAGATTATAATTTTGAAATAGTATTCCTACTTTCTTCTTATAGAAACTGGTTTTATTCTTATACTTTTTTAAATCTTTATTATCAATGTATATTGCACCTTTTGTAGGAGTATCTAAAAGCGCAATCATATTTAGTAAAGTTGATTTACCACTACCACTTTTGCCAATAATCGTAACAAGACCTGTATTAGGTAGTGATGCATTTATATTTTTGAGTGCAAAAAAACTTTCGCTATTTTTCAGCTTGTATTCTTTGGATAAATTTTCAATTCTAATCTTTTGCATAAAAATACCCCTTCACTTATATAGAGGGGTAGTTTGTTCAATTTTGTGTAATTTTTTTATAATTTTATTAAATCTTTTAGGCATTCTTCTTCAGAAGAATATTTTTTATAATTAATAAATTGGTTCTTAAAGAATGTGTCTTGCCTCTTGGCATAGTTCCTTGTTCTTTTTTGAATAAGACTAATACATTCTTCCTTACTAGTAAGTCCATCTAAATAATCTAATACTTCTTTGTATCCGATTCCTTGTTTTGATGTAATGGATAAATTATATTTCTTGCTTAAGGCTTTTACTTCATCAATTAAGCCGTTTTCAATCATTGAGATAACCCTATTATTTATATTTTCATATAATTGTTCTCTTTCAGGAGATATATAAATAATCTTAATAAGTTCTTTTGGATAAAAATATTCATGATTTTGTTTGGCTAATAAGTCAGATTTTGAAATATTGTTATTGTCCATTAAGGTCAATGCTCTTAATAAACGTTTACGATTATTTACATGGATTTTTTCTGCTTCTTTTGGATCTTTGCTTCTAAGCAAATCATATAAAGCAACATTATCAAGTTTTTCATATTCTGCATTCACGCTAGTTTCTTCATCTGAAAAAATATAGTCATATAGCAATGCTTTTATATATAAACCGGTTCCACCAACAATAATTACATCTTTTTTTGCTTTTAATATTGGGTTTAGAACCTTTCTTGCATCATCTTGATACTGTTTTACGGAATAAGTTTCTTCTGGCGTCACAATATCTAATAAGTGATATTTCTTTCTAATAGGATCATTAACATCAATTTTGTTAGTGCCAATGTTCATATCCTTATAAATTTGAAAAGCATCCGCATTAATCAGTTCACAGTTAAGAAAAGTTGCTAAGTTATTTGCAACATCACTTTTTCCACTAGCCGTTGGTCCAATAATAACGTAAATCATATATTTATTATGTCGCAAATTTGTTTTAAAAGCGCTCTAACTTCTTCTTGTAAAGATAAATAATTCATCACAAGCGGATGATTATCGTATTCTTTTTTTAAGCGGTTATGATCTTCAATTCGATTCTCATTTTTAGCTCGTACAATTTCTTTTTTTAATTGCAAAATTTCTTCATTTTTTTGAAAAATATCGCGGATTTGCATATATTCTTGAATTAATGGAGTGTTATCGAGCTCTTTTTTTAAAGCCTTAGCATCATCAATAATTTTACTCATTAACAAGTTCTCCAATTAATGAATATGTATGGCTTTCAAGGATTTTAACAGTCACAATTTTGCCTATTAAATTCTTATCACCTTTAAAGTGCACAAGCTTGTTACTTTCTGAATAACCTGAAAGCATATTTTGGTCAGTTTTGCTTTCTCCATCAACTAATACTTTACAAGTTTTGCCAATATAATTATTTGCATCTATTTCCATATATTTTTCTAAACGTTTAACTAATTCACGGAAACGGAGTGATTTTGTTTTACTAGAAACATTATCTTCCATTTTAGCCGCAGGAGTTCCACGTCTTGGAGAATAAATAAAGGTATAAGCATTTTCATATTTAACTTCATCACACAAAGTTAATGTGTCATTAAAGTTTTCTTCGCTCTCATTTGGGAAACCAACAATGATGTCAGTAGATAAAGATAAATTTGGTATTTTCTCGCGCATTTCTTTAACTAAAGTTAAATACTTTTCACGATCATATCTTCTTCCCATTCTTTTTAGTATCTCACTACTTCCTGATTGAACCGGAAGATGAATACATTTCATGATATTGTCATATTTTGAGATAACATCAATCATCTTGCTAGAAAAATCCCATGGATGTGAGGTAGTAAATCTCACACGAGGAATTCCAATTTGAGCAACTGCTTCTAGAAGATCAGCAAAATCATATCCTTCATCAAGGTCTTTTCCATAAGCATTAACATTTTGACCTAATAAAGTTACTTCCTGATATCCAGCTTTTTTAAGATCTCTCACTTCTAAGAGAACATCGTTAAATTTTCTACTACGTTCTTTTCCTCTTGTATAAGGAACAATACAGTAAGTACAGAATTTATTACATCCATACATGATGTTTACGTATGCTTTGTATTTATTAAGTCTAGAAGAAGGCAAATTTTCAATTACTTCACCTGGTTTAGACTTTATATCAATAATTCTTGTTTCGCCTTTTTTAAGTTCAAATATATAATCCAGTAAATTAGGTATCTCGTGAGTTCCAAAATATAAATTAACTTCTGGGAACGTTGTTCTTAAATAATTTAAGATTTCAGGTTGTTCAACCATGCATCCACATAAAGCAATAATTTTATCCTTATTTTCTCTTCTATACTTTTTTAGATTGCCAATTTCTCCATAAACCTTGTCTTCTGCATTTTCTCTTACAGCACATGTATTAATAATGATTAAATCAGCTTCACTTACATTATCTGTAGAAATATAGCCAACTTTAGAAAGCAAACCTCGCATCGTTTCTTCATCTCTAACGTTAGCTTGGCAACCCAAAGTATGAATAAAATACTTATCTCCTTCAACAATAGGTTTTAAAGAGGAAACAATATCAAAATTAGCGTTCACAAACACTGTTTTATTTGTGTCACGTTTTTGAGCTACTTTTAAGTCTGGATAATTCTTAATATTTGTTTTCATTCTTCTACCATATAAATTGGGTGAATTTGACGAGTCTTACCACTAATTTCGTCAATATCTAGAACAACCGCAGATAATAAACCTTTTCCTTCTTCGGAAATTTCAAATCTACTTTGTTCTCCATAAATAATTTTATTTACAACACTATCTTTGTCAAAACCTAATGCACTCTCATATAATCCAGTCATTCCGACATCACTAATAAATGCAGTTCCTTTTTCAAGTATTCTAGCATCTCTAGTTTGGACATGAGTATGTGTACCTAAAAGAGCACTAATTTTGCCATCTAATGCATAAGCTAAACAGATTTTCTCCCCTGTTGCTTCTGCATGGAAATCAACAATATGGATATTAGCTTTTTCTTCATCCGGATTTTCCATTAAATCAATAAGTGAATAATAAGGATTATTAACTTGTTCATCCATTGCAAATGATCCAAGAATATTTGTGATTCTAACGCTAACTCCGTCACAATCAAATACAATCGAACCAATTCCAGGATAATCATGAATTAAATTAAGCGGACGGATGATACGGTCAGACGAATCTAAATAACGTCTAATTTCATTTTTAGCATCATAGTGATTGCCTAATGTAACTACATCAATTCCAGCATTAATTAATTCTTCATAATGATGTCTAATTAACCCTTTACCATGAGTGACATTTTCTCCATTAGCAATGACAAAATCAATATGATATTTCTCAATTAAAGAAGAAAGGTGGTCGTGAATCATTCTACGACCAACCTTTCCTACTATGTCTCCAATAAATAATATTTTCAAAAGTATTCTTTCTATCCGCGATTATTTAGCGGTTTCAATTGCACGATATTCACGAATGACATTAACTTTGATTTGACCTGGATAAGTCATTTCATTTTCAATACGTTCTCTAATTTCACGTGCAAGTTTATAAGCTCCAACATCATCAATCTTATCTGGAATTACCATAACACGTAATTCACGGCCAGATTGCATAGCGTAGCTTTGATAAACTCCATCATATGATTTACAAATTTCTTCAAGTTTTTCAATTCTTTGAATGTAATTTTCAAGCATTTCGCTACGTGCACCAGGACGAGCAGCAGAAAGAGTATCAGCAGCTTGAACTAAATTTGCAATAACATATTTTGCTTCTACATCACCGTGGTGAGATTCTATGGAGTTAATAACAACATCGTTTTCTCCATATTTTTTAGCCAAACGAGCTCCGATTTCTACATGGCTTCCTTCAATTTCAAAGTCCATAGCTTTTCCTATATCATGAAGAAGTCCAGCGCGTTTTGCTAAGTTTTGATCAAGACCAAGTTCAGCAGCCATAACTCCAGCAAGAGAAGCAACTTCAATAGAGTGATCTAATGCGTTTTGGCCATAACTTGTACGATATTTAAGTCTTCCAACGATATCTAATAATTCTTTATTAATTCTTGGTAAACCAAGTTTAAATGCAACATCTTGTCCAGTTTTATGAATAGTTTCTTCAACTTCACTTTTACATTTTTCAACAATCTCTTCAATTCTTCCTGGTTGAATTCTTCCATCTTTAATAAGAGCTTCAAGAGACATACGAGCAATTTCTCTTCTAATTGGGTTAAAACAGCTAACTGTAATAACTTCAGGAGTATCATCAATAATTAAATCAACTCCAAGAAGAGTTTCTAAAGAACGGATATTTCTACCTTCTCTACCAATAATACGACCTTTCATTTCATCGTTAGGAAGAGCAACAACAGAAACAGTTCTTTCTTGAGTGGTTTCTTGAGCATATTTGCTCATTGCTAAGCCTAAAAGTTCTTGAGCTTTTTGAGCACAGCTTTCTTTTGCTTCATCTTCTTTATTTTTAATAAATGCAGCAATTTCTTTTGAAACCTTACTTTCTACACGAGCAAATAATTCATCTTTTGCTTCTTGAGTAGACATTTGAGCGACTTTCTCAAGTTCAACAATAATAGAGTCAATTTTCTCTTGTAAAGTAGCTTCTTTTTTATCAACTTCTTTAATTTTTCTTGCTAAGAATTCAGCTTTTTCATCAAGAGCATTTTCTTTTTGAGTAAGTGCTCCATCACGACGATCAATGTTTTGCTCTCTTTGAAGAAGTTTGTCTTCTTGAATAGAGAGTTCATTTTTTCTATCTCTAAATTCTTTTTCAGCCTCAATTTTCATTTCGGTAATAGCTTGTTTACCATCTAATTGAGCGTTTTTTGCAATGTGTTCTGCTTTAATTTCAGCATCACGAATAATTTTTGCAGCATTATTTTGGGCTCTAGCTTTTTTAAATGTAGGGACTAAGAAAACAATAAGTCCACCTAAGAGTAAACCAACGACACCCAAAACGATTCCTAACCATAATGGCATAATAAATGTGTCCTTTCTATCATAGTCAAAAAGACTATTTACCTAAATCACAAAAAATAATATTTATTATGATTTATATATAACAGGTTAAACCTGATAATTTAGTTTCTCGTTTGAGAATATATAGGTAAGTACCTTTCGACGGGTACATTTATATTATATATAATTAATAATTAAAGACAAATAGAAATATATTGTTAGGAAACAAAAAGAACGTCATTCGACGTCCTTAATTTGTTTCAAGATTTCTTCATAGATTTTTGGATTTGCTTTTAGATATGCTTTTGCAGATTCTTTTCCTTGAGCAATTTTATTTCCTTGATATTCATACCAAACACCTGATTGATGAATGATATTTTTTTCTACCGCACGAGTCAAAATTTCTGCAACTTTTGATATTCCTTCACCATAAATAATATCTATTTCACATTGTTTAAATGGAGAAGCAACTTTATTTTTAACTACTTTAATTCGACAAGTATTTCCAGCTATATTTCCGCCAGTTTTGATAATCTCATCACGTCTAATATCAAGTCTAATAGATGCATAAAATTTAAGAGCTCTACCTCCTGAAGTAGTTTCAGGATTGCCATAAATGACTCCGACTTTTTCTCTTAATTGATTAATAAAAATCATTGAGCATTCTTTTTTGTTTAATACTCCAGTAATTTTTCTAAGAGCTTTAGACATAAGTCTAGCTTGTAATCCTACTGAAGAATCAGTCATTTCTCCTTCAAGTTCAGCCTGTGGAACAAGAGCAGCAACGCTATCAACAACAATTAAGTTAATTGCTCCACTAGCAGCAAGCATTTCAGCAATTTCTAAAGCTTGTTCTCCATTATCTGGTTGAGAGAGCAAAAGCTCATCAATATTAACCCCTAAATTACGTGCATAAACAGGATCGATGGAATGCTCTGCATCAATAAAAGCAGCTTTTCCTCCCATTTTTTGACATTCAGCAATCGCATGCAAAGCAAGGGTAGTTTTACCACTACTTTCAGGACCATAAATTTCAATAATCCTTCCTTGTGGGTAACCTCCTACACCAAGTGCCTCATCAAGAAGCAAAGAGCCGGTTGGAATAACACTTACATCAACTGTTGGACGTTCGCCAAGTTTCATTACGGCGCCTTTTCCAAAAGTCTTTTGTATCTCTTTTAATACTTCATCTAAATCTTTATCTGTATTTTTTTCCATAAATACCTCCTCACTTATTTAATAGTAGGAGTTTGGTCATTTTTGATTAAAATATTTTCAAGAATTTCATAAGCAATTTTAATTGCTTCTTTTTGTATATTTTCGCGATCACCAGTTAAGTGATAAGTAAAAACTTGGGTTTTATTGGCAAAAGCAATACCAATATAAACTTCACCAACAGGCTTATTTTCCATAGCGGAAGGTCCAGCGTTTCCGGTAAAAGAAATACAATAATCAACATTTAAAAGTGCTCTACCTCTACTTGCCATTTCACCAGCAATTTCAGCAGAAACAACTCCGTATTTATCAATCATCTCATAAGGAATACTTAAAATACGGTTTTTCTCTTCAGTAGCATAAGTAACTAAGCTACCTTTAAAGAAATGTGATGCTCCGCTTATGGAGGTTATTTCACCTGCAAAGTTTCCACCTGTAAAAGATTCAACAGAACCAAGAGTTAATCCTAGTTCTCGAAAAAGTTTATTAATACCTGCTGCATCCATATTATTTTTTATCCACCAATACTTTTCTATTTTGGACAATATAGAAAACCAAAGAAATTACAGAAACTGCTGTGGCAAGATAAACTAGAAAACTAGAAACAGTTAATCTAGGGTCAATATTTCCATATATGTAATGGAACGGGAAATCATTGAGTAATACTGCAGAAATAGCTACCATTTGAAGTACTGTTTTAAGTTTTCCAACTTTGTTGGCAGCAATAACCGCACCCTTAGCTGCAGCAATTTGTCTAATCGCATCAATCGCGACATCTCTAACAATCATAATGATAACGCACCAGATTGAAATATTAACGTTTTGTTCAACAGCATATGGTGCGAGAATTCCAGGAGCAGTAAGGAATAACATCATTGATGATACTAAAAGCTTATCTGCGACTGGATCTAAGAATTTACCAAGTGAGGTTACTTGATTATTTTTTCTAGCTAACTTTCCATCCAAGTGATCAGTGTAACTAGCAATAAGAAAAAAGACAAAAATAATCAAGAAAATTAGGTTAATTTTACTATTACCTAATGTTGGGGTGGAAATTTGATCTCCACACAAATAAAGAACAAATAAAGTAACAATCATTAAGACTGTACATACAATTCTTGTAACCGTAATTTTTGTTGGTAAATTCATAACTCTTTCCTTTCTTATAGTGAGTCTTCGACCCTGTAAGCCATGTTTTGTCTAGGATGATAATTTATCTAAGCAGTGCTTACTTGAATTGATTCGATTCTCTTTTCAAGTCTCCCCTACCAAATTTGGGTTTCTCGCTTGTGGGGTTTGCCGCGTTCCACTTCACTCTTTCAAATGAACTCCGTCACTGTGGCACTTTCAGGTTCCTTACCATGAGTTTCCTTTTAGGTCAGTTACCGCCATCACGTACTCCTACGTGCCTAGCGTTATTTTTTCCGCTAGCGCAATCACTACAACCATCACAGATTGTGCGAGCATGGACTTTCCTCTAGTTAATACTAGTAATCATCCGGATCGAAGGTTTTAATTTCTTCTGGGTTAAGATGAAGCTTTTCAAAAATAATTCTTTCAAGCTTTCCAATACGTTTTAATAGTTCGTAATTATCTTCAGAAACTCCTGTGTTACCTTTGACGTATTTCCATTTAGACTTTTCTTTTTCAAGTTCTACAGTCAAGGATACAACTTGTTTTTTAAGTTCCTCAATTTGGTTATTCATTGAAGCATTTTCTTCTTTGTCATAAACAACCATTTTGGATTCAATAACTTCATAATCACTAATTACTTCATCCAATAATTGATCAACTTCAAGAGGATTATAACCTTTAGGGGATACATTAAATTCTAAATTTGCAATCTTTTGACTATTTAAACGTAATTTATTTCCCATACTTATATTATCTATCAAAGGGATATATTTTTCATTATAAAAGAAAAATAATTTGCATAGATAAATAAAAAAAGTGGCATTCATTTGAATACCACTTAATTTAATTAAATAAATTTAATTATTTTTACAAACTATTCAGCTGGATCGGCGAATAATGTGACAAACCATAAATCGGAATCAACAGCCTCAATTGTCATGTAGAATGCTAGATCTTCTGTATAAAGAAGAATACTTCCATATTCATCTAAGTACATAGCATAAAGTATTGATTTATCAACTATAGCATTTAATAAAGCATTAGCACCTGCGGTTGTTGTATAGAATGTAAACACAGTACCGCCGTATTGATCGGCTTCGCTTACAAGATATGTAAATTCTGCAACACTTTCAAGAGCTTCAGCGTTAAATTGAACAGGGTTACCAACTTGGCTTAATGCTGTATTAATCGAAGCAATGTTAATTGGATTAACCGTATTGTTT
The DNA here is from genome assembly GCA_024408075.1 of Bacilli bacterium. Classification (GTDB taxonomy): domain Bacteria; phylum Bacillota_I; class Bacilli_A; order RFN20; family CAG-826; genus UBA2450. Next base: position 33,727 of record JAKSVK010000003.1, on the reverse strand, counting down.
TCAACAGGTATAACATCAAAGAAGAGATTGAAATATCCATCAAGTTCATAGAAGTAAAAATATGCGGCAGATTTCATTCCATATACATCAGCTTCACTTCTTGCAACAGAATTGGCGGTATAGATAGTAACGTCTTCACCATCAGGACCTGATACAACTCGTGATTCAACATTTTCCCAAGAAGAAGATTCTTCTAATTTTGCTGCAAAGACTTCTGGCAATCCTGTTTTATTAGCATAGAAAACAAGTGTGCCATCATCATCAAAAGCTTCATAGAAAATTTCACCATCTAATGCAGGGACATCGTCAAGAACGATTCCTAATTCATTATAATATTCTTTAATATGTTCAACATTAAAAGTGCTTGGAGCTGGAACAGCATAGAAGTAAACTTCCATTACTGGTTTTGTGACTCCCCATCCTCTTTCTTCAGGAATTAGATCATAGAAAGAGAGTTGAACTCTAATTTGTTTATTATTTTTTCTTTCAACAGAATTAATTAAATAAGTTGTTCCGTCTTCATCAACTTGTTCATTGATTTCCCAATCTTCTGATGCTTCTTTAAATTGTTTTAACAATTTTGAGCCAAAAGAATCAGGACTGCTTGAAGGAACATTATCATAGCCAATAACTGCAATAACAGAGCCGAAATCTTCATCTTCAATCCTTTCAACATCAAACTTTCCATCTAATGTAGGAATTTCTGTTGTAAAGTCAGCAAATAATGCATTAATTTCAGTTTCTGGGAATTCAGTTCTAGCACCCATATAGCCAACTCTGAATGTGAAATCAAAGATTTGGTTATAAAAATCTGCAACAACAGCTTGATTGTTTTTGTCAATAGTGCCTGTTAATTCATAGAACCATTCTTTTGCAATTGATGAATCTAAGTCATAGTCACTATCGTTGACAACATCTAACATTGCATCACATAATTCAGAATTTTCATTAAATGGTGCAGAGAAATCATTAGCATGAAGTTCAATGCTAGAAAGTTGAAGTGCTTCTTCTGTAATTGCATATCCCAATAATTCAACAGTTATGCTTCCAAAGAATTCATAAGAAGAAAGTTGAACACATAAACTCTCGTTTTGATCAACAAAGAGAGCATAATATGAATCATCTTCTTCATCATATGTAACTTCTTCATCAACTTTTAATCCATAAGAAGATTCATTTTTAATGTGATTAAATAAATCATTAATAGCGGCTTCAGCGGTCTCTCCATGAACATCCATTTCGTAGTAAGAACATTCTAAAAGCATTGAATAAAATTCATCATAAGTACCACCGTAATTAGCAGCAATTTGTTCGCAAACAACACCAGACATATCTTCGTATTCAGCTTCAATAGTCCAATAAGGTGAAACACTAGCTAAATCAGCACTTTCTTTTATTAATGATTCTTCTTCGCCATAGAATTCAGTTAAACCATCGATAAGTTCGGTTGCTTCAGCAGCAGAAACACTATCGTCTAAAATTTCATACCAAATTTCACAATATGGTGTGTCTCCTTCATCAGGATCAAGGTATGGACAATCTTCTTCGGCAACATAAATAGAGGCGGTTGCATATAAACCATCTTCATTAAAATTGCTTCTACAAGTTAAAGAGTAGTAACCACTGGTACCACCTTCAACATAATCTTCAGTGTCTTCATCAACTTCAACCCATCCATCAGCATTAGCAACATCAATTAGAGCTGACCAGCCAATTTCACTTGGTTTTTCAGTATCTAAAACGACAACAACATAATCACCATATTCATCATGTTCTTTTGAAGCGGTAATTTTAATGTTCTTAAAGCAGTCATCACTTAAATCTGGAAGCTCAGCATCTTTGATTCCGTTTTCAGTTAAGAAATTTTGAACAGTTGTTCTCCAAGTTACTGTTACTGGAGCTGGGTCTGTCTTGCCACAAGCAGCTAATCCAACGAGCATAGATGAAGCAAGTAAGACTTTAGTAAACTTTTTCATTTTCTTTTTCTCCTTTCGTAAATGTATAAAGTTGGCGATATTTTATAACAAATTAAAATGTGATTACAACTACTTTTTATATTTTTATCATATTTATTACGCACATATGTACAAAAGATATTGAAAGAACTTTGCCATAATATTAAGATTATTTCATGAAAAAAATCATTCGTTTATTAAAAGGCAAAAAGCACATTTGTTTCCTAGATTTTGAAGGAACCCAGTTTACTGGGGAGATGATTGCTTATGGAGCTGTACTTTGTACAATTGATAAACAAGGACACATCAAAAAGAGCAAAAACCCAATACTTTTTTATGTGAGAGCCAAAAATAAAATAGGCCATTATGTTGAAAATTTAACTCATATTGATCAAAAGTTATTGGATAAATTAGGAATCAGTTTTTCTACTGCAATGAATAATCTTAAACATTATTGTGGTTTGCACTTTCAAAAAACAGCATTTGTTACTTTTGGAAATAATGACTTAAGAATATTAAATCAATCGATTATGTACAATTTAGATTCACCAAAAGAAATAACATCTGTAATTCATCATAATTATATTGATTTTCAATCAATAATCTCTAGTTTTATTAAAGATAATAGCAATAATCCACTATCTCTTGAGGCTTATTGTCAACTGTTCGAAATTGGATTTGAGGGGGAAGCTCATAATCCAAAATTCGATGCTATTAATCTTATGAGACTTTATGAGGCAATGTTAGATAGAAAAGATGTCTTATTAGAAAACTATTTAAGAACTTTATACAATACAAAACATTTGCCTGACCCTATTTCAAAAGTTATGGAAAAACTAAATAGCGGTCAAACAGTTGATCCAGATGACTTTAAAAAGTTTTCAATGGAGGATCTTGAATGATAAGGTATCCAAACGGGATGACTTATTATGGGAATAAAAAGCGAAAGAAACATTTAACCTCTACTGAATTATCAATTTCAAGCGCCAACCGTGGAATGGAGCTTGAACATTTAATCAATCAAAGCAATGAATATTATCAATTAAAACATATATGCCTAGTCAAAAAAAGACCAGTGCCAATAAATGTTTTAAAAGTGGATTACACAAAAGGAGCAAGAATCACTCAAGCATTTTTTGAAGAGAAATCCACAACAGATTATAACGGATTATATAAATCAAAATATTTGGATTTTGAAGCAAAAAGTACGCAAAACTCCACTGCTTTTCCTTTAAATAATATTACTAAACATCAGATCGAACACTTAAAAGAAGTCATATTACAAAACGGAATTGCATTTTTCATTATTCAATTTAAAGCTCATGAAAAAATATTCTTTGTTGAAGCAAAAGATGTAATTGATTTTATTTCTAAAAATAATCGTAAATCCATTCCATACGATTTCTTTGTTAAAAATTGCGAAGAGATTAAATTAACTTACAATCCGTATTTAGATTATATAAAAATTGTTGATAAAAAATATTTTTAATTATTGCAATATTTTTTCAATGCGCATTCCTTGCAACAAGGATTTTTTGCTGTACAAAAGTAACGTCCAAAATGGATAAATTGATGATGTGATTTAATCCAATCCTTTTCAGGTATTAATTTCTTAAGTTTTTGCTCAATATCAAACGAAGAGTCATTCTTATTAGCTATACCTAGTCTATTTGTAATTCGTATTATATGAGTATCAACTGGAAGATCTGGTATCTTAAAAACCTCACATCGAATTACACCAGCACTTTTGTTTCCTATTCCAGGCAAACTTTGTAGTTCATCTTTATCAGAAGGAAGTTTTCCATTATATGATTCGATAATTTTATGAGCAATACCCTTTATATTTATTGATTTTCTAGCATATAAACCAAGCGATTTTATTGCCTCTTCAATATCTTTTAGTGGAGCATTATCTATAGATTCTAATGTTGGAAATTTATTAAATAATACTTTTGTAACATTATTCACTGCTTTATCAGTAGTTTGAGCAGATAACATTACAGCAATAGCAAGTTCATAATCTTTATTATAAAAAAGCTCACATTTTGCATTTGGAAAAAGTGAGTCTATATAAGTTGTAATTTCTTTAATATCTTTTTTATTAATCATTTGGTTTTTTAATCCAAGGAGTTTTAGCTATTTTTATAGTTTCTTCTAAATTTTTATCCCATTCACTACTTAAAGAAGTATGTCCATCACTCATTAAGTCGTCGCTTTGAGCCCAGGTAAATAAAACTTTTTCAACACTTCTAATAGATTTTTTGCCATTATTTAAAGCTTCTTTTAAAGCATCAATTACTTTATCGGCGGTATATCCACTACTAATCCATTCATGAATTCTTGTTTTTTCTACTGGTGAAAGTGATCTTTCTAAAAGTTCTTCAAAAGTTGAATTTGCTTTTTCGATATCATTTTTAAACTGTTCAGAAGATTCTTCTTCCTCTTCACGATTAAGATTCATTTGAAATTCTTTGTATAGCTTCTTTTTAAGTGGATCTAATGAACCAACAGTCTTTTTATTTCTTGTTTTATATTCAAAATATCCTTTTGTAATTAGGTTTGCTAATATCTTATCAATATCTTTGATATCTAAATTCATTTTTAAAGCTAATAAATCAGCAGTGACAAATTTATTGCCTTGTGAAATTAAGTGATCAATAACAAAAATTGTAGCTAACTCATTTTCTTTAATTTTGAGTTTGCGATAATTCTCAATTAATAAAAATTTAAAATCAATTGCTTCACTAATCATGGCTCTTACTTTATCACTTTTAATAAATTAATTAAATTTATTTTGTTTGAGCATTTATTAATTTCACTATCAACTTTTGAAGGATTAAGTTTATTTATTAAATTTATTTTAGAAAATATTGCGTTTTTGCTAGTGTTTTCGATTTCAAAACCTAAATCTAGAGAAAATCTTAATATTCTAATAATACGTAAAGGATCCTCAACAATTCTTGTTTCTGGATTACCGATAAATCTTAAAATTTTATTTTTTAAGTCCTCTTGTCCATTAACTAAATCAATTACATTTAACTCTTTATCTAAGTAAAGTGCGTTAACAGTTAAGTCTCTTCTTTTAACGTCTTCATCAAGCTTATTGGTAAACTCAATTTCTTCAGGATGACGAGAATCTTTATATTTTCTTTCTTTTCTTAAAGTTGTGATGTCGAATTTAACTTCTTGGAATTTTACTTTCACACTACCATATTTCTCATAAGTATAATCTCCGTCTTTAAGAAAAACTTTTATTTCATTAGGAGTTGCATTAGTTGTTACATCCATATCAGTTAATTCTTTGCCTAAAAGATAATCTCTAGTTGAGCCTCCAACTAAATATAAATTAAAACCATTTTGTTCAAACAGTTCACAAAGGGATATAAAGGTTTTAATTTTATTAACAGACATAATCAAATTATATTAATAGGCAAAATAAAAACCAAGTAATTCAAACTTGGCTTTATCTTTTTTTATTTGTTTAATTTAGCTTTAAACTCTTTTGATAAGTGGAGAACCACTGTTCTCTTTGGTTTAATTTCTATTATTGTATGTTTCTTAGGGTGTGTGCCTTTTCTTCCGGCTTTCATCTTGGATTCAAATACACAGAAATTCTTGATGTTAACACTTTCTCCTTTAAGTAAGGAATCTGTAATGAGGTCAAACGTCGCGTCAATAGCTGCTTTTGCATCTACATGAGATAAGTGAGCTTTTTCGGCAACCAATTCAATGATTTCGTTCTTATTTAGCTTTTCCATTGTTCTAAACTCCTACACTACTATTTTATTACTACTTTTCTTTTTTACTATGATTTTTTAAAGAAATCTTTATTGGGGTGCCATTAAAATTAAAAGTTTCACGTAATCTATTCTCTAAATATCGCTCATAAGAAAAGTGCATATAATCAGTATTATTTACAACCAACACTATGTGTGGAGGTGCACTTGAAACCTGGTTTGCATAATAAATTTTAAGTCTTCCACCATTAAAGTCTGGAGCTTGGTTCATAATTTGAGCTTCTTCCATTACTTGATTAAGTAAAGAAGTTTTAATTCTTGTGTGATATGCTACATGAACCATATCTAAGGCCTCAAACAATGTTTGTATTCTTTTCTTAGTTAAAGCACTTAAATAAACAACTGGAGCGTATTCTAAGAACTTATATTCTTTCCTAATTTCTTTTGTAAAAGAAGCCATTGTATTTGTTTCTTTATCAATTAGGTCCCATTTATTAACTACGATAATAATTGCTTTATTAAGTGAAACAGCATATTCAATAACGTGTTTATCTTGTTCAACTATTCCTGCATTTCCATCAATAGTTAATAAAACAATTTCACTTCGTTCAATTGCTTTAAGAGCTCTAATTGCAGAATATTTATCAATTGCTTCATAAATTTTTCCACGTTTTTTAAGACCAGCTGTATCAATAACACAGTATTTTTTACCGTCTCTAACAAAGTTAGTATCTATAGAATCTCTAGTAGTCCCTGCTGTATCAGAAACAATAACTCTCTCTTGATTTAAAATTGCATTTGTTAAGCTTGATTTACCTACATTTGGTCTTCCAACAAGAGAAAATGTAATAGTTTCTTCATCACTATCTTCTTCTTTTCCTGTCTCAATATTAGAAATAATTTTTTCAAGTATTTCTCCAATACCTACTCCATGAACTCCGCTAACAGCAATAGGATCACCAAGTCCTAATGAATAAAATTCATATATGTTTTGTAAAAATGTTTTGTCATCAACTTTATTTACAGCAAGAATAACTGGTTTTTTACTTTTCTTTAAAATTCTAGCAACAAGTTCGTCATCTTTGCTTACTCCAAGTCTAACATCAGTAACAAAAACAATGATATCAGCTTCATCAATTGCAATATTTGTTTGAATACGAATTTGTTCTTGGAAAGGTTTATCTTCAAGTTCAATTCCACCTGTATCAATTAAGACAAAGTCTTTGCCAAGCCAAGATCCATTTGCATATAATCGATCTCTAGTTAATCCACGTTCATCATCAACTATTGCTCTTCGATCACCTAAAAGACGATTAAAAATCGTTGATTTACCAACGTTTGGACTTCCAACAATTGCAACGACTTTTTTACTCATCTTATTTTCCTATTTTTCCATTAATTATTTTAATAATTGCGTTAACTACTTCTTCAACGTTCATATATGAAGTATCTAATTCAATCGCATCATTTGCTTTCTTTAATGGAGCAAATTCACGATGTGAATCTATATAATCTCTTTTTCTAACATCTTCTTCAATTTCAGCTAATGTACATAGAATGCCTTTTTCCATATTTTCATCGTAACGACGTTTTGCTCTAGTTTCGACTGAAGCAATTTGAAATATTTTTACTTCTGCATTAGGTAAAACATATGTGCCAATATCTCTTCCATCCATAACAACTGAATCGTTTTCAGCCATTTTTCTTTGTTGATCTACTAAAAATAATCTAACTTCTTTATAAGAAGCAATATAACTAACATTAGCAGATACTCTAGTTTCTCTAATTTGTTTTGTAACATCAATTCCATTACATAAAACAACGTTATTTGGTTTTAAAACAATATTAACTTCATTAACAAATGGAACACAGGCATCGTGATTTGTACAATCAACTCCCTTTTCCATACAATACCATGTATATGCTCTATACATTGCGCCAGTATCGATATAGGTATAACCCATTTGTTTAGCAATAAGTTTTGCTACTGTACTTTTGCCAGCAGCTGCTGGACCATCAATTGCGATAGCTACTTTTTTCATGATGTAGTCTCCTTAAAAATATTTGATACCAAAAATAATTAATAAAATTAACATGGCCAATATTGGAATAAAAAATAAAATAAAGGTCAGTCTCTTTTTTCTAATTATTTTATTAATAAAAGCCGCTTCTTCAGTTTCTTCTGAAGCAAGTGGCTCTGTGTTTGTAATGTTCAAATTAGTGTCAATTGGGGTTTTTAAAACAGAGTCTTCGGAAGAAAGAATTGATTTGCGGTATTCTTTATATTTTTCAACTCTAGATAAACCCATTAATTGTCCTCACTAATTAGCTTTATCTTTCATCATTGGGAAGAGGATGACTTCTCGAATGTTATCTTGGTTTGTAAGAAGCATTACGAGACGATCAATTCCCATGCCAATTCCACCAGCTGGTGGCATTCCATATTCAAGTGCTTCTAAGAAGTCATAATCCATTTCGTTGGCTTCTTCATCACCTAATTCTTTAGCTTTAAGCTGAGCCAAGAATCTTTCCTTTTGATCAATTGGATCATTGAGTTCTGTGTAAGCATTTGCAAGTTCTCTTCCATTGACAAAAAGTTCAAATCTCTCAGTAAATCTTGGGTCTTTTCCTTTTTTTGTTAATGGTGAGACTTCAATTGGATAGCTATAAACAAATGTTGGTTGAATTAATTCTGACTCACAGAAAACTTCAAAAAATTCATTCATAACATGACCAACAGTATTCTTGTGTTTTTCTAATTTAATACCGTGTTTGTCAGCTAATTTTTTAGCCTCAGCAAAATCATAAATATTTCTAAAATCAACACCTGTTTTTTCTTTAATTAAATCAGCCATTGAAACCCATCTAAATGGTTTATGGAAATTAATAACTTTATCTTGATAAGTAACAATATCACTGCCAGTTACATCTTTAGCAGCTTTTCTAATCATTCCTTCAGCAAGTTTTCTCATTCCTTGTAAATCAGAATAGGCTTCATATGCTTCAATAGTTGTAAATTCAGGGTTATGAGATGCATCCATTCCTTCATTTCTAAATAGACGGCCAATTTCATAAACTTTTTCCATGCCACCAACAAGTAATCTTTTGAGATTAAGTTCTGTAGCAATTCTTAAATAGAAGTCTTTATCAAGTGCGTTCATATGAGCGACAAATGGTCTAGCATTTGCTCCACCTAAAATAGGAGAAAGGACAGCGGTTTCAACTTCTACATATCCTTGATTATCTAAATAAGATTGAATAGAACGAATTAATTTTGGACGAGCGAAAGCAACTTTACGTGCTTCATCGTTCATAATTAAATCTAAATATCTTTTTCTACTTCTTTCTTCAATATCAACTAAGCCGTGGAATTTTTCTGGAAGTGGATGTAAGCATTTTGTTAAATGAGTATATTTTTCAGCACGAATAGTAAGTTCACCACTTCTTGTTTTCATTACTCTTCCATAAATTCCTACAACATCACCAATATCTGCGAGTTTAAATAATTCGTATGCTTTTTTGCCTACGACATCAATTCCCATATAAACTTGGACATTGCCATATTTATCTTGGATATTCATAAATGAAGCTTTTCCCATTTTACGAAGAGCTTTAATTCTTCCAGCAACAGAAACATAAGGTTTAAGTCTTTCTAAAGCATTATTACTTTTTTTAGAATAAAGCCTTCTAATTTCATCACTGTTTGAAGTAACTTTAAATTTCTTTCCAAAAGGATCAACATGAAAAGTTTTAGAATACTTTTCTAGTTTTTCTCTTCTGTTTACTTCTTGATCATTTAAATTTTGAATGTTATCCATAGATAAAACCTCCAACGGTTAATAGTATATATGAACTTTTGACTTACTTGTAGTCAAAAATCAATTTTCTCTTTTATCTCATCAACATACTCATCAATAATTTGATTTAATTGTTTATATGTGACGACTTCGCTTGCTAACCTACAACGTACTTTTTTACTATTTGGAAATGAAGTGAAGAAATGCCCTGACATTGAGCGAAATATTTTCATTGCTAAATCTTCATCTTTTTCTTCGATTAAATTAGAAGCAAGTTTTTTACAATAATCAGCTTGCTCCAATAAAGAAGGAGAGTATATCTCTTTATCTTCTAATATATTATTTATATTAGTAATTAAATAAGGATTACCAACTCCACCTCTTGCAACCATAACTGCATCTGCTCCAGTTATTTTCATCGCATTTATAGCATCTTCTGGAGTAAAAATATTACCAGAAATAACAAGTGGACATGTCATTGATTTTCTTAAATCTTTAAGTAATTCAAAATGTGGAGTTCCAGTATATAGTTCTTTAGTAGTTCTAGCATGAATTGCAATCATATCAACTCCTGCTTTTTCCATCTCTTTAATAACTTCCAAATAGTTAATAGATCTGCTATCCCAGCCTAATCTAATTTTGGCAGTAATTGGTTTATTTGTAACTTCTTTGAGAGCCCTAATTATTTCTCCACATTTTTTAGGATTTTTCATTAAAGCACTACCTGCTCCACTCTTAGTTACTTTGTTAACTGGGCAGGCCATATTTACATTATAAAAATCAACATTCGGATTTAAATTTTCACAAATTAATAGAGCTTTTGCTAGGTTTTTTGGCTCTGAACCAAATAATTGTATAGCTGTTGGAACATTTGATTTTGGAAATTTTATATATGACAAAGTTTCTTTATTTTCATATATAAGTCCCATATCACTAACCATCTCAGTAAAACAAAAAGAAACACCAAAAGGATTCATAAAATTTCGATATCCTAATGAAGTATATCCAGCCATTGGAGCAAGAGCTACACGACCGTTAATTTGTATATTTCCAATATTGAACATATAAGAAAAGAGAAAGTCTATTCAACTTTCTTCCCTTCACTCTTTTTTGTTGTCTTACTAGGAGTCTTTTTAACTACCTTTTTAACTTGAGGAGTTTCTTCGATTTTTATTTCTTCGGGCTTTTTAGTTTCTTCGTTCATCATTTGAACTTTAGCCTCTTCTCTTTGAAGATGTCCATTTTTTAATAAATAGTCAATTTCTTCTGCAGTAATTTGTTCATACTTAAGAAGTGTCTTAGCAATCAAATCAACTTCATCCTTATGTTTCTTAATAATACTAACAGCAAGTTTATGAGCATCATCAATGATTTTCTTAACTTCGCTATCAATTTGTTCTGCTGTAGCCAATGAAAAATTCTTTTGGCTAGAAGTATAATCTCTTCCTAAGAAGACGCTTCCTGTATCTCTTTCATATTGAATTGGTCCAAGTGATGACATACCAAGTTCCGTAACCATCATACGTGCAATACGAGTAGCCATTTCAATATCATTTTGAGCACCGCTTGAAATATCATCAAAGAAAACTTCTTCAGATGATCGACCACCTAAATAGCCAACAATACGTGCTTCTAATTCTTTTTTAGTTAATAAGAATCTATCTTCTTCTGGAGTCATACGGACGTGTCCGCCTGTATTTCCTCTAGGAATAATAGTAATTTTTTGAACTTTATCACTATGTTCAAGTTTTAAACCTACAATAGCATGACCTGCTTCGTGGTGTGCAACGATATCTCTTTCATGCTTATTCATTGAGTGAGAAGATTTTGCTGGACCAGCAACTCTTCTATCAATTGCTTCATCAATTTCATCCATGCCAATGCAAGGCTTATTTGAACGAACAGCTAAAATAGCAGCTTCATTCATAATATTTTCAATATCGGCACCAGAGAATCCAACAGTTCTTTCAGCAATTGCATCAAAATTAACTTCAGGTGCAAGCTTCTTGTTTCTTGAATGTACTAAGAATATTGCTTTTCTACCTTCTTTATCTGGTAAAGAAACAGTAATCTTTCTATCAAAACGTCCTGCTCTTAATAAAGCTGGATCAAGAACATCGTCTCTGTTAGTAGCAGCAATAACGATAATTCCAGAGTTATCTGAGAAGCCATCCATTTCAACAAGTAATTGGTTAAGAGTTTGTTCTCTTTCATCATTACCACCGCCTAAGCCAGCGCCTCTTTGTCTACCGACAGCATCAATTTCATCAATAAATACTAAGCAAGGTGCATTCTTTTTTGCATTAGCAAACATATCTCTAACTCTTCCAGCACCAACACCAACAAACATTTCGACGAAGTCGGAACCAGAAATCGAGAAGAATGGAACACCTGCTTCACCAGCAACTGCTTTAGCGAGTAATGTTTTACCAGTACCAGGATGTCCTACTAGTAGGACACCTTTAGGTAATTTTGCACCAAAACGAGTAAACTTTTGTGGATCTTTTAAATATTCCACAAGTTCCATCATTTCTGCTTTTTCTTCATCACATCCAGCAACATCTTTAAATCTGACTTTAGAATCAAGCACACGACGTGCACGTGATTTTCCAAAGTCCATTGCTTGTTTGTTTGCACCACCTACTGAGTGAGTTAAACGTGAGAATAAGAAAATACATAATGCTGTTGAAACGAGCAATATGATAATTGTTGGTCCCCAGTTATCCCACCAAGTGGTTTGATATAAATCAACATATTCTATTTTTGCTTCATCGAGTTTTTTATTAAGAAGTTCACAAATAGTAAATTCTTCTCCATCAATTTCATATACAACAGATTGATAGTTTGCATTATCAGTAATATATGTATATTGATATTTAATTGAATCATCTAATAAATTTCTTGCATCGCCAGTAATTACAACTCTTTCGCTTCCAGCATAATGAGCTATAGTAACTGTTTCGATTTTGTCTTCATATAAGCTTTGAATAAATCCACTGGTTGTAATATGGGTTGATCTATCTTTATTACCAAAAATTCTCCAAATGAAAATTGTAATTAGTCCAACAACTAAGACTAATGAAATAACAAATCCAACTGATACGCCTTTTTTTGGTCTAGGCATTTGAGGTCTATTTTCTTCGTTCATATAACGTCCTCCTTTTACAACTAACTATTAATAACGCAAATCAAAAGATTTGTATTTATTATAAGGGCAATAACACTTTTAAGCAAAGAAAATGCTTATGTAAAAAACAATTAATTTGTTTTCACATAAAAACATTCATTCTTTTTTCGTATGTAAGATGATTGATATCTAGGAATATAAATTACTTGGTTATTGTTATTAACAATAACAGGCCACATGTTCCTCAATGAAACTGGCATTTTCCAATCAATCATTAATCTTCTAGCACTTACTAGATAATCTTTAATTAGATAAGTATCATTTTTGTCTATATTACGAATGGTCAAAGGGTATTGATCAAGATTGATCGCAATTTTATCAAAACTTTTTAAATTAATATAAAAGTAGTCAGTATCAAGTTCAATCGGCTCTTTTATGTAATATGAATAATTAATTTTTTCATTACTAACTTTAATCTGATCATATTCTTTTACTAAAGTAATATCTTTATTTATCTTAAATGTAATGTTTGGTTTATCGCTTAACAAAATCTTTCGAACTTCTTCACATTGTTTTTTCCCAATATTTGAACGAATTCCGTTATTACTTAAGAAGAAATTAATCGCATAATTGAAAGAAACGCCCTTTAAAGAAAGCAAATAGCTAACCTTTCCAACTTTTGACAAATCAATTGAAGACAAAATAGAAGAAAGTTTCTTATTTTCTAGTTTGATTTTACCTAAAATTTTTCTTCTTTCTTTTTCGTCTAATTTATCAATAATTGTATGACGAATTTTGTTTCTTAAATACTTGTCAGATAAGTTAGATTTATCAATAGAAAAAGGAATAGAATTTTCAGTACAAATTTTTGCTAAATCAGTTTTTGTGTAAGCAAGTAATGGACGATAAATATCAATACCTAAAATTGTAGTTTTTTCTTGTAATCCATAAAAAATAGGCAGGATTTGACGTTGTTTTTGCAAAAAATACGTTTCTATTGAATCATCTTGATGATGAGCAACAATAACACCACTAAGTTTATTTTTATTACAAATTGAAGCAAAAAAATTGTATCTAATTTCTCGACATTTTTCTTCGATATTTGAAGTGATTTTTTCTTTAACATCTAAGACATGAATTATCTTATTATTTTGATGACAAAAATTCTTTAAATTTTCTACTTCATCATCGCTTTCTTTTCTTAAATGATAATTAACAATCGCGACTTCAAAATCATACTTTTCTTTAAGTAGTAAAAAGAACAATGCCATGGAATCAGGTCCAAATGAACACGCTAATAAATATTTCTTTGTTTTGTCTAATGATAAATGTCTCATGCGTTGTTAACTATTATATTACTATCTAATATTGATTTTAATGCTTTTAATATATTAAGAAGGTCGTTTATCCAATCTTGAGATTTAGTCACTACTATCTTAAATTTATGATTAACATAACTAATTTTAATTAAAGATAAATATGGAATCATAGCTTCAAATAAAATGTTGCCAATTCCTTTTATATTGATAAAGTTCTCTCCTAAATATATTTCAACAAATTTTGGAAATTCTTTTAAAACAGAAGTGCCTATTTCTTCAATTAGTAATTGAATATGTCTTTTAACAAACAGTAGTTCTGTTTCGTTAGGAAGCTTTCCATATATATCTCTTGTGGTGTTTTTATATTGAAGTAATGAATCACTATTAGAACAATTTACTATGTTTTGATAGAGTTCTAATTTATCCTTATCATTTGCATATTCCTTAGGAATATATGCATCCATTTTTATCGTAATATTAGGATGATAAGTTGGATCAACATGTTCTTTACCTTCAACTTTTTCTTGTACTGCTTCATTAAGCAATTTTATGTACATATCAAGTCCAATCGAATCAATAAATCCAGCTTGCTCAGGACCTAAAATGTCTCCAGCACCTCTAATCATCAAATCTCTTTGTGCGATTCGATATCCACTACCTAAAGCAGTAAAATCTTGAAGTGCTTTTAGTCTTTTTGAAGCATCTTCTTTAAGAATTTTATTTCCATTATATGTTAAATAAGCATACGCGATACGGTCTCCACGCCCAACTCTACCTTTAATTTGATATAACTGAGCAAGACCATAATGATCACTATCTTCAACAATAATCATATTAGCGTTAGGAACATCAATTCCATTTTCGACGATTGATGTACAAACCAAAATTTGAACATCTCCAGCATAAAAACGCATCATTACATCTTCAATAGTTGATTTATTCATTTTTCCATGAACAACTTCAACAGTAACATCTGGTAAGGCTTTTTTAATTTTTTCAGCAACGTAATAAATACTTTCTGTGTTGTTATGAAGGTAGAAAATTTGTCCATCTCTTCCAAGTTCTCTTTCCATAAGTTCTTTTAAAATGTCAAAGTTATATGGAGTAACGTAAGTTTGAATAGGCATTCTATCAACTGGTGCTGTATTTATTTGTGATAAAGATCTAACTCCTAATAGAGATATTTGAAGAGTTCTTGGAATAGGAGTTGCTGTTAAAGTTAAAACATCAATATTATTTTTAAGTTCTTTTATTCTTTCTTTTTGTTCAACACCAAATCTTTGTTCTTCATCAACAATAAGTAAGCCTAAGTCTTTAAATTCAATATCCTTAGACAGAAGTCGATGAGTACCAATAATTAAATGTATTTTTCCTTCTTTTATATCCTTAATATATTCTTTTTGCTTTGCATCACTGACAAATCTAGAAAATAAAGCTACCTTAATATCAAAAGGTGCAAATCTTTTAACTGCTACATCAAAATGTTGTCTCGCTAATAATGTTGTAGGACATAAAATTGCTGCTTGCTTACCACTATTTATTGCTTTAAATGCAGCTTGGAAAGCAACTTCAGTTTTTCCAAATCCTACATCACCGCAAAGAAGTCTATCCATTGGTCGATTAGACTCCATATCTTTTTTAATTTCAGAAATAGCTTTCTTTTGATCAGCCGTTAATGGATGTTCAAATTTAGATTCAAATTCTTCAGAAAATTCATCATCTTTTGCAAATGCAAAACCTTCAGCTTTACTTCTTTCAACGTATAAGTTAAAAAGCCTTTCTGCCAAATCATGTATTTTTGTTTTAATTCGTTCTTTTGTTTTTTCCCAATCTTTCGAATGTAACTTTGTAAGTCTAGGTTTTGCACCTTCTTTGCCGACATATTTTTTAATCAAATGAAACTGTGTTACAGGGACATATAAGATTTCTCCACCAGCGTATGCAAGTTTTAAATAATCTTGATGTCCATTATCAGTTTTCATAGTTTGAAGTTCTATAAATTGACCAATACCTTGGAATTCATGAACAATATAATCTCCAGGAGTTAAGTCTTCATAACTATTAATAATCGTCGCTTCTTTAAAGTGGCTATGATAATGAGAAACTCTTACTTTTTCATTGAACAATTCTTTGCTTGTTAAGAAGACAGTTTTGCTATCTTCTAAATCAAATCCACATGGTAAGTCATAGATTGATAAACCAATTGGATTTTTCTTAGCAAGCTCAAGTGGTTTCACCATTTCATAGTAAAAATTATTTGAGTTAAAAAGTTCTAGTAAAGTGTTCAATTGTGACTTACTACTTAACGAAATATTTAACTTATATCCACTAGTAATATATGACTGAATAATTTGAAGAGCATCAATATCTTTGGTTGCTTGAAAAGGTACGTTTTTTACATTAAATATGTGGGATTTGCTGTCATTTTTGAAAATTTGTGTATGAACTAACTCTGATTTATCAAGAGCGATTCTATTAAAATTTTTAAACAATGAAAGGTGAGAAATTGACCTACCATTTTCAACCATTTCAGATAAATAAGATGCTTCTTCTTTTGAAATTAATTCATAACTTTTATTAAGTGATGGTTCATCAACAAAAACGGTTGTAAATCCTTTTACATAATTACTTAAAGTTTCAGTATCATCACAAACAAATGAATAATATCTATATAAAACATTGTTGTAATTATATTGGTATAAATCAGATAAATCACAGTCAGTTAAAGCAAGCAAATTATCAAACAAAGCTGGTGAAATTACTTGTTTATCTTTTTCTAATTGTGCATGAATTCTTTCGTTTGCAATTTTAAAGTCTGATTTATCATATAGAAAGTCATTTGCTGGTAATATTGTTATTTTCTTTAACTGATTATTTTTACTGGTTTGACTTGCTATATCAAAATATTTAATTGATTCAATTTCATCACCGAAAAACTCTATTCTAATTGGATCATCAAAATTAACAGAGAAAATATCTAATATGTCACCTCTTGAAGCAAATTGAAGAGTTTGATCAATCTTATTAACTTTTGTGTATCCACTTTGGACTAAAGTTTTTTTTAATTCTTGTAAATTATAGGATTTGCCTACTTCAAGTTTTAAAATACTATTTTTAAATCTTTCCTGACTAGGAAGATAACGAATAAAACCACATAAATTAGTAACCACTATATCCACATTATTATTAAGGATTTCATTTAGAACAAATATTCTATTAGCTGCCATTTCTTTATTGGCAGATAAATTTTCGGCTCTTATTAATTCATCATTAGGAAATAAATGAATTTTTTCATTAGGCAATAATGTTTTTAAAAGTGAAAAGATTTTCTGCGCTTTATATAAGTTCGATGTTACCAATAAATAAGGATGTTTTTCTTCTTTAAAAGCGGTTGATACTAATAGAGATACTCCAATATAATCGTCAACGACAAAAAGCCCGCTCTTAGCAAGGAATGGGGGTATAGCTGATGACTTTTTTAATAAATCAAATAGATTCGTAATTCCTCCTAATTATATTGAGACATCGCAGTTTCAAAGTTCTTATTCAAGTAAACTTTAATTGCTTCTGTTGCTCTCACAATTGCCTCATCAATCAAAGGCTTTTCTTCTTTATTTGGCTTTGTTAATACAAAGTCAATCGTATCGAAAGTTGGTTCACCAATTCCAATTCTAATCCTTTTGACATTTTCAGTATGTAATTTCTCAATGATGTTTTGCATGCCTTTATGTCCACCACTGGAGCCATTACTTCTAAGTCTAATCGTTCCTGGAGCAAGTGCCATATCATCATAAATAACCAATACATCTTCAATTGGAATTTTAAAGTAATTAACTACAAGTTGAACGCTTTCACCAGAGAGGTTCATAAATGTTAAAGGTTTTAATAAAATAACATCTT
Source organism: Bacilli bacterium (assembly GCA_024408075.1). Classification (GTDB taxonomy): domain Bacteria; phylum Bacillota_I; class Bacilli_A; order RFN20; family CAG-826; genus UBA2450. Next base: position 15,892 of record JAKSVK010000003.1, on the reverse strand, counting down.
CATCAAAAACTTTTCCTCGACCAAGAACTCCTTTAAAAGTTTCTTTGTCTATATCTATTTTTGACAAATCACTAAATAAATCTATTACATCAAAGCCCATATTGTGCCTTGTGTGTTCATATTTACTTCCTGGATTACCTAAACCAACGATTAATTTCATGAAATAAGTATACACTAACAAGCATAGTTGGAGAAAATCTTTTTGTTATTTAAAACAAAATTGATATACTCTATTCGTATGAAAAAGAAAACTTGGTTTAAAACTTTATTATCAGGAATAGCTATCGGAGTAGGAAGTGCAATTCCTGGAGTCAGCGGAGGAACTATTGCAGTTATTTTTAATGTTTATCAAAAAATAATAAGTGCTGTAAGTAATATTTTTAAAAAATTTAAAGAGAGCATCATTATACTTCTTCCAGTTATAATTGGATTAATAATTGGATTAATACCTACAATAATTCTTGTAGATAAATGTTTAGAAAAATTTTTATTTGGACTTATTTGTATTTTTGCTGGTTTTATTATTGGATCTATTCCGAAAATAAATTCAGAAGTAAAAAATGTTAAACCATCCAAAAATCATATCATTACCTTTATTATTACGTTTTTGATTGTTGTTGCTCTTGGAGTCGGATCAGTCTTAGCAAAAGCTGATGTATCTGCTCAATTTGCAAATCCAAATTGGTGGTTTTATCTTATTTTAATTCCAGTTGGTTTTGTAGCTTCAATCGCCCTAGTGGTACCAGGGGTTTCAGGAGGAATGATTCTTGTTCTACTTGGTTTTTATGCTCCACTAATCGAATCAACTGTTAGTGTTGCAAAGCAATGTATACATGGAAATTGGTCTCTATTTGGTCAACAAATTGGAATGTTAGCTTGTTTTGCTATCGGTGTCGTAGGAGGTTTTATTGTAGTAAGCAAAATTATGAATAAGTTACTTACTAAACATCACGACATTACGTTCTACGGAATTCTTGGATTTATTATTGGAAGTATTATTTCTTTATTTATTAATAATCAAATTTGGAATTATTACAAATTATGGTCTAATGGAGGACAAGGCTATCTTAATATGAAAATAGAGATACCGATTGGTATCGTCCTTATCTTTATCTGTGCAATTGGATCATATTTATTAGTTAAGTATAGTGAAAAAAATCAAATCAAAGAAAACTAGATTCTACGCATAACCAAATGTTTTACATAATGATTTCCATTTAGTGAAATTAGTAGTTCTATATCCACAAGTATTATTAGACCATGGGAAAAACAAATTTAATCCGTTGCTATTTCCTGCGGCTTTTCCATGATTTTCATATACAACTAAATTTTTAAATGCATCCATTACATCAGAGGCATAATTTCCACCTACTGAAAATAAGGAATTTGTTTCAACTTGATTTATAAAATCAACAACATCTAAGGAGCCATAATAACGTGCATCATCACCAGCATAGGACTTTATATTTTGAGAAACAAATTTTGTGAAAGTGTCTCTACTTATATCATAATCAGTCAATTTATTATTTAATTGTTCAGCATAGGTTTCAAAGGCATTCCTATATGACTCAAAAGTATTGCTATTGATGACAGATAAAGTTTGATCATTTGAATAATATTTATCATTCTCTTTAATAAAGCCATCAACAATAGCTTTTAATATATCAAGCGTTGGTTTTTTAGCATACAAATCATCAAGCCAAGTATCATAATCCCATCCATATCCAGATTCAACTTCTTGACTAGAGACAAAATAATTACAAAATTGAGAAATATATTCTTCACTATCTTGGAGAGCCATTAAGCAAGCATCGTATCCTATAAATTCAAGTCTATCTTGACTTGATCTACCAGTATTTTCGAAGGCTTCCTCCAAAGCAACTTTAATTTCATTATGATATAAGCAATCATCCCTATAATTTTCATCATAACAAACGCCATCCATTCCGCCACCGTGGTTCCATAAAATTAATCCGGTTTTTTCAGCAGGATATTTATTAATACCCCACTCTAAGCATTCTTGAAGCGTGTTAGATGAACCAAAATTAGCTTTTGGAAGTTGTTCATCAAGAACTAGAGATTTGTTTTCTACATGATATCTTCCTGTGTAAGAAGCAGAAATTCCATATTTAGAATTCCAAGATTTTGCACCACCAGTTTGAATAAGAATATTAACATCATCAGGTTGTCTATCGACTGAAAGGATTTCTTTAATATCTGTTGTTGCTAAACTATTTTGACTTTCTAAGTTAGAACCACAAATATAGAAAATAATAGTCCATTTTGCTTTATATTCTTCAGTAATTGTGACAATACACTCAGAAGTAAATGAAGGATTGTAAGTAGATTTAACTGAAATTTTAGTAACTTGTCCTGCTTTTGCATTAGGATTGATAACAAACATTCCACTTTCAGAAATTGTACCAACAGATTCATTTGAAGAAGTCCAAACAATGCCTTTTCCTGCATTACAATCATTAGGAGTATATGTAACTTCAAATTGATGATTTCTTCCAATCATTAAAGAAATATCTTTTTCAGTTAAAGAGATAGAAGTTGGATATATTGGTTTTTCTTCAACTGTTATGTCACATTTACAAATTGTTCCTAAAGTCATAGATTTAGCAACAATCTGTGCACTACCTATAGATTTAGCTGTAACCAATCCGTTTTCATCAACAGTAAGAATCTTGTTGTTAGAAGAAGTCCAACTGACCTTCTTTTCAATATCAATTGCATTCGCTGGATAAAAATTTGCAGTTAATTGTAGAGCATCTTCAATAATCATTGTAGTTTCAGAATAATTAAGATTAAACGAAGTTACATGAACAATCGAGTGAGCAATATGCACTAAACAAGTATCATAAACATTACTATTTCCATTGGAAATAGCAGTAACCACAACATCTTGGTCAGTAGCATTTTCATTAATTGTAATAGTATCATTTTCAATTCCAACAACTGCTGGGTTGGAAGAAATCCAAGTCACATCCTTAACAGTAGATGAGGAAGGCTCATATGATATTGATAGTTTCTTGCTTTTACCTGGTTCTAAATACATTTCATTCTCAGAAAGAGAAATACTAGTTGGAACAATTAACTCATTAACTACATAAATTGAACATTTTACACTTTTTTGTGTGATTTCCGATGTTGCAGTAATTGTAACAGGTGTAGAAGTTAATTTAAGTGCGTGTAAAAGACCATTATCATCAACGGAAACATAACTTTTTCTTGATGAGGTCCATGTTAATTTCTGATATTCCTTTTTAAGATTTTTAACATTAAAAATAGGAACTATTTGAAAATCAGTATCTATTTTCATCGTCTTACTTTCAACATTTAAAGAAAAATCAAAGGATGTTGGAGAGTTAGAATTATTTGAATCGCATCCACTCACAAACATTGAAATAACCAATAAAGGAAGTAAAAATAAGACAAATCTTTTTTTCATATGTGCTGTTTATTATACCAAATGTAATAATTATTACAACAAACTAATATATCTAACATTATTACTGAATAAAAAATGAATAATGGTATAATGTTATAAAATTATGAAGAGAAAAGCCGCTTTGATTACATTGATACCATTGTTAGCAATTGGATTAACTGCTAGCTTTACTTTTGTAACTCATTATGAAGAAGCAAAGGCTTATTCGCCTAGTGATCCTTTTTATACGGGCGAGAGCAAAATCAAAGTCGGCGAATCATATATATATCAAAATATTGCCCTAGGTTATGTCGGAGCTCTAGAAGTGGTTTGGAATACCCATTTAGGAGCAGGAACAACTGTAGCTATAATTGATTCAGGAATTGATATCAATCATCCTGATTTACAAGGAAAAATCCTTGCAAATTCCGCATATATTACAAGAAATCCATCAAATCCAATGAAAGCGGTTGTCCATGCTGGGCTTGAATATTTGACTCATGATTTTGATAAAGACAAGTATGTCTCACATGGCACAAATACTGCAGGAGTAATTGCTGCAAAAATGAATAACGAAGGTATTGTCGGCATTGCTCCGGAAGCAAACATTCTTGCTATTAAAGTTGATATGTATAATGTTAGTGTTCATGAAGCAATCAAGTATGCTACAGATAATGGAGCAGATGTAATAAATATTTCCTTAGGGACATATGCTGAACCTTATGTTAACGGATACACTGGTGAAGTACATAATGTTAAAAATAAAGATTATTTTGAAAACGCCGATAAAGAATTTCAACCATCTATCAATTATGCTTATGAACATAATGTAATTATTGTTGCATCAGCAGGAAATGAAAAAACATCCGTTAAATGTTACCCTGCTGCAAATAAACACGTCATTGGAGTTGGTGCTTTTAAACCTTATTCAAATAAAGAGGCAGCAGTATTTTCTAACTATAATGATTCATCATCTTTACCAACTGATGACGTTTCAGTAGATGTATGTGCTCCTGGTTACGTAGTAACAACTGATTTTCAAGGCCCAAGAGATGCAGGTGTATCAACATATTGCCAAACACAAGGTACATCATTTTCTGCTCCAATAGTTTCGGCTGCTGCACTTCTTTGGAAAGAAAAATATCCTCTTGGTACACCAAATCAATTTAAAAGCGATTTAATAAAATCATGTATTGATGTTGGAAAATCAGGGTGGGACCCAATCTATGGATTTGGAGCACTTAACATACAATATTTATTAAATGGTTCAAGACCAGTCAATAGAGGTTGTTTTGGAAGTTTACAAACTACATCAATATTGTTAAGTACAATTTCACTAGTTGGAATTGGACTAATAATTATTAAAAAGCGTAATAAAAAAGAGGAATTATAATTCCTCTTATTTTTTAATTTGTTCTTTATATTTTTTAAGTTCAGTAGAATTTGCTAATACAAAGTGTCCTGGAACAATTTCAGTAAGTTTTGGAGCTTCTTTTGAATAATCATGTTCCACATTAGGATCATAAATATATCTTTTTCTCTTCTTCTCACTTAATGGATCAGGTTTTGGAATAGCTGAAAGAAGAGCATGGGTATATGGATGTAATGGATGTTTAAATAATTCATCACTACTAGCAAGTTCAACAATTTCACCATAATACATAACTGCAATACGATCGCAGAAATATTTAACAACAGACAAGTCGTGAGCAATAAACATAATGGTTAATCCCATTTCTTCTTTTAAATCATTAAGCAAATTAATAATTTGAGCACGAATAGAAACGTCTAATGCAGAAATAGGTTCATCACAAATTAAGAATCTAGGATTCATAACAAGTGCACGAGCAATTCCGATACGTTGTCTTTGACCACCAGAGAATTCGTGTGGGTAACGAGAAGCATATTCAGGAAGAAGTCCAACTTTAATTAAAACTTCTTTCACTTTTTGTGAATTTTTATACTTATTGTATTGTCCTTGAATATGTAAACCTTCTTCAATAATGTCTTGAACAGTCATTCTTGGATCAAGAGAATCAACAGGATCTTGGAAGATCATCTGCATCTTACTCATGAGTTTTTTATCAACATGGCGATTATCATATTTAATTTGAGCAATAGCTTCTTTTTGTTCTTTAACAACTTTTGAAAGACTATTTCTAACTTCTGAGATTTTTACAGAATAATCTTTATAAATCTTTTTAACTTCAGCTTGTTGTTCTTTGCTAATACCACCAAAGTATTTCAAAAGTTGTTTATGTTTGATTTTATTAAGTTCTCTAATTTTTTTCTTATTATCTTTATATTTTTCTTTAGAAGGAATAAGTTCACTTAAATATTCATTTTCAATTTCTTTAATTTTTAATTCACGAGTTTCTTCATCATTAATATTTGAAGCTTGTTCGAGTCTTTCTTTACGAATTCCTTTTAAATCGGAGATTTTTTTATCAATTTCAAAGTTCTCTGTATCAAGTTTTTTGATTGAATCGATAATGTCCTTATCTACAGCAACATTTTCAATATCAGATCTTCTATCTTTCTTTAAACTCTTAATTTGTTTTTTACTACGAATTCTTGACCATTTAATTTCTTTTACGTTCCATCTAGACCCAGCGCTTACTCTCTGACCTTCAAAATAAACACTTCCAGAAGTAATGTTATAAAGTCTAATTAAGCTACGACCGGTTGTAGTTTTACCACATCCAGATTCACCAACTAAACCAAAACATTCACCTTTTTTAATATCAAAAGAAACATCATGAACAGCCTTAGTTTTAAAAGCACTTTTTCCGTGACCAAATTTAAAGAACTGTTTTAAATGTCTAACAGAAAGTTCAATGTTGTTATCGACAAGTTCTTGTCTAAAACTTACTTTACGCATTATTCATTGACCTCCTTTTTAGCATTTTTTAAAGAGTTCTCAATACGAGTCTTAACAATTGCAGGCATTTCCACTTTTGGTGCACGAGGATCAAGAAGCCAAGTAGCAGCATAATGAGTATCACTAACTTTAAAGAAAGGAGGTTCCTTTTTAAAGTCAATTGCCAAAGCATATTTGCTTCTTAAAGCAAAGGCATCTCCAACAGGTGGATAAATCATATTTGGTGGAGTTCCTGGAATTGCTTCAAGTTTCTCTTTAGAGTTAATATCTGGAATAGATGATAAAAGTGCCCAAGTATATGGATGCTTTGGATTATAGAAAATGTCTTCTTCAGTACCATATTCAACAATCTTGCCAGCATACATAACAGCAACTCTATCAGCCATATTAGCAACAACACCTAAATCGTGAGTAATAAAGATACATGAAAGGTTTCTTTCTCTCTTTAATTTATTAATAAGTTCAAGGATTTGAGCTTGAATAGTAACGTCAAGAGCAGTTGTAGGTTCATCACAAATAAGAATATCTGGGTCAGCAGTTAAAGCAATTGCAATAACAATTCTTTGTCTCATACCACCAGAGAATTCAAATGGATATTGTCTATATCTCTTTTCAGGGTTAGAAATACCAACTTCTTTCATAATTTCTAAAGCTTTAGCCTTAGCTTCTTTACGAGTAATTTTGGTTTTATAAATGTAAGTTTCTTTACATACTCTGAGAAGTTCTTTTTTCTCTTCATCTGAAACATTCATTAAGAGAACTTTTTTCTTTCCCTCAACGTATTCAGCCTTTATTTTTGCTTTATATTCTCTAATTTCAGCTTTTGCAAATTTACATTTTTTATTGTAGGCAATCTTTTTCTCTTTAATGATTGGTCCATATTTAGCTTTAAGTTCTTTTGATGAAGTTCCACCATTTTTGACTTCTTCAATTTGTTTTTTAAAGCTAGCTTTTATGTCTTTAATTTTTTGTTTACTTTCAATGACATTAGCACGTTTTTCTTCTTTAACATTTTTAATAAATTCAGCAAAAGAGGCGGTTTTTGCAGCCTTTTCTTGTTCATATTGCTGTTTTAATGCAATTTTTTCTTCTTCAGTTTTTGCGTTTTGAATCTTACCTAAATAAGCTTCTTTTAAAGCAGACAAATCAGATTTATAAGAAATTTTTTCAGTATAAGTTTTTCCACTTTTAACAATGACTGGATAATCTTTTGCTTTACGAATTTCCTTCTCGCGTTCAACTTTTAAGAATTTGATTCTTTCTTTCTTTTTAGTTAATTCATTATGAAGTTCAGTTTTAACATTTTTATAAGCAACGAGTTCTTCAGAAATCTTATCTTCATAAAGTTTCTTAATTCTTGAAGAGTTAACAAGCATTGCTTCTGTGATTTGTTTTCCAATTCTAACAATTGGGTTAAGAGAAGAAAGAGGATCTTGGAAAATCATTCCGATCTTATGACCTCTAATACGATGGAATTCATCTTCACTAACTCTAGTTAAGTCTTCACCTTCGTACATAATTGAACCATCAATAATTCTTCCATTAGCAGCAAGAATACCCATAATAGTTTTTGATGTAACTGATTTACCACTACCAGATTCACCAACAATACAAAGTGTTTCGCCTTTATATAAATCGAAAGATACACCTCTAACAGCTTGAACATAACCGTGGTCAGTGGAGAAATGTACAGTCAAATTTTTAACTGATAAAACAACGTCTTTATTATTAGCCATTATTCTTCTTCTCCTTTCAAGCTTGGATTAATTGCATCACGTAATCCATTACCAAATAAGTTAAATGCAATCATAACTAAAGCAATTACAACTGCAGGGAATATTAATTGATATGGATGTGTAGTAAGTTCGTTTTGGTTATTAGATAAAATAACACCTAATGATGATAAGTTTTTAAATCCTAATCCTAAATAAGAAATTGTAGCTTCTTCAAAGATGACTGTAGGAATCATTAAGACACTTGAAGTAATGATTGTACCCATTGCGTTAGGCAAAATATGTTTAGCAATAAGTCGAGCATCGCTTGCTCCTAAAGTTCTACTAGCAAGAACGTATTCTCTACCTCTAAATCGATAGAATTGAGTTCTAGTAAGAGAAGCTGTACCAATCCACCCAGTCAAACAGAGCGCCAAAGCAAAGGTCCAGAAATTAGATTTTTCTGTCTTTAAAATAACAATGGTCATGACAACAATCCATGGAACACCTGATAAAATATCGGTAAATCTTTCCATAACTAGGTCAACAGTACCACCAAAATATCCACTAATTGCACCCCAAAGGAGTCCAAACAAGAAACAAACAACGAATGTTAAAATACCAAGTAATAATGAGTTACGTAAGCCTTCGAAGACGTATTTAAACATATCTCTTCCAGTCTTATCAGTACCAAATAAGAACTTAGGCATCGTAACATATCCAAGTTTTTTATAATATAAAATATCAGTTTTTACTGAAAAGAATGTCTCATCATCATAATGATACAAATATATATCGGTATAATCAAATGGTTCGACCAATGGGCATCTATCAGAATTTAATATTACACAAACAAATGTATCAGGATAGATTTCAAGAGTAATATCATCATAATCAAAGCTTAAATAAAGCCATCCTTTATCACACCATTCATTAATTTCAGAATCCTCAATAACCATATTTCTTTTTCCAAGAGTAGCTTTATAAGTATCATAAGTAAATGAAGCAAAATGACATACGGCTAAATGAACTTTTTTAAAGCTGGAATTAATATCATATTCATTAAAACTCCAATATCCAGTATTAGTAAATGAATTGACGCCATCTTTGATTAAAGAAGAACGAGCAACAAAACTACCAGCATTATCGAAATTGATACCAGGAATATATACTCCTACATTATTTAAATAACCTGTAAAATACTCTAAAACTTTACTTGACGCTAAACTAACGTCAGGCATAATCGTAAGTTTTTTAATTAAAGACAAAATATCTTTATCTGATGATGTTGATAGTGGATCTTTTGAAACCTTAATTGAAAACCAATATCTATTAAATTCGGTAGTAAATCCAGATTTAGCTAAAATAATAGGACTAATATCAATTGGTTCTGTATCTGGTAAAAGTAACGGCGAACCAATATTATGAACTTTTTTTGGTGTCAATAAATCAATGACAAAATGTTTGCCTTCTTCATCTTCATAATTAAACTGCAGAGTAACTTCACCAAGTTCACTGTTTTTAGGTAAAATATCATCTGTTAGATAAGGCTCATCATAATATTCATTATATAATTTGATTTTTTCTTCATTAACAGTATCAAATTCATTTAAATAGATTGAATATTGAGCAGGTTTTAAAGTTGCAGTACAAACTCTACTATTAAGAGAAGTAAAATTTGAACTTCCAAAATAGCCAACATTAACATAGCCTTCTCTACTATATTCGTTAGCCTGGTCAGTATATTGGGCGTTACTAATAGTTAAATTAGAAATACCATCTTCTAAAAATCTAGTAGGATCTGGTCTCCATTTGGTTTGATCAGGATCAGACGCGTCCACAGCAATATTTTTCATTGTTGTGGTTCCATCCCAGAATCCACCACCATTAAATAATTTTGGTTGTAAGTTATATAAGGATGTATCACCAGGTTTAGAAACATCATATGGAGAAGCAAGAGGAACAACGATTGCAAGTAAAACAAGTGCTCCTAAAACATAAGCAGCAACAACACTACTCTTATTCTTTCTAAATCTTTTAACTGAATCTTTTAAAAATGTAGTTGGTTTAGTTTCAAATTTTGTTTCATGGAAAGAAGGATCAACTTTAACAAATTTAAAGTCTTCTTTCTTGATTGAGGAATCATTACATTCTTCAGGAAGATTTGTAAATTCGAAGTCTTTATCAGTCTTTTTCATATTACTTCTTTTCCCCCATTCTGATTCGTGGATCAATAAATCCATAAGACAAATCTAAAATAATACCGGCAAGAAGACCAACTGTAGTAAAAATAGCCATATCAACCATCAAAACGTTGTAGTCTTTATTGTTAATCGCAGAAATATATAAGTCACCAATACCGTTAATACCATATAATTTTTCCAAAACCATTGATCCACCAAAAACACCAATGAATTCAGCTAAAATACTAGGTAAGATAGGTACAAATGCATTTTTCAAAGCATGACGTGTAATAGCTTGGTTCTTAGTTAAACCTTTTGTTCTAGCAAGTAAAAGGTATTCACTTGACATAACTTCACAAAGTTCAGCTCTAACGAAACGTGTATATCCACAAACTGAACCAAATGAAAGAGAAACAACAGGAATAATGTATCCAGCTATTTTATATCCAGTCGTCGCGTTCGGAGACGGCCATATCGAAGGCAGTAACTGATTCTTGAAACATAAGAAATACATCATCAAAGAAACAATGACGAAGTAAGGAATAGAAATAAAGATCATAACTAATGTTGAAATAGTATGGTCAATCCATGTATTTTTCTTAAGTCCAGCCCAAATTCCAAGAGCAATTCCAAGAGGAACAGAGATGACAACTGAAACAATGTTTATTTTAAGAGAAACAGGAAGTCGCTGCTTAATAATTTCTATCGCAGAAACGTTAGGTTCAATAACTGTGGAAGTTCCCCAGTCCCATTTTGTAACAATATTTTTAAGCCAAGCTCCATATTGTTCAATAAGTGGTCTTTCATAGTAATACCAAACACCTTCGCTGTCAGTTAAGGTAGCAAGTAGTCTTCCGTATCCACTAACTTCATGGTCAAATCGTACAACATATCCAAGATTTATTTGGTTAGCAAAGAAAGCAATTCTAACGTGTTCCTTTTGACCAAATGAAGTATCTTGAATACCTAATGACTTAACCAAGAAGAAAGTTAAAGTAAGAATAATGAAAGCCGTAATTAAAGCTAAGAAAATTCTTTTAATTGAATACTTTAACATACTTCTCCTTTCGCAGTTTGTAAAACAAACTAGTTGCTCTATTGTATAACAATGATAAATATATATCAAGAATTCTCTATATGAGAATAGGCATACTATAAAATGAATTTATCAATTGAAGGTTACATTTTACATGGAAATATTTTTGAAATTTAATAAAAATAATTGAGATTTGATAGAAAATTCGTGAAAATCTTTGTTTTTTCTTTATTTTTATTATTATTCAAAAATCTACTTAAAACTCATTTTTCAAGATAATTTATTAACCAACAAAAAAGGTGGTCGCCCACCTTTAATTGTTTTACCAATTTTGATTATAAGTCGAAGAGTTCTCTGACTTGATTATATTCTTTATCAACCGGAGGAACAAAACTCACTTCATCATCAAAATATATTGCATCATTAAGTTCAATTAAATATCTATATTCAAGACCATCTTTTTCATAAACATATTCTTGATATACATATTGAGAAGTGCCAAAACCAGCAGTTACTTTATTTTTAATTGTAATATTAGTAACCATTGGTGTGCCTTCAGCAATACCAGTATTATCAGCAGTTTCTCTGCTAACAACGGTTGATACATTATTTTGAACTAAAGTATATTCATAGGAATCTTCGTTCATTGAAGTACTAACAATATATTTTTTCCAATCAGTCATATCTTCAAAGGCTTCTTCGCCGGTTGCAGTGTCATAGTTTTGGTCAACAATTACTTTAGAACCATTTCTAAACATTGTATCAATAATTCTTCTGCAAACATCAAATCTAGTCTTTGTTGGATCATCCATCCACGCTTGAGTTGGTAATGTGACTCTGTTTTTAACGGTGTCACCCATATGATAAGCATAACTAATGTAGTTTTCGTCAGTCATCATTGTCCAGAGATAATTTGTGCCTTCTCTAGCTCCATCAACACAGTAGATGTTTTCATCATATCCACCAAATGATAGATATGCATCACTAAATGAAATGTTGTAATTGCACCATTCTTGATATCCATCAAAAGGTTTTCCTTCAACATAATGATAAACAGTACGTTTTTCTCTAATTTCAAATGTATCAGGAACAACAACAACTTTTCCAGATTCATCACATTTACTTAAATGTTGAATCGTTGCAAATTCTAAAGCGTTTTCATAACTTGTTGAAGCCATAACCTCAACAGGAATTCTGAAATTAATATCTTCGTTAGTTGCACTTTCGCAAATAACATAAGCTTTTCCTAATTTTTTAGCAGTGACAACACCAGTTGGACTAACTGATGCAACATCTTCTCCGCCTTCTTCAATGCGATAGTTAACTTTTGCAAGTTTTGCATTGCTTGGAGTAATTGTTACTGATAATTGTTGGCTTTGTCCAACATTAAGATTAAGAAATTGATCGTTAGATAAAATTTGTTGAATTTCACCAGTCCAAATGTTTGTATCACGATTTGGAGTGACAGTTTTATCACAACCAGTAACAGCAGTACCAGCAACAACTAATAGAAGAAACGGAAATACATATTTCTTATTCATAATTCCTCCTATCTAAGTGATAAACTTGCTAAAGACATTGATTTAGATTCTTCATCCTTTTTAGTGTAGTTAACATAAGTTACGTTTTCAGAAGGTACTCCACCAGCGATTGATAAAGTATAGTGAACTTCGAGTAACCAATATAAACCATAAGTTCTTGCTTGGAATGGATGAGTATATTTATCCTTTAAATCCTTATCAGTAGTTTCATCTGCTTTCTTTGTTAAGTTATTAGCATCAATTAATTGCTTGTTGTAATCTTGACATTCAGCAGCAGTGAATGAAAGTGTAATTGAAATAATTGCACCTGTAGTTTCATCATATTTAATACTCTTTGGTGTTAAATCAATAGTACCAACAGTAGCTAAATATAATTTAATAGAAATAAATTGAAGTGCGACACCTTGTTCAGGAGTAATATCAACAAATTGGAATGGAATTTCTAATTCAGCTCCAGTTTCTTCGAAATAGTTGCTTGAGAACTTAGCAATATAGCAAGTCTTGACTGGGTCGACGTTTTCACCATTAGAAATAACTGCTCCGTGGTCACCAGCTGCCCAAAGTGCATCATAAGAATATGCTTTAGCGCCTTTACCATCTTTTGCATCAAACATAATTGGTGAATTTTTATCAACTTTGCCAGTATCAGCACCCCAGTTAAGTGTAAATCCTGAAGAGTTGTCACTCTTTAAGACTTCCATGAAGTTAAGAGGGTTATATGAGTTACCACTAATAGCTCCAAAGCCAAGGTCATATTTACCTTTCATTAAGTAGTCGTTATAAACTTGATCCCAGACAGCAACAGCTTCTTGTTCAATTTCAAGTTTAACTTTGCCGCCACAAACTTCAGGGTTATTAAATGCGTCGGTCATGTATTTTGCAATTTCATCACCATATTCTCTTGTATCAGATTGATACATCCATCTAATGTGGATTTTAATTACAGTTGGTGAACCAGCTGTACCATATTCAAGTTTACCTGCTTCATGTAGTTCAAGAACAGCGAGTTTAAATGCTGAACGAGCAATAGAAATATTATAACCATAATTTTCTTCTCCGCCGGAAACTCCATGAAAATTAGCAACTGCTTCTTTGTGGGCGTCAGTATCATTATAAACACCAGACTCTCCTTCTTCTCTATCTAATGGGTTTGGTTTAGATAAATATGAATCAGAGAAATAGTTAATAGAAGGTTTCACACCACGCGCAAGCGCGAATGCTTTTCTGTTGATCGACCAATATAAACCTTTTAAGAAGTTCTTATTGCTCATCCAAGGCTTACATATGTAAGCATTATCAGTTCCAGAAGGATCAATACTTCCTCCTTTACCAAATAATTCATTCCATCTTTCTTGAGTACACGAGTTAACATTTAATTTAAATGTTGAATCACCTTCAGTTTCTTTATCAGTAATTGGATTTTTTTCATCCATCTTATTTGATGGAATTCCAGTTGAATCAAGCATACCAATTTGGAATTGATTGTAAATTGCATCAGGTTGTTCACTTGCACCTGGGAAGACTCTAACAACAACACCAGGAATTTTGTATCTAGGGCCAACTTCAAACCAATCATCATTTCTTGTAAAGACTGTGTAGTTAGTTTCACTTGTGTTCCATTCATCTAAGAAGAAAGGTCCACAGCTAAGTGTTGAGTTAACAGGATTAGAAATCTTAAATGTTCCATAATCCTTCATACCTTTGGTGTAGTCACCACCACCAATTGATCTAATGAATTCTTTTGGCATTGGTGAATATAAGTTACTACTTAATGTATACATAGCAGTGAATTGATCAATTGGGTTAACAAGTTCAAGTTGAATGTAACTTCCGATTGCATCTTTTCCAATTTGAACACCAAGTTCACCGCTTTCTTTCATATCATCCCAAGTTTTATCAAGGTTTGATCTATATCCCGTTGGATATCTATCACCATATTTAGCGACTTCTTCAGGAGTTAATTTAATCATTTCTTCTCTAACGCCCTTAGTTTTAAGGAAGTAAGAAGAACCACCTTTAATTCCGTATGTAGTATCGTTAGCAAGTTCTGCTCCACGGGTTACACCACTTTCTTGAGAAAGAAGCATTTGATATACAGATTCATAATCGTATAAAGAAATGCCACGTTTATTGTAAGTTGCAGCATATGGGCTAGTTGCAGCTGTTCTATATGCTACTCCTTCTTCTTCACCAGTCTTAACATAGACTTTCCAAGTCTTGTACATATTAAGTCCTGATTCAATTTCTGCTTGGGTAGGAACAGCAATAGGAGCATTATTTGGTTGTCCATTAACTGTATCTTTAGCTAAGACTGGATACCATTCATAAGTATCACCTTTCATCTTAGTTCCCCAATAAGCTGTAGAAATATATGAGTTTAAATCACCAACTTGGCTACCTGTAGCATCCCATGCGTTAATTGTCATTGGGTCACTAGTTGAAGCACTTTGTAAATAAGTTGGACGAACAATATCTTTACCAGCTAAAGGATAATTTGGATCAAGTTCACCTTCACTTAAAACACCAAATCCATATCCAGGAATATATTTTTCGGTAGGCAATTTAACACGTTTGGAATATCTAACAAATCCTCCATTTTCAAATAGAGAAATACCAGTTAAGTAGTTTTCCATTGCGTATTTTTCAAGTTTTCCCAAAATTTCTGTACGAGCTTCAGGGTCGCTTGCAAAGTTTTGGCCAGCATTTTGATTAATAATTTCTTCTCCAATAGTAAATTGAAGACTCTTTTTAATATTGCTAGCTTTCTCAGTAACTCTTAAGACTAATGTATTTTCAACACCTTTTACTGGATCAAAAGTTACCTTTTTAGGTTTTACAGTAAAAGATAATTTTTCTCCTTCAGACTGAGAGATAGTAACATATTCATCTCCATCCTTATTAGCAATTTCAGCTACATATTCTCTATTGATAGAATTAGGATTAATCTCTCTAATAATTACAGAATCTACTTTATTTAAGTAGAGCTTATTAGTAGCTCCACTTGCAAAAGAGATTTTGAAATCAAATTTTGCAGTAACTGGGGTGTCTGTGCCGTTTCCACCACAGCTACCAAGTGCAAGGCCGATGCCCATTGCAACTGTAAAGG
>JAKSVK010000029.1 GCA_024408075.1 Bacilli bacterium | reverse complement strand
TTGAATGAATTTAATTGATAGAGATGAATTTATAGTAGATATTGAGACAGAAAATATAAATCTATATATGGATGGTCTTAAAGGTACTCCGCGACCAAGAGATATTAGTTTTATTGATTTAATTGATAGAATTAAAGAACAGCCTATTGTAGATGCAGAGCCGATTAAATACGGACAATGGATTGAAGAACCTTTAGCGTGTAATGGTGATTATATTATAAGGTGTTCGGTTTGTAATAGGGCAATGATTATTAGTAAGCAAATCGGAATGATTGGTAATTACTGTCCTAATTGTGGTGCTAAGATGAATAAGGAGCAATAATGAAAATTACTAAATATTTTTGTGATGCTTGTGGTAAAGAATTTAGTGGCGGTCACGAACTTGGAATTAAATTATCTGCAAAGAGAACTACTGTTGAACCTGAAAATTGCATAGATGGTGTTGAATACTTCAAATGTATTATATGTGATGATTGTGCCGATAAAATTGCGTCATATATAAGATTTAAAGATTGTAAAATTCATAGAGTTGAACCTAAATCTACTTTTATTCAAGATATTTGGGTTTAATAGAAATTAATTAAGGTAAATTATATATATTATAAATTAATAATAGGAGTATTTGGTATGACCAACGAAGAAGTTAAACAATTTATAGAGTGGCGCAAAGCAAATCCAGATATAAAGATATTTGGAGAAATAACTAAAGAAGAATATGAAAGCATGAAACAATTTTGCGAAGGTTTAAAAGAGATAAAAAGATTTTTAGATGAAACTGAAGTGGTACAAAGCGATGACTAATGAAGAAATTAAATGGTTCGTAAAAAGTCTTAGAGAAGGACAATATGTTATGGAAGGTAACAATGTTGTAGGAGTGAGGCATCCGTCAGAAGCGGAACTTAAGGCGGCTGATGTGATTGAGGAGTTGTTGGCGTGGGGAAATAGACTTGCCAAAGATTTAGAACGGTTAGGATACTAAATAATGAATATGTACAAACTTAGAGATGGAGATTGTTTTAGTATAAATATGAAAATTTATTCTAGGCAATTAGAACTTTGGAATAATCCTCATTTTGAAATGGTCGCCATTAATTATGTTAAATTAAAATGGTATAAACGAAAAGAATATATATTAACATTTAAATATAATACAGAGGTAAATAATGAAAGATAAAGTATGTGCAACGATAATCCAAAGACCAACAGATGTAATATTTACATGCCCTCATTGTAAATACACAGTAAATGTTTTGTTTGAAGATATAGATTTCGTCACAGATTATTGGTGGGATGGAGCTTGGGTTGATTGTCCTGAGTGTAATGAAGAAGTATGGCTGGATGATTTTGAGGTTGATTAATGGTTAATGTTGAGATATTTTCTAAAAATGATAGATTGACAAGATGTCATCCTTATGAAAGGCGTTTTCATGAATGTATTACAAAACATTGTAAAAATTATTATCATATTTATAATATAGATAAGAGAATGATGCTACCAGAAAATAGATTAATGTCGTATGTTGAATTTGAGTTTTTGAGTAATAAAGGTTTGGGGCATATAGCTACATGGAATCAAAATATGTTGGAAAGGATAGACCAATGAAAGTTAAAGAATTAATAAAATTACTTTCTCAATATGATGATGATTTTAGAGTTGAGTTGGTGACAGATAACTATCCTTATAAGTGGTATAAGATTGTGGGCGTTGCTGATGTGGGTTATAGTGCGAAGGAAATTGTTTTGGATATAGAGGAGATATGAAGAAGACATTAATATTAATTTTAGTAATTTTAACATCTTTAATTCTATGTGGGTGTGATATGCTGACTGAAGAAGAAGTAGAAAATTATCATCAAAGCAAAATTACAGAGTATGAAGTATTGTCTGTCGGAGAATATATTAAAGTACGAACTAACAGTTTTGGTGGAGTGGTTGGACATGATTCATGTTATACATTTACCTATGTTGACAATAATGGCGTTGTGCATACAAGAGATAATTTTGAAAATCTTGAATATGGCAATCAGAAAGTCAAAGTTGGGAATGAAAACAAGTATGTATGGGATGAATATGAACAAATTGAATATTTATATTTAACAAAAGATACATTGAGTTCGATTATGATAGAGAATAAATAATTTTAGAGTAGGGAAACCTACTCTTGTTTTTGATAAAATAGGTATTTACCTTTTGTGATATATTTTTGATATCAAATTGATATCAATATAATTATATTTTTATATCATTTTAATAATTATAAACATAAAATTATTAAAAAATAATTAAAAATATAAATAATATATTGTTATTTTCAAAAATAACATATTATAAATGCTGTATATTGATAAATAATTAACAATATTGCGAGCATTTGCTTATCTATGCTATATTTTGTTAAAAATTTAACAATATATTTTATATTATTAAAAACAGCTTGGGTAATCGTGAGAACATCGATTCGCTTATACTACAAACACAATAAAACACAGGTATAAGTATTAAAATATTAAAAATAAATAAATATTAATTAAAATATTAAAATAATTATAATTATATTAATATTAATATATTATATTATAATATTATAATACCGAAAAAATAAATTTTAAAAAGGGGGTTGACAAAACAAAAAAGATATGTTATAATAGGCTCACAAATCATTCAGGAGGTAATAATATATGAGGAATAAAAATGTAAATAATATATCATGGGGATTATTTAGATATAAAAAACCCTATTTTTGGAGAAATATACAAGATGTTAAAATCTTATTTAAGCGTCTTATTTTCATTCTAAAGCATGGTTATGCTCCTCAAGCACGCTGGGAAACATTTGCATGGTTTATCGACACAATGAAAGAAATATTATCTTATTATCGTAATGATAGATGTGGGTCTGCTATAGTAATTGACAACTATAAAGGTGGTCATGAGTCAGACGAGGAAAACACCCTAGCTTATAATAATATAATAGACAAAATGATAGATTTGCTTAATAAAATGGATGAAGATAATCCAATATATAACGATATGGATTTTAGAAAAACAGACGATTGTATGCTCAAAGCAAAAGATGAGTTCTTCGAATTGTTTAGTAAATATTTTTATATGTTTTGGGACTAAAGAAAGGAAATATATTATGATTGTATTAAAATTAATTAATACTAAAGAAGATTATGCAATAGCCAAACAAATAGTAGAACAATACCATTCTTATGTGCCAACTTTTAATAGCGTTGGAAGACGCATCGACTGGCTAATCTATAACAATGATGAAGTTATAGGTATGATTGGTATTGGGTCTGCCACATATCCTCCATGTAAAGATGTATTGAAATACTTACAAGTTTCTAAAGAAGAATATAAAACACTCTTTAATAATATTGCAAACAATTGGCGATTTTGCATGAAGACAAATATTCCAAACGCTGGCACACAAATTTTAAAACAGCTAAGAAAAGTAGCTCCGATTGAATGGAAGACAAAATATGGTGACGATTTAAAATATCTTATGACATTTGTGGGAGGCGGTCACAATGGAGCGGTATACAAAGCAGATAATTGGAGTATAATTGGAGAAACATCAGGATTGCCATCGCATAAATCAGTATCAATGAAGTGGGATGACAATTCTGCTATTAAAACCAAATTTGTTAAACCTACTGGAGAAAATAAAAAAATTATATTTTTTAAAGAGTTATAAAATTTTAGGTAAAGAGTTAAAGGGACTAAAGAAAGGAAAATATTATGACTGTTAATAATTTTTTTGAACGCAATAAAGATTATAAGCCTTGGGTTATAATCAGAGATTATCTATCTGGAGAATATCTATATGAAGGCTGGGTACTTTCTATACCCAACGAAATAGGCGACAAAGCAATTTATAGATGGCATTGCATTGAGTATGTTGGTGATATTGTTGCTAAATATGAGATTTACACAAAGGAGTAAATATTTATGAATTATTATAACGACATTTTAACAAAACTTACAGAAAAGTGTCGTAATTGCAATAATGAAAATTGCGATAAGTGTGAGACGAATTATATCCGACATGCTGTAATAACTAAAATTCCAAGAAAACCTATTTTTATAACATATCCCCCACTAATTAAATTAGGCTGGGAATATGAATGTCCATATTGTGGGAAGGCATGTGGCACAAACAGACTACGCCCAGAACTTGTATGTCACGAAAATTATTGTTCAAATTGCAGTCAATTATTAAATTGGGACTTGACAAAAGAATAAATTTGTGTTATAATATATTTACACTAAACAAAAGGGAGATTAAAAAATGAATTGTGTTGAATCTATGTTTTCCGTCAGAGAGAAGCCTTGGCATTATGAAATGACTAAAGATGTCACAAAGATTATTCAGACTGCGCCGACAAGTGCGGATGCGCTTCATTATGCAGGTCTCGATTGGACGGTAGACCCTAAACCTATTTATGATGCTTTTGGCAACGAGATTAAGAATTTCAAGGCTAATACTCGTTCAAGCGACAATAGTGTTCTTGGTATCGTCACAGACCGCTACAAGATTGTGCAGAACGCAGAAGCATTTGACTTCACTGATAATCTTATTGGCGGTGATGTAAGATATGAAACAGCAGGTTCTCTGAAGAATGGTAAAACTATTTGGCTTCTTGCTAAGATGGGAGAAAAAGATATCCTTGGCGATAAGTTTGAGCCGTATGTTTGCTTTACAAACAGCCACGATGGAACTGGTGCTGTTAAGGTGTGTATGACCCCCATTCGTGTAGTATGTAACAATACTTTGAATTTTGCTCTTGCAAATGCAAAGAGATGTTGGTCAACTAAGCACATGGGTGATATTTCTGCCAAAATGTCAGAAGCACAGCATACTCTCGGTCTTGCAGATGATTATATGGCGGCACTTGGTGAAGATATTGAACGACTTGCTAATAAGCCTATTTCTAATGATGAAATTAAGGAAATTCTTGACGAGCTGTTTCCTATTGTCGAAGGCGACAGTCAGATTAAGAAAGATAGAGCTAAGACTGCAAGAGATAGCATTATGGTGTGTTATTTTGCCCCCGATGTTATGAAGTTCAACGGCACTGCATATGGCTTCCTTAATGCCGTCACAGATTTTGTTGGACACGCAAAGCCCAATAGAAATACTGCGGATTACGAAGCTAATAATTGGGGTCGCATTATGAATGGTCATGCTATCGTAGATGCCGTTTATGACAAACTGAAAATAGTGGCTTAAATGTAATCAATTAGATGTTTTAAAGCCCTTGATTTTAAGGGGCTTTTTAATGTCTAATTTTATTCAAGGTCAAAATGTATTCAGTATAGAATATTGTGGGTTTAATCGATTATGTTTTCTAAAGTAGGTGAAATTGTAATAAAGATATATAGGATAATACATAATATAAAAAATAAAATTGGTGAAACAGATAGTGAGATTGAAATGTGGAATATAATATCTGCTAACAGTCATACTTCAAAATATACAATAAGTCGTGACGATAATGGTATGGATATTTCTGTAGATTGCGAATGGGTTAAGTATAGAATAGATATGTGAGCGTGAAAACATTATGTGAGCGCGAAAATTATCTGCCATTATCAAACCTCAGCCATTTCACACTTTAAATTCCTAAAGTATCCCCCACATCTGTTAATTATTGTACAATATAATCAAACATTGTACAATAAAATACATAATATATTAAACTATACAATTAATAGCTTGCATGATGAAAATTATACACAATAGTTATTTTTGTATAGTATCATTTTCTATGCATAGCAAAATATACAAAAAATAAATAATTGTTTATTTTCTACATTTTTTGTCTAATAATATACATATAACTCACTAAATGTATAATATTACTGTCTGTATAGGGCTATTTGATAACATCATGTGATATTTATCTATGATTATATAGAAATACTGACAACAACATGTATAAGTCCACGGCTCACGGACAAAATGGGCTAAAATGTTTTATACAGATAGTTGATTTTCCCGTTTCGCTCTATGGGTAATATGATTATACACTGAGAATAAAAACGGCGTACAGGGCATTTGAGAGCCTTATACGGCTATCAAGTATTATTACTTGACACTGAGCATTTTGGAATGGTATATACATAATATAAAATTATACATAATAATATGTTATTGTATAGTTTATATATGTTGTGGCATTTTGCACAATAACAAGCATGTATCTTTATGCAATTTGCCAATATACAAATGTTTTATAATTTGGTATATTATTAGTGTAATCAAATGATTACAATATATTACATTTTATTGGAGGTTATCAAAAAATGATTAACAACAGAACAGAAAGAAAAGCGGCTTGCCCTGTATGCCATAATGAAATGGTACTCGTCAATTTGCGCGGTATTTCCGCAAGCTCTGACAGCTCCGTTAATGGTTCGTGGTTTTGCGATAATTGTCAAAAGCCTGTTATACTTGAAACATGTACGCAGGACGCTTTAAGCACTCGCAATTTTGCATGCGACTATGTTATTGTTTTTGCTGATAAAATCAGCGATACCATTAAAGCTGAGCTCAAAGTTTCCCATTGTGATGAACTTGACGAAAACGAATATGTTTCCCAAAAATTTACAAATACTCGCTCTATTAAAAAAGCGTTTGCAAAATTCAGCGGATACCATTACAGGCACGAGTGCAAAGTCAAGCATGTTCTTGTGACAGTTACCGTCAACGGAAATGATTATATCAGACTCTACAAGCCCAACGAATTGGCAAGCGCAACCTTTGCCAGACTGGAACGAAAGAAAGACAGAGAACTGGCAGGATTTACCAAAGCTTAAAAATTAAATCGGGGACGAAAATCCCCGATTTTTTTATGTCAACTTACTTTAACGATTTAAAGTATTGTTTGTTTAAAGTTATATCACTTTAGCGAACTAAAGTGTAAAAAAAATTCATGCGCATAGGAAGAATGGCGCGTTTTATTTTTCCCCACGAAATACATATATTGCGAAAAATTTTGCTGTTGTGAGGCTCTGTATTGCGTTCTGACGGCTTTTTATTGCTGAGTAGTAAACTTGTATTGCTTAAGCTCCGAGAGCTTAGAACGCATTCTATGAGCTTGTAGCGTGGTTTGTGTTGATGTTATATGTTCATGGCAAGCAATAAGCAACACATAACAAGAGCTTGTTAACGCATAAAGCATTGTATAAGGCTTTGAGAGGCTCTCTGAGGCTTCCGTTTATTAGATGTCATATTATACTCGTAATCAATAAAACGCGCTCTTGTGGCTTTCTGTGGCTTCTGATGGGCATATATGAAGCGTATTGTATTGTAATTGTATCAATTGTTTTTGTATATAATCATATTAGTATATATATCTAAAGATTAATATAAAATTATACATATATATTTATCGATGTATAGTTATATACTTATAGTTGTTTATTGTTCAAAATAACAAATTAAGCTATATGTATATAAATATTTATATAAATAGAAAATGAAAATTGAAATCAATATCTATATATGTAAATACAAAATGAAAATTGAAATTAAAAAAAATAAAACGGATTATGAATCCGTTTTATTAAAAGAGTTTTATATATACTTCTTTTTTTGGTTTATCATGTTCGATATACGCTTTGCATATCTTTACAATAGAGCAAACAGTGACAACAAGCCAAAACAATACGTTGATTAATTCCATTTTAAAATCCTCCTTTGATTTATGATACAAGTTTACCATAATATTTTTATTATGTCAACGACTTTGTTATGTAACCTATTGTTACTATTTTGTAATATGG
>JAKSVK010000028.1 GCA_024408075.1 Bacilli bacterium | reverse complement strand
ATACAGTTGTTGATGTTCCAATTGTAATTAGTAGTACTCATAAATTATTTTTCTCTTTAGATATTATTTTAATCTTAGCTTTTATATATATTGGACTATTTATGTTTCCAAAAAGATTTACTGGAATAGGCTTTATTAAATACCTTGGTTATGGAGTCTATATTTTCTGTTTTGCATTAATCATTTATGGCTATATTGCTGAGTATCAAAACTATGTTCCTTATGTAAAATGTTTACTTGGAAAAATTGATGAAGATCCAGCTAATTATGCAATCAAAAGTTTCATCATTGATAAGAATGCATATGGTATGTCTATGATGATTGGAATTATTTTTGCTTATATTCTAAATTCTTTAAAAAAACATTGGATTCACTATGGTTTTATAGGTTTTTTCTTTGTTAATATGATCTTTTCTTACTGCAAAACAGGTCTAATTATTTGTGTGCTAATGATAATTTTCATGTTCTATTTTGATTCAATTAGAGGCATGAAAATTGAGCGACATAAAAAGAGAAATTTGATTGCAATTATTACAGTTACTGCTGCGCTTGCAGTATGCATTTTAGTAGTTGCTCTTTCACTTATTACAAAGGGCAAATTTGCATATAAAATTTATAACATTATTCATGGTTCTACAGAGGTAGGTTCAATCGCAACAAGAAGTTACATTTGGGATAACACTTATCAATTATTAAAAAATGGTAATTGGGTAGTAGGTAGAGGCTTTGGACTTATTAACAAAATGATTTTACCAATGAACCAAGTAAATGAAGATAGAGCAATGGTTTTCCCAACACATAGTTCTTGGGTTAACATGGTAGGAGAAGGCGGAATTATATACCTTATCGCTTATATTGCTTTCCTTGTATTTGCTATCTTTATTATTAAAGATGATATAAAAAAGAACCCTGCTTTAAGCATTGCAATGCTCCTTGGGGTTCTTGGTTTCTTCTTATATAGCTTTATCGAAACAATTCATTATTTAGTTTATGTATTCCTTCTTCCAATGTTCATTTTGCATGAACTACCAGAAAAGAAAACTAATGATTGCCCATTAAAGAGTTGATGAACTCAACTTCAACTGTTGGATCTAATCTTGGGAATAAGGCTTCCGCCTTATTTATTTTTACATTATCAAGTAATTTGAGATTATGTAATTTATTGTAATTTCTATTTTCAGTAGTTACACCTAACTGTTCAAGAGCTTTTTCACTTGCAGTAACTAAAACTGGACGATAAAGAATTGATGCAACATAGATTGCGTTTGCTAAGTGGTTCATTACACTAGCTAATTCTTCTTTTTTAGTTTCATCTTTAGCTAATACCCAAGGCATTGTTTCATCAATATATTTATTTGCTCTATTAACTAAATCATTTACATATGAAATAGCTTCAGTAATCTTTAAATCATCCATTGCTTTTTCATATGAAGTAATTGTTGTTTCTATACAAGTTTCAAGTGCTCCATCAAAAGAAGTAACTTGTCCTTTATAACTAGGTATTACACCATCGAAATATTTATTCATCATACCTAAAGTACGATTAAGTAAATTTCCATATGAATTAGCTAAATCATTATTAATACGTTCTACAAATTGAACTGGTGAGAAACTTCCATCACTACCAAATGTAATTTCGCGAGCTAAATAATATCTAACTGCATCAACGCCATATCTTTCAACAAGAGGATAAGGATCAACTACATTACCTTTTGATTTAGACATTTTTGCATCTTTCATCATAAGTAGACCATGAACAAATTCTCGATCTGGTTTTCTTAAATTTAATGCATCTAAGAACATTGGCCAATAAATCGCATGAAAACGAGTAATATCAGCTCCTAAAATATGAATGATTTCAGTATCTGGGTCTTCCCAAAATTTTCTAAACTTCTCTTCATTATCGCTTCCATAACCTAAAGCAGTAATGTAATTGGTAAGAGCGTCAAGCCAAACATAAACAACGTGTTTAGGATTTTCCTTAACAGGAATTCCCCAAGTAAATGATGTTCTTGAGACACATAAATCTTCTAAGCCAGGTTTAATAAAAGTATTAATCATTTCATTTTTACGTGAAACTGGGGTTAAAAAATTTGGATTTTCATCATAGAACTTTAGTAAATTTGGAAGATATTTGTTTGTTTTAAAGAAATATGCTTCTTCTTGAGCTTTGCTCACTGGTCGATTACAGTCAGGGCAAATATGATCTTTACCAACTTGTGTATCAGTCCAGAAAGCTTCACAATCTTTACAATACCATCCCTCATAATGTCCAAGATAAATATCTCCTTGAGCAAGCATTTTACTAAAAATATCTTGCACTACTTTTGTATGTCTTTCTTGAGTGGTACGAATAAAATCATCATTAGAAATATGAAGTAGATCCCACAATGAATAAAAACCTTTAACAATGTTATCAACAAATTCTTGAGGGCTAACTCCTGCTTGCTGAGCATTCTTTTCGATTTTTAATCCATGTTCATCTGCACCAGTAAGAAAATAACATTCATATCCTCTTTCTCTTTTACTACGTGCAAAAATATCACTTAAAGTTGTGCAATAAGCATGACCAATGTGAAGTTTAGCACTTGGATAATAAATTGGAGTGGTAATATAAAATTTCTTTTTCATACTAATAAAGAAACCGGCATTAACCGGTTAATCTTCTTATTTCTTTTCGTTATTGAGTCCGTATTTACGGTTGAAACGATCGACACGTCCATCTGCTTGGACATATCTTTGTTTTCCTGTGTAATATGGGTGGCAGTTTGAACATGTATCAACTTTAATTTCTTTTTCTGTTGAACCTGTTTCAAATGTTGCTCCACAGCTGACACAAGTCACTTTGCAACGATGATATGCTGGGTGAATATCCTTTTTCATTTTGTTTTCTCCTTCCGCCTAGAACTATTAATATGTTCTAAGAAAGTTTGCTTGTAGATAATATCATTAATAAATTTTTAACGCAATAACAAAAATTTGTTATCTATTATTCATTGTCTTCACTATTTTCAATTAACTCAACATCTGAATTAGATGCAATAGCATCAAACTTATTTGTAATTCTGCTAACTCTAACATCAAGTTTTTCTCTGCTCTTAGTAGCAGTTTCAAGTTGTCTAGAGAAGCTATCCCATTCTTTTGAGAATAATTCAAATTGTTTGCCTAACATTGATAATTGTTTAGAGATTTCTTTTACGTTTTTAGCACGTTCTGCTTCTATTCTAACCATATTTATGGTTACAAGTATTGCTGGTAAGGTTGAAGGAGAAGTGAGAATAACATTCTTTTCTCTTGCATAATCAACACAATCTAATAGCTCGTGATGGATAAATGCAAAGACACCATCATTTGGAATAAACATCAAAGCTTCAGGAGCAGTTTTTCCATCGATAATGTATTTATCTTTAATAACTGTAATGTGTTGTTTAACTGCTCGAGCAAACTCTTTTTTAAGAGATTCTTTTTCTTCCTCTGATTCTGCTGAAAACATTTTCTCATAATCTTGGAAAGGGAATTTTGAATCAATACAAATTAATTTATTAGGTTCAGGCATAAATACTGCTGCATCTGCCCTAACATCATTAAGTCCATCTTTACTTTTCTTTATTGTATATTGAAGTTCATAAGCACCAGAAACATCACCAAAAACATTATTTAAAACCATGTTTAGTTGATACTCACCATATTGCCCTCTGGTTTGATTTCCTTCCATAATATTTCTTAAAGAAATAACATCTTTAGAAAGAGACTCCATATTCTTTTGAGCTTCATCAATAGCTTTAAGTCTTTCTCTAACTTGAGCCATTGTTTCACTTGTGCCTTTAAATCCATCAGCAAGTTTTTCTTCAACTTTCTTATTCATGGATTCCATATTTTGTTTTAATTCATTATTAATATGTTCAAATCTTGTATTAAGTTGTTCAACAATTGATTGCTGAAATTTATTTAATTTTTCATTATTCTTTTCAAGATTTTCTGAATCATTTTTCATAATTTTTGTTAATTCTTCAGCAACTAAAAGTTTCATATCTTTTTCAAGCTTGCCTTCTAAATCTTGAATTTGATTAGATAGTTTACCTATCTCAATCGAACCTCCACCTTGTTTAGAAGTATTTCTTAAATTAATTAAAACTATACTTAAAACAATTAAGCCAACTAAAACTAAACTAATAAGAATGATAATAGCAATTTCCATAAATTTTCCTTTTATAGTGATAATATATCACATATAAATATTTTCTTCTATAAAATAGGAATTCATTTAAATAAATTACTATTTTT
This sequence comes from Bacilli bacterium, assembly GCA_024408075.1. Classification (GTDB taxonomy): domain Bacteria; phylum Bacillota_I; class Bacilli_A; order RFN20; family CAG-826; genus UBA2450. The sequence continues at coordinate 3,838 of JAKSVK010000028.1, read as the reverse complement.
GTATAGAATATTATCATGGGAAATAAGGAAAAAGTAATCGCGGTTATTGATATGAAATCCTTTTATTCATACGTTGAATGTGTGGATAGAGGACTTGATCCTTTTAAAACACCTTTAGTGGTTGTTGATAAGGAAAGAAGTGTTAACACAATTATTCTTTCTGTTACTCCATATTTAAAATCAAAAGGTATTCCTTCTAGACTTAGACTTAAAGAATTACCTAAAGGTATTGATTATGTTTATGCAGTACCTAGAATGCAAAGATATATTGATGTTTCAACTCAAATTATGTCTACAATTTTAGATTTTGTCTCATCAGAAGATTTACATGTGTACTCAATTGATGAAGCATTTATTGACTTAACTACATACCTTGAATATTACAAAAAGAGTCCAAAAGAAATAGTTCAAATGATTATTGATAAAATCAAAGAAGAAACAGGATGTATGGCAACAGCTGGAATCGGTGATAACTTCTTTTTATCTAAAGTTGCATTAGATATATATGCTAAAAAAGAACCTGATGGAATAGCCATTATGCATAAAAGCGATGTAAAAAAGAAACTTTGGCCAATAACTCCATTAGTTAAAATATGGGGTATAGGTCCAAGATTAGAACTCAGATTAAATAATTTAGGTATTTTTACTGTTGAGCAATTAGCAAAATCTAATCGTGAATTTATGAGACAAAAATTTGGCATTATGGGTGATCAACTTGTTGATTGTGCCAATGGAATTGATGAAACAGACATCAGAGAACAATATGTACCAAAAGAAAAATCATTCTCAATAGGTCAAACTTTATTTAAAGATTATTCAGTCAAAGAAGCTAAAACAGTTATTGAAGAATTAGTTGATGATTTAGCATTACGTATGAGAAATGAAAAATATAAGACTGAAGTTGTTTCATTGGCGGTCATGTATTCAGGAAATAAAGGTGGTTTTTCAAGACAAATGAGTTTGCTTGCTAAAACTGATGATACAAAAGTTTTAAAGGATGCCATTTTTGATATATATGACAAATTTGTAATTGATAAACCAATTAGAAAACTATATGTTTCCTTTGGAAAACTTAGTAAATACACAAACCATGAACAACTATCATTATTTATGGATGAGAAAGAAATGAGGGATGATCATAATCTCCAATTAATGACTGATCAACTTCATAATAAATATGGAAAAGATATTATTGTGCGCGCAAGTTCATTACTTGATGAAAGCACAGCAAAGATTAGACATAGTTATATCGGAGGACACCGTAAATGAGTGATCGTGGAATCAAAAAATGGGCTGCATATAGAGCATTAATCGAACAAGATTCTGCTGTCGTTCAAATGCATGAAGATAGAAAGAAAATTGAGCGTCCAGTTTTAAGTGAAGATAAGATGGAAGAAATAAATGAATATCTTACAAATTATGAGGGCCAACTTTGTGAAATATCAATCTATAAAAACGGTGAGATTAAAACAATAAATTGTCACATTTATAAAATAGATCCTGTTGATAAATATCTACTAGTCGATGATAGAAAAAGAATCTACTTAAAAGACTTAATTGGTATCAAAAATATTGAATAAAAAAAGAGGAAAAAGTGCGAAATTTCCTCTTTTTTATATGCAAATCTCAACTAAATTGCCCAATTTCCGTTTTTAAAGATAGTTGTCTTTTTTCCTTTATAATCAATACCAATAATTTCTAAATCTCTTGTGCCAATCATAAAGTCAACATGGATTACAGAGTCATTAATTCCTAATGCATGAGCTTCTTCATTTGTGAGGTTAGCTCCATTAGGCAAACACTCTTTAAATCCAGCACCTAAAGCTAGGTGACAAGCAGCATTTTCATCGAATAAAGTTTCGTAGAATAAAACACCACTATTTCTAATTGGAGAATCATATGGAACTAAAGCAACTTCACCAAGCATTTTGCTTCCTTCATCCATACTTATCATTTGTTCTAATAATTTTTGATTTTTCTTTGCTTTAACTTCAACAACTTTTCCTTTTTCAAATCTTACTGAGAAATCTTCAATAAGTTGTCCAGAATATGAAAGTGGTTTTGAAGAATAAACAATTCCTTCAACACTTCCTGCTTTTGGAGAAGTAAAAACTTCTTCACTAGGAATATTTGGATTATATGAATTACCTAAATTAGTAAATTCAACTCCTCCACCCCATTCAATATCTTTAATTAATTCAACTTTTAAATCAGTTCCATTAGATGATTTATAGTGTAGATACTGAAGCTTAAGTTCAGCTAATTGTTTTCTATGCTTCATTAATTCAGCATTATGTTTATCCCAATTCTCTAAAGCTTTTCCATCAACACGAGAGGTAGAAAGAATTGCTTCCCATAGTTTTTCTTCAGCATTTGGATCATGCGGGAATACTTTTTCTGCCCATTCTTTACTTGGAACAGCACCAATACACCATTTATATTTGCCATCCATCGCATCTCTATATGGTTTTACTTTCTTTCTAAACTTTAAATTACTTTTAGTAATCTTACTTTGTTTTATTCCTTTAAAAGCAGCTGGATCATCACTAATAATGTGAAGCATAGATGGAAGTTTTTTCTTCATATATCTATATTCACTTATCGAATATTCTGGTACCTTGCATAATTCACTAGTGGTTTGATACATATATCCTAATTTAGTAATTTTGTCATCAGACCATCTAACTCTAACTTTTTTGGCTCCAGCTTTATAAGCTTCTTCAACGCACATTCTAACAAAGTCTATTTGATGAAGTTGTGCATTAATCCAGAGTTCTTCACCTGGTTGAACATTGATTCCTTTTCTTATTAATAAGGATGCATATTCTTGTAATTTTTCTTGTTGCATATTATTTTCCTCAATTTATATTGTAATTTTTTATTGAATAAATAGATAATAAATAATGAAGGAGAAAGAAAAAATGAAAAAACAAAAGATCCCTTATATTGGTATTGTCTATTCAATATTACTAATGGTAATCGGTATTCTTGCAGTAGTATTTGCAATCGTCAACAAAGAAAATGTTGAAAAAATGCTTAGCTACTCATTAGCAGTTGGATTATTCGTATTAGCATTTGTTTACATATTGAATACAATCATTACAAAAGTGAATGAGATATTCTCAATGAGCCTTGTTTTAGGTTCATCTGCAATTGCATTAGGTGTTGTTCTTATCGTAGAACCAGCATTCTTACCTGTTGCATTTATCTTATTCTTAGCTGCACTTCTTGTTGTTTTAGCAGGTGTATGTTTAATTAAAGGCATTCTTGCTATTGTCCACAAAGAAAAAGGCAAATTAATCTTTGGATACTTCGCTGTTGCTGTCATTGCTGGAGCAATCGGTGGATTAATCTTTGGTTTCCGTGAAACTAGTACAAAAATTATCTACATCTTAATTGGTGTTTCAATTCTTGCATCTGGTATCATGGGCCTTGTTTATGCTATCAAAGGCAATGCAAATAAACCTGCTGAAGCAAAATAATTAATACATTAATTATAAAAAAAACAGCTTCGGCTGTTTTTTTATTTAACTAAGATCTTAATGAGGATTGCAATTATGAAGAAGATGATTGCTAAGATAAGAGTTAATATTGAGATAACTTTCTCAGCTCCTCTTTCCTTAGTTTTAACGAAAACGTTAAGTCCTCCACCTGTAATTGCACCAGAAGCACCTTCTGATTTTCCGCCTTGTAGCAAGCACAATACTATGATGATAATGCTTGTTGCAAGTAAGACCCAATCGTACCATCCTAGCATATGATACCTCCTGAATACGCTAATTATAATAATCAAACTAATTTCTTTTATCAATAGAAATTGATATCTAAATTTATTATT
>JAKSVK010000027.1 GCA_024408075.1 Bacilli bacterium | reverse complement strand
ATATCATCAAGTGCGGCCCAACGAGGATCTTTTGTTTCAGCTTTTTCTTTTTCATATTCATCCTCAGTTAAGACCCGATAACATTCACCACTTTTAGGAGGTTTTGCTCCTTTTTTAATAAGCTTACTTGGCATTGAAGAAACGATAAAAGAAAGAACATAAGGATCTATTTCAAATATGTTATTTTTCTCATAAAAAATCGTATCATCATCTTCAATTTCGTTAGAAATCTCGACGTTTTCCTGGCGATTTATTTGATAATCAACATCTTCTAAGGTGTAAGAACATATCCCAATTACCTTAGCTTTAATGTCTAATTTAAGCATTAATAAATCTTCATAAATACTGCCAGTAATTTTGACATTACATGAAGCAATTTTTCTAATCACTCCACCAGTAAAATTTTCATTAGTAAAATCAATATCTCCTTCAAGAGAATAATTTGGATTATTGAATAAGAGACGATTGATTTTCATAACCTACATACGTAATGTTACTGAATATTTTTTATTTAATTCAAATTTAACAGCATCCACTACGTCGTTAATTTCTTTTTCAGTTAAAGTATGGTCACTACCAATAGTTAAAGAGATTGCAATTGACTTCTTTTCAGGATCAATATTTTCTCCTTCATAAACGTCAAATATTTGAGCGTCTTTAACCATTCCTTTAGCGCTTACTTTAATTAATTTAACAATATCAGATGCAGCAACTTTTTTATCAATTAAGAATGCTAAATCACGACTTACGGTTGGGAAACGTGAAATTGCTTCCATCTTGCTAATGCTTACTTTAGCACTTTCAAGTAAAGCTAAATCAAGTTCTAACAAATATACTGGTAATTTACCAAATTCAAAATCTTTATAACTGAGTGGATGAAGTTCACCAAATGCACCAATTTTTTGATTTTGGAAAATAACATAAGCAGATTTTCCTGGATGAAGTTCTTTTACATCCTTACAAACTTCAAATTTATAACGTGAATTTTCTATTCCTAAAATAGTAAATACGCTTTCAACAATACCTTTCATATCATAGAAATCATATGCTTTAGAGCTCATCATCCCTCTTTGAAGTCTATTACCAACTAAAGCAACACATAAATGATCACTACGAGATGATTTTGAAATCATATTAGCAGTTTCGAATAATGCTAAAGATTTATTTTGGTGAGCTACGTTATAACTCGCGCTTTCTAGTAATGAATACGCGATATGCGTACGCAAGACTTGTCTTTCATCAGTTAAAGGATTTAAAAGTTCATATTTCTCTTCATCCTTTAAAATATTGTATTTTTTAGCGTTTTTCTTAGATACTAATGAATAAGTTAAACATTCATCTAATCCAAGAGCTAATAAATGATCTCTAATTGCTTTTAAGCGATATTGATCTTGTTTAAGTGCACCAACTCTAATATTAGAGATTGGTAAAACACTTTTAACATTATCAAATCCTAATAATCTAATAACTTCTTCACTAATATCAGCAGCACAGCTAACATCAAGTCTCCAAGATGGAATAAGACAAGTTAATTTGCCTTTATCTCCTTTAGTAACTTTAAAACCAAGACGAGCAAGAGTATTTACAATTTCATCATCTTTAAATTCAGTTCCAAGTCTACCATTGATATAACTTGTTGAAGTAATGACCTTGTCATTTGGTTTAGCTTCATTTTGATAAGAAACAATATTTGAGAATTCTTTTCCTTCACAGCATTCTTTTAGTAAATAAGCAACAAAAGCAAGTACTTCATTAGCTTGGAAATGGTTGGTTCCTTTTACAAATCTTTGAGAAGATTCACTAGCTAAACCTAGTCTAGAAGAAGTATGACGGATAGAAGCTCCATCAAAACTTGCAGATTCAACAATAATATGAGTGCTCTTTTCATCAACTGCACATACATTTGAGCCCATAATTCCGCCTAAACACATTGCTTTATCGTTTGATGTAATAACCACATCTCCAAGAATGACTTTATAAGTCTTTTCATCAAGGGCTAAGAAATCTACTCCTAAATTATCTTTAACAATGAGTTCTTTATTAGGAAGTTTATCAGCATCATACATATGTAATGGTTGGCCTGTAAGAAGCATTACATAGTTACCAATATCAACGATATTGTTAATACTTCTTACTCCCATTGAACGAAGTGCTTCGACCATATATTTTGGTGAAGGTCCTACTTTAATAGATTTAACTTCAAGACCAGAAAATTGAGAGCACTTATTAGTTTGACTACCAACTTTTAAATCAGTTTCAAAATCAGCTTTAAATTTATAGGTTGGAATATTAACTTTTCTTGAGAAAATAGCTCCAACTTCACGAGCAACATTATATAAAGAAAGTAAATCTGGGCGATTTGCTAAAATCTTTAAATTTAAGACAGCATCATCGAGTCCTAAATATCCTAAAACATCATCTTCTCCTATAGGAGCATCACTAGCAAGTTCTTCAATTCCTTTAGTTTGTGCTTCAGTTAAATATTTGCTATCAACCCCAAGTTCAAGAAGTGAGCAGCACATTCCGTTAGAAGCAACTCCTCTAATAGTAGAAGCACTAATATTTCCATCTTTAAGTTTAGCGCCAACTCTAGCAACGATAACTTTAAGTCCTTTTCTAGCATTAGGTGCACCACAAACGATTTGTTCAGTGCCGTATTTTCCTAAATCAACTTTTAAAACGTGTAAATGGTCACTATCTGGATGCTTTTCACATTCTAAAATATGACCAATTGTTAAATTTGTTCCAGTTGCAAGTCTACTTACTTCTTCAACTTCAATTCCAGCAAAGGTAAGACCATGAGCAACTTCTTCTGGAGAAAGTCCAGATAGATCAACGTATTTACTTAATTCTTTTATACTAACTAACATACTCATTCTCTCCTTATGCTTTTTTTCTATATTGATGTAAGAATCTTACATCGTTTTGATAGAATCTTCTGATATCATCAATTCCATATCTTAAAATTGCAACTCTTTCAATTCCAACTCCAAAAGCAAATCCACTATAAACTTCAGGATCGTAACCGTTCATCTTTAAAACATTAGGATGAACCATTCCACCACCTAAAATTTCAATATATCCAGTGCCTTTACACATAGAACAACCTTTTCCATCACAGTTAGCACATGTAATATCTACTTCAACGCTAGGTTCTGTAAATGGGAAATAAGATGGTCTAAGTCTAATTTCACGTTTTTCTCCAAACATTTGTTTAACGAATAACTCTAATGTTGCTTTTAAATGACCTATATTAATATTTTTATCAATTACTAAGCCCTCAATTTGAGCAAATTGATGTGAGTGAGTAGCGTCATCATCATCTCTTCTATACGTTTTTCCAGGACAAATAATTCTGATTGGTTTTCCTTCTGCTTGTTGCATCACATGAGCTTGAACAGGAGAAGTATGTGTTCTTAAAAGAACATTATCAGAAATATAGAATGTATCTTGCATATCTCTTGCAGGATGATCATCAGGAATATTTAATAATTTAAAGTTATATTCATCACTTTCTACTTCTGGTCCATCTGCAACATCAAATCCCATTCCTAAAAAGATGTCGACAATTTCATCTTTAATTACATGGAAAGGATTTTTACCGCCAGAAGTAAAATTACTTGATGGAAGAGAAATATCAATTTGTTCTTTAGCAAGTTTTTCTGCTAATTCTTTCTTTGATAATTCTTCAATCTTCTCATCGATTGATTTACTAATTTCTTCTTTTGCTTGGTTTAATTCTTGTCCAAATTCTTTTCTTTCTTCTGGTTCAAGTGTGCCAAGAGTAGACATCATTGACATTAATTCACTTTTTCTAGATAAAAAGAAAGATTTGATACTATTAAAAGTTTCTACCGAATCAGCACTTTCAATAGCTTCTTTTGCTTTATCAAGAATTCCTTGTATTTTTGAATTTTTCATAGCGTTTGTCCTCGCTTCATAACGTAAACTATAACACAAAAAGGAGCATTTGAAATTATATTTCATATCTCCCTTTATATTTTATAAGTACAAGAATACTAAAGTATTCTTCTTTAATGAATTTTATTCATTAAAATTCCACCTGCTACAGCGACATTTAATGAATCAATATTTTTAATTGGAATTTTTACTTTTACAGTTGCACTTCTTTTGCTCTCTCTTTTTACTCCGTGCGATTCATTACCTAAAATTAAGACAAATTTATCATTAACTTTGAGCTCATCAAGAGAAATTGAATCATCACTTAAAAGAGAAACAATAATTTGATGAGTAGATAAATAAGGAGTTAAATCCCCTACTTTAATTGGCATTGCAAAGATTGCACCTTTCGAAGAATTGATGACTTTTTCATTATAAATAGACACTGAATTTTCACTTACTACAACTAAGTCATAATCAAAGGCTAAAGCAGTACGAATTAATGTTCCCATATTGCCTGGATCTGAGATGTGATCTAGATAAAGAATTTTCTCTTCTTTTTTAGGAGCAATCTCAACTTCTTTTGCAATAAAAACTACTCCTTCAGGACTAACATTTGATGATAATTTTTTAAGTATTTCTTCACTTACAATATATTGATCAATTTCATCATTTATCCCTTCAATTTGACAAAGAGAAAAAGTACAAACGACAACATTATTTTTAAGTGCCATTTCAAGAGATTTATAGGTCTCCGCAAGAAACATTTTATTAATTTTTCGATACTTATTTTCTTTTAAAGATAAGGCAAATTTTATTTGTTTATTTTCTTTACTTGTAATAACTTTTATCATCGATATTCACCTCGAATTAATTTCTTTCTACATACTTTATAATTGGGACAATATTTATAGACTACATCATAAAATTGTTTTGAATGATTATATACTAAAATATGGGCAAGTTCATGCACTACAACTGAGTCAATTATCTCTCCTGAATAATGCATTAATATAGTAGAAAAATGAACTGATTTTGTCTTCCTGGAATTTGATCCATACCTAGTTGACATATTTCTTACTGATACCTTATATAAAGGAACATTCATAAGTGAAGAAAAATACTTCACTTTATTAGTGATTACAGCTAAATATTGTTTCTTTAATTTTTTTAGTAATTCTTCTTTAGAAGTATATTTAATAGTTTCGTCATTAGTGAATTTAATTTCTCCAAAATTATGGATAGAAACTTTATTACCATATAAATAAATATACTCTTCCCCAATAGGTTCTTCTTTTCTTGCTTTATTTATTAGCCCTACTGCAAATTTATCTAATCCTTTAATAATAGAAAAGTTACTTGTTAAAGGATGACAAGAAATAACAAATTCATTATTAATAAAACGAAAATAAGTACGTTTAATTCTTTTATGGATAATACGTACGTTATATTCTTTGTTATTTACTTTGTAAATGAAGTCTTTCATCGTTTCTATTATATATGGAAATCTCAATTAATATATATTTTTTTAAATATAAAAAGGACACGAATTATCGTGCCCTTAGTCCTTTATACTTAGAAAGGTAATGGAGGTGGAGGTGGAACTGTACTTTCAGCAGTAACAGTTGGAACACCTTCAACTAATTGCATGGTATACATATAACCAGCATATTCAAATTGAATTGCAACTTTACCTTCAATTAAAACGTAGTCGATATCAACGTTTAATGGAATTGGTGGGAACATACTTCCAGTATTTCTCCAAGAAATATTTCCATTTTCATCAACGATAATATCTGTTCCGCTTTCAGAAACGTTAATGTATTCACCAGTAAATGAAGTTAGTGAAACATCACTCTTTTCTAAAATAATAGAATGAGTATCATAACCAGTAATCTCAACAGACTCGCCTGGAGCAAAGATAAAGGCAACTTCAATTATATTGCCGTCATCGTCAACATTTCCAACAATCATGTTGTTAGTTATGTGTGTAATTTCAACATTTTCTCCATTGAATGTAAGGACATTGTTAGCAAGACCTACGATGTCGGTTCCATTTGTATAAGCGCCTTGGTTATTAAGAATTGTAACTTCAGTGTAGTTGATTGTGAAAATACTTGCATGACCTTCTAAATCAAAAACAACAGGAACTTGGAAGATGCCTTGATCAGTTTGATATTCAAAACTCAAGATAACGTTTCCATATTCATCAACTTCAGGCATATATTCATAAACAACAGGTTCAAATGTTGTCTCAGAAGTAGCTGTATCAACTGTCAAAACACATTTATTTGATAATTTAATTGTTTCAATACCATTTGGACCATCATATTTATATGTACCAGTAGCTTTCATAAGCAAGTTAGCTGGAATAAAAGATGAAATAAGAGTTAATGAATTATCTTTTTCAATTTGGTATAACACAACACATGAACTTGTTAATGCAACAACAAGTTTTGTTTCACCTTTAGCAGCAACCAATGCTGGATAATAAGTATCTCCAATGTTTAAATAGGTAAAGCAATCAAAGTAATAAGTATTTTCCTTATAAATAAGGAGCTTATTTTCATATTTATCATTATCGACAATTTCTAAATGATATCTTTGGTTAGCATAATCAATATTAAAGAAGCTAGATACAAGATTCTTATCATAAATGAAAGTTGCTTTATCCCCTTGAGTCATCGCATAAATACCGGTAGTTTCATCAACGCAAACAATAGATGCACCATTAGATAAAATTAAGATAACACCATATACTTCATCATAACTTAATGAACCGGTAAATGTTTGAGAAAGGTAAGTTGTTGTTAAATCTTCACCAACATGCAAAACATTGCTATGATTATCAAAATAATCTCTAGCATAGGTTGAAGCAAATTTGCTGACATTTAAATATAATGATGCTTCACCATTCTTTTCTACGTAAGCAACACCATCAGCATAATAATCTACATAGTAGACATCATCGTTAAGTGTTCCTTTCATCATTAATTGATGATTATAAACATCATATTCAAATGAATCACATTTTTCGCCATCAACCTCTAACCAATAGTCAAATGAATCCCAATCTAAATAGTATTTAACTTTATTAGCACCATTAACATATTCAATGTCTTCCATTGAACTAAATAAGCCATATTTATTTAATGGCATCTCTTTAATTTCGCCATCTTTTTCAACGGTAATTCCGTATTTAGTGCCACGAATTAACATGTCATCAACAGTAATAAATTGTCCTTGTTCATCAAAACCTTCAACATAACTTGATGGTACATCTGCCCAGCCAACATAAACTGTCTTTTCCTCTTCATCAGTGCCCCAGAAACTTAGACTTTCAAATAAATCTTGAGTATCTGAATCAAAATATTCGTAGTCAAATGGAGTAACTGCACTTTCAAATGACACAAATCCTGCCCAATCAAGATACATTAAATCAATTTTTCCAGTATCTTCATCTTTTTCAACATAATATGATTCAAATGGAGCAGATAAATCATCTAAGAAATAGAAACCATAATAAAGTTTGACTTCTTCTTCAACTTCGATATAACCGCTTTCAATTCCGAAAGAATCTTCATGAATGCTTGTGTCATAAGCAACAGCACCTTCGAATAGTCCATATTCATCACTAAAATCATTAGTAGTGATATAAGTATAATATCCTGATCCTGAATATCCATCACCAGTGTACCATCCTTTTACACTTTCTAGTGATGGCTGAAATGTAACTGAATCTTCACCTAGTGTGACTAATACTTGCTTAACATCATCTTTGCTCCAACTAACAGTAATTTGACCTTCACTACATGTATAAGTAATTTTTGTATCAAAACCAGTTCCTGTAAGTAAGACGTTCTTAAGTTCAATTTCCTCTTCACCACTAACAAGAGTTGCACCGGTAGTACCAATGGTTAATGCTGATCCTTCAGCATAGAAATCACCCATGAGTAAACCAAGTTGTTCTTCAGTAAAAACAACGCTTTGTGGAGTAGGAGTAGGATTAGATCCACATCCTGCTAAGCCAACGAGCAATAATGCGGATGCTACAAGTAAACTTGTTTTCTTCATTTTCAACCCTCCTTGATTGTTGAACTACTCACCACCTACGCTTTAGCTTAGAGGTGGGAGATTCCTAGGCAAGGTTGCTATTGCAACCAGTAAGTAGGCTAGCCCCATAGTTCCTACGGTTAGATTGTTTAATTTAAGGCCAACAATCTTAGGCCTTCTTTT
>JAKSVK010000026.1 GCA_024408075.1 Bacilli bacterium | reverse complement strand
AGCAAACATTAAAACAAATTTTCTAAATTTCATAATTAGCCTCATCTATCAAACTGTTTGATAATTAAAATTATAACAAAAAAACACCACTTTTGAAATAATGCTCTCGCAATTCATCCCTCCACTTAAGCAAGCTTAGAGAATGGACGGGGGTATTCTTGCTGATTTTTCGATAAAAAATGTGGTTTTACCTATATTTTTAAAGAAAAAAGACGATACAGTACGTATCATCTCTTAATCCTTTAAATGGTGATCTGTATGGGATTCGAACCCATGGATGTATCCTTGAGAGGGATATGAGTTAAGCCACTTCTCCAACAGACCAGATTGATGGTTTACCATCAATTAGGAATTAAGAACTAAATCAATTCTTCTCTTCCATTCATCAGTCTTTAAGACTTTCATCACATAATATAAATTAGGTGAGTTCTTTTTTCCAGTAAGAGTTATTCTAAGCATTTCTGCAATATCACTTACTGAACCTTTATAAGCCTCTGGATTAGCTTTGTAATCTTTTCCACTACTAGCGTATCCTAAAGAAATACCAATTTCCTTCATATTATTGAACCATCCTTGTTCATCTAAAGATGTATCAAGTTTATCTTTTAATGCTTTCAAGACTTCTTTAATATCATCTTTACTGAATTTAGGATTATATTCTAAAGGTTGTTCTTTAAGTTTTTGATCATATAAATCTTTGTAGAAGAAAGAAATTAAGTCATAAAGACCTCCGAGTTTTTCATAGTCTTTACGAGGGTTTTCTTTTTCTCTTTCGATATTAATAATTTCTTTAAAATAATCTGGGTTAGAAGAAACTAAATCATATAATTTTTGATCATAAGTTTTGGAATATGTTAAGACCATATCAAGCATTTCTTCTTTGCTCTTTTTAGAAAGAATCTCTTTAGAGAAGAAGTTAAGTTTACCCATATCAAATAATGCTCCTTCAAGAGACATTTTGTTAAATGAGAAGTTAAATTCTTCCATATGTTCAAACTTATGTTCAAAAATCCATTCTTCAAAATTAGAATTAGCAATTGTCATTAAATACATAATAAGGGCTTCACTAGGATAACCATCTTTAAGGAAATAACTAACAGCAGCTTCGCTGTCTAATCTTTTTGATAATTTTCTTTTATGTCCACTTTCATCAAGTTTCATAATAACTGGAAGGTGAGCATAGTTAGGTGCTTTCCAACCAAGAGTTTCAAATAATTCAATATGAATTGGAAGAGAAGCAATCCATTCTTCTCCTCTAATAACTGTAGTTGTTCTCATAAAGTGATCATCACAAGCATGTGCAAAGTGATATGTAGGAAGTCCATCACTTTTTAAGATAACAATATCCATATCATTTTGAGCAATTTCAAAATCTCCATGAACTAAATCGTGTACTTTAATTTTTCTAAGGTGATTGCCACTAGATTTAAATCTAATTACATATGGCTCGCCATTAATGATTCTTTCTTTTTTCTCTTCATTAGTTAGATATCTGCATTTAGCAAATGGTCCATAATATCCAGGAATAATCTTAGCTTTTTCTTGTTTTGCACGGATTTCATCAAGCGCTTGACTAGAGCAGAAACATGGATAAGCTTTACCTTGCTCTAATAAATGTTTAATAACTACTTTATATATATCTGCACGATTAGATTGGATATATGGTCCATAATTACCAATTTCATGATCTCCAAGATATCCTTCGCTTGGTTCAATACCAAATAATTTAAGTTGATTTAATAGTTCAGCTCCACTACCTTCAATTTCTCTTTTAGTATCAGTATCTTCAAGTCTAACGTAGAAAATACCATTACTATCTTTTGCTACTTTATGACAAATTAAAGAAGTGAATAAGCTACCTGTATGTAAAAATCCTGTAGGAGAAGGTGCAAAACGAGTAACTTCTTGAAAAGAAGATAAATTTCTTTGAGGATATCTTTTTTCTAAATCCTCAATTGTTTCTTTTACTTCTGGGAATATTAATTCCGCAATTTCCTTATCTGTTACCATCTTTCTTCCTCCTAATTCCTACAAATTATATTGCATATTGACTAACTTTTGTTATAATAATTGAGCATTTTAGCAAATGCAGGCGTAGTTCAATGGTAGAACACTACCTTGCCAAGGTAGTTACGCGAGTTCGATTCTCGTCGCCTGCTCCAGACAAATTGTTAAGACTCTATCGGGTCTTTTTTTGTATCATCATATTCTTTGTTCTGTTTACTTAGTTTATAAATAAACTTTACAATCGACTCTTCATTAAGGTTTCCGATATCTTCTTTATCAATATTTAAGATAAATGATTTGAGATCTTTTCGTTTAACCATATAGAATTGATTGCTTTGATTTTTTATATTAATCTCACTGTCATCATTAATTACCACAATTCCTTTTACGTATGATTGACTGAGATTGTTATACATTGTTAATCTCTTAATTAAATTGATATTGTAGTTTAAAGGATTGCTAACATCTGCAGCTTGTTTTTTTAAATTTACAACCTTCAAATATCGACCTCTTAATTCTCCAGAAATTACTCCAGAAAGAGAAAAATCATTAATCGCGAAAATATATTTTTTTGAAATAAGAAGATGGTCAATTAATCCAACATGTGAATCATCAAAATCAATCTTATAATTGTTTAAAAGTAGGAAGTCGTTATTTTCAGCTAATGAAGAAAGTTTAAGATAAGTTGCTTCCTTAAAATGTTTCTTCAAATAGACTTCTTTTCTTATAAATACAAAAAGCAAAAGCACTATTAAAAGAGCAACCAGCGTTGCTACCGAAATATAAATTTTTTGCGCTGTATTTAAGTAGATCATATTTAGTCAAAAATTACTTTTCCATCTCTTGCGGCATAGATGAATCTTAATAACTCATCTTTAGTAGTTTTTCGTGAAATTTCCGGCAAATCGTCAATATTAAAGAAATTTACGTCATCAGTTTCATATTCATGTTCAGCGTGTAGCTCTTTAAGTTTAGCTTTAAAAATAATCACATAATTAGGTACGCTTGATGCAGTAATAAATGGGGTTCTGTTACAAACTCCAACCAACTCTAGATCAGTTATTTCTGCACCTGCTTCTTGGATTGCTTCATTTCTTGCTGTATCGCTTGGTGAATCATATAAATCACACCATCCGCCAGGAAGAGAATATTGATGTGAATTCACTTCACGAACTAATAAAACTTTCTTTTTATCTTCAGAAAAAATTACTACTCTTGCAGAGACGTTAGGAGTTGGATAAATGTCACGTTCAAAATAATTTGGACGAGAAATATTTACCGACATAAATTCTTCCAAAAACTTTTTTGAAAGATCATTTATCTCTTGGTAATTAGTCAAAGCATAAGGATCTTTAGAATAGGTTAAACCTATTTTAGCGATCGACTGCATTTTAATAATGTAATCGTAAATATTTTTTGAATCCATGATTATTCTTCTTCGCCGAATCCTTCCATGTAATTTTCAAATACACGAGTAAAGTTTTCAGGGGTAACTGTTTCAAGTTCTCCAGAAACCGCAAAAGAAATTCTTCCAGTTTCTTCACTAACAATAACTGTAACAGAATCTGATACTTCACTAATTCCGATAGCAGCTCTATGTCTTGAACCGTATTTACCAGCGAATGGTTTTGTAGTTGGAGTATAGAATACTGCAGCAGCTACTATCATATTATCTTTAATAATAACAGCACCATCATGGAGTCTAGTTCCTGGATAGAAAATAGTTGCAAGAAGTTCTGCACTTACTGGAGCTTTAACCATAACACCATTTTTCATCATGTCATTTAATGATGTAGACTTTTCAAAAGTCATTAAAGCACCTGTTTTAGTTTTACTAAAGTTAAGTACTGCTGTTTCAATAGTCTTATAAAATTCTTCTCTATTATAAATTTTTTCTACACCTACTTTAGAGCTCTTACCTCTTTCAATTTTGAAAGGGTTAGCGAGAATTCTTCTTAATTCTCCTAAATTACTAAAAGCAGAAATCATAATAAAGACTGAAGATATACATGCAATTATTACAAATGAATAGAACAAAGAGAGAAGGAATGAAATTAGTAACAAAGAAAATGAAATTGCAACGAATGCATAACCTGTTTTTCTCTTAACAATTTTTGTATATAAAAATAAGACAAACCCGTACACAATAACAATGAGTATTAATCCAATAACCCAGTTTGCGGTTTTAGTGGTATCCCAAATAAAATTCATATTATTCCCATCCCTTCTTAATTTTACTTATTAATTTTAACAATTAATGGCTTACTATTTATAGTTTTCTTTTTAAAAGAATATTTGTGTTTCTTTTCATAATCTCTAAGAAACATCTCTCCTTTTGGAGTGATAGATAAGTAAAGTTCATTAGTTTTCTCATCAAATATCTTTTCTAAATAATGATTTCTTACAAGCATCATGATTAGTCTAGAAATATGTTTGCTTGAGTAAGAAAGTATTGTTCCATAAGTTGGAAAATCTCTATAAATGATATATTCATCTTCTCCAGATGCAGAAAGAATCTTAAATACCCCTTGAGGAAGAGGATAAAGGTTTTTACTATTAAGTAACTGAACTGTTCTTAAAATTTTAATATCACTTGTTGAAGGAACAAAAACCTTACTTATTTTTCTCATGCAATAAGTTTAATCTATCTCTTATCGTTTCTCAATTATTTATTAATTGATGTTCATATAAACTAATAGATAAAAGTGAAAACAACCTTGTTATATTCTAGATTAATTGTATAATTAATATGTTTAAAGGAGAGACGTATGCCTACACCTCATATTAATGCTAAAGAAAACGACTTTGCGAAAGTTGTTTTAATGCCTGGAGATCCTCTTAGAGCTAAATGGATTGCAGAAACATTTCTTCACGACTATAAAGAAGTAACCAATGTTAGAGGAATCCTCGGATTTACTGGCTACACTAAAAACAATAAAAAAATTTCTGTTATGGCTTCAGGAATGGGTATGCCATCAATCGGTATTTACTCACATGAATTATTCACTTCTTATGGAGTTGAAATGATCATTAGAGTAGGTACATGTGGAACTTATCAAAAAGATATTAAATTAAAAGATGTATTAATTTGTAGTGCTGCTTCAACTGATAGTAATTGGATGAGCCAATATAAACTAAATGGTACATTCAGTGCTACCGCTGATTTTGATTTAGTTTTAACAGCAGTTGAAGAAGCTAAGAAAAATAAAATCCCATATCACGGAGGAAATATTTTCTCTGCTGATGTCTTCTATGATCACGATCCAGAAACATGGAAAAGATGGGCAAGTTTAGGAGTGCTTGGAGTTGAAATGGAATCATACGCTTTATACGTAACTGCACTTGAACTTCATAAGAAAGCACTATGCTTATTAACTGTCACAGATAACTTCTTAGAAAGAGATAAAAAGCTTACTGCTGAAGAAAGACAAAGTGGCCTTTCTCAAATGGTAGAACTTGCAATTGCTACCGCTGAAAAATACGCTTAAAATTTTAAATTTCTCAAAAAAAACGCTGTTTTTGCAGCGTTTTTTCTTTATTTGCTGATATTTTTTACTTTTTCTTATGAGGGAATAAATAATTAGACGTGAAGATAAAGCAAAATAAAAAGGCTTGAATTAAGCCTTTCATTTTCTAATTATTATAGATATTAGAAATATCTCTTAAGCATTGCTTCAAGAGCAGCACCATGACGTTGTTCGTCTTTAGCCATTTCGTGAACTGCATCATGAATTGCGTCATAATTGAGCTCTTTTGCTTTCTTAGCAATTTCAAGTTTAGATGCACAAGCACCATTTTCACCAGCTAACATTTTTTCAATATTTGCTTTAGTATCTGCAACAACAACTTCACCTAAAAGTTCTGCAAATTTTGCAGCGTGTTCTGCTTCTTCTTCAGCAATACGGTCAAATAACATAGCAATTTCTGGATAGCCTTCTCTTAAAGCTTGGCGAGCCATTGCTTTATACATTCCAACTTCGGAGCATTCACCTTTAAAGTGATCTCTGCAGCCTTGGAGAACAAAGCTGTCAACATCTTTAGCAACACCGATATCGTGTTTACAAGCCCAAGAAAGTTTTCCACTAGGTGCTTCTTTAACTGGTTCTAAATTTTCAAACTTAGCACCACAGATAGGACATGCTTCTCCTTCTTTAACTTCAACAATTTGACCACAAATTTTACAACGATACTTCATTATATTTTCCTCCTATTATTGTAAATTTACTTATTAATAAATGGCGCCCTAGGAAGGATTCGAACCCTCAACTTCCAGATTCGAAGTCTGACACTCTATCCAGTTGAGTTACTAGGGCGTATTTTATTCGGTTATTGCTCCTGATTTTTTAAGCGCAAATTTAGCAAGTAATGGACCAACAATTTCATAAATTAATGTGCTAGTTAACACTACTGCAAGAATCATATTACCAACTGGTTTAGTTGATTCATTTTTACTAAATAATGAACAAGCAGTTGTTGCAAGACCAATTGCTACTCCAGCTTGAGGAGCTAAGGCAAAGCCTAGATATTTACTTATTTTATCATCTTGTTTAGTTATTTTTGAACCACAATAAGAACCTAAATATTTACCCGCAAATCTAAATAAAACATAAACTAATGCAATCATAATAACGACTAAACCGTTATCAGAAGCAAATATAGTTAAATCTAGTGATGCTCCAGAAATAACAAAGAACATCATATAAATAGGATAAGTAAATCGATCATAATTGTCTAAAGTTTTATCAGTATCTTTAGCAAGGTTAGTGTATAACGCACCTGCGATCATACACATTAACAAGGAAGATAATTCAAATCCTCCTTTTACATAACTTGATGAGAATAAAACACAGAATCCTACTGAGGCAAACACGGTAAATATACAAAGTATTAATTTATTATTTCTAGATTTAAAGAAGTGATTAAATCCTGATGAAATAACACCAAGAACAACACCAATCCCTAATGAAATCACTATTTCAATAATTGGTTTTAATATCATTGTATAAACGCTAAAGCTATTGCCAATAGCAATCGCTGAGGCAATTTGGAATAAAATAGAGAATAAGATTAAAGCTACTGCATCATCAAGAGCAACTACAGGAAGAAGGGTGTCAACCATTTCTCCTTTTGCATGATATTGTTTAATAACCATAAGAGTAGCTGCTGGAGCGGTTGCTGAAGCAATTGCTGCTAAAGTTAAAACCATTTCTAAAGAAATAACACTTGGCGAAATAAAGTGAGCAGCAAGCAATACGAGTAAGACAATTACAGAAGCAAATAAAGCTTCAAAAATAGTAATAATAAATACTTTTTTACCAACGGTTTTCAGTGTTTGGCCATGAAATGATGTTCCTATGGAAAAAGCAATAAAACCTAATGCAATTGAGCTAACCCAATTTATTTTTCCTATTATTAAGTTAATAGGTCCCTCTTTAATTGTAGAAAAATCAAAATTATTAAAAAATAAGCCTAAAACAAACGGACCAAAAATAATTCCAGTTAAAATATAACCAGTAACATTAGGCAATTTAAAACGCTTCATTATTCTAGTTGAGAGTAATGCGGCAAGTAAAAGAATTGATATATAAACGTATAATAAAACTTGATCCATATTTTATTAGATGCTGCCTTCGTAATCTGAAATTGAAGAAGTAAACATAAAGCCTTTAACTTTTTCAAAATTTTCAGTATGAGAACGAATTAATTTTTTAAGTTCTTCTACACGATTGTCGTCAACAACGAAAAGGCAAAATAAAGATTCATGGATATCGTGTAAATCTAAATGTCTTAATGTATAAAAATGTTTATCTTCATTTTCTTCTTCTAATGCATGTCGAAGAGATTCGCTAGAAATAATTGTTGCGTTAAATCCAGAAGCTTTTAATGATTCAAGTGCTTCATATGTGTTATCAACATTTTTTAAAACTAAATATAATGCTTTCTTCATAAATTCTCCTATCTCTTGCCAACAATAATTTCTGCATTGCCAACATACTTATCATCTTCTTTAACAATTTGGCCAACTGAGCCAACAACAATACGTCCTGATTTTGGATTTTTAATTGAACCAATTGAACCAATAATACTTGCATCAACTTCAGAATATTCAAATGCTAAGTCGCACTCCTTCATCTTACAGTTAACAAGCTTCAAATTTTTACAGTAACATAAAGGTTGATGAGAAATAATTGCGCAGTTAATGAGGGTTAAACCTTCACTGTACCAACCAAGATATTCTCCCTTAATTATGCTATTTTCTATAGTCACATTTTTTGAATGCCAAAATGCATCCTTTGTATCAAAATTGCTACCTCTAATATTCATGTTTTCAACGTACTGAAAAGAATACTTTCCTTTGAAGGTTAATGAATCAATTTGAATGTTTTTTGATAAAAAGAAGCCGTATTCGCTAGTGATTTCCGAAGAATTAACATTTATACGGTCACATCTCCAAAACACTTCGGGTGAGATAAGTTTAGAAAAGTTAATGCTGATTTTATCGCACTCTCTGAACCCTTTTACACCAAGTAGTGAAGACTTATTCATCGTGATATTTTTACTGTACCAAAGTGGAGCTCTGCATGGTTCATTAAGCACAACGTTATTTAAGGTTAAACCATCATCATGCCACAATGCATATCTAAGTGAAAAATTTGAGTTAATCACTTCAATGTTTTCGCACTCCTTTAAAGGAGATTCTCCATCATCATTAAGTGGTAAAAATGAACAATTAATAATAGAAGTATTTGAAATATTGTAAAGACTTCTTTCTTTGGAATATGTTTGATTTTCAATGACGTTTTTCATATTTATAAATATGTTTTGTCCTTCGTTTATTTATTATATGCATGTCATTATTTAGAGTAAAATATTATTTTAAAATCAGTAATAAGAAATAGACTATGTGGTACTTACAATTCCAACATGTGTGCTAAACTAAGGTTGTCGTTCGACATGATTAACTCCTTTCATTAATTGCGTTGGTCCGCAAATTAATTCTAGGAGTTTTTCTTTTTCTTGGCAAAACTACAAGTTTTACCTCCACCGCAGACTATCTGGGGGTTTTAACTCGCTCAGCGTTTGCACACTGGCTCAAATAAAAAAAGCAGTAAATCACTGCTTCTTCATGTTTAATTTGATGTTATTTTGAATATTTTCTTCTTGCTTTGAAGACAAGAACAATAAACATAATAGTTCCAATTAAGGTAAAGATTCCACCGAATCCGCCAAGAACTTTAGCAGGATCGCTGTCCCAATCTGTCATAC
>JAKSVK010000025.1 GCA_024408075.1 Bacilli bacterium | reverse complement strand
TGTATTAGTAAAGTTGAAAAAAGAACTGTTAAAGATTATCTAAAAGATATTGTTAAAATTCCTACATTTGTTGCAGAGTTATTCCCAGAAACATTAGTATTTAAAAAATATGAATTACTTTTTAAAAGTACAGATTTAGAAGGCACTGAGCAAATTATGTCTAGTTCATTAACCATTCCTTATGTTGATGATGAAGCATGCATTACTGGATTTGTTGTTGATTCTCATCCAACCTTAACTGACTTAGATGAATGCCCAACACATAGATGGGACAAATACCTTATTAACTGTTTACCTGGTAACGCTGTTTTCCAATGTGATTTAATGGGCTTTGGTACTCAATCAGACAAGATTAGTGATTATCATTGCAAACACTTATTAGAAAGAAATACCGCTGACGGTATGCTTGCAGCATTTGATTTTATTGAAGATTTCTACGATATAAGTTGCGAAGATCTTCCACAATATAATGTTGGTTATTCTCAAGGTGGATATTCTTCTTTAGCGTTCCTTCGTTATATGGAAACTGATGCAACAGAAGAAGAAAAAGAAAGAATTAAAATTAAACATACATATTCTGGTTCAGGGGCATATGATATTAATGTCATGTTTAATACATGCATTGAAATTGAGGATTTCCAATATTGTCATTATTTAATTAAAGGTATTTTAACTACTCATGAATATCATCCAGATGCATATGGAAGTATCAAAGTAGAAGATTACTTAACTGATTATGGCAAACAATTCCTTCAACCTTTAATTAATAAAGATAATAATGCTTTACAAGCAGTGCTTAATGCTGTTGATAAGGATGGTAAAAAACTATATACTGGCCCTCGCAGTGTATTTGTAGATGAATATTATTCAAATCCTGATAGTGAATTACGTAAAGCTGTTACTCGAGCATGTGAATATGAAAATTTGCTCGACAATAAATGGTTACCTTCTGGAGAATTAACAATGTATTATTCTCCATGCGACACAATGGTAACACCAGAATGTAGCAAAAAAGCAGAAAAACTCTTTGGAGAATTAGATAACGTTGAATTTGTTGTTGCGGATGAAGAAGACCATATTGATCATCAAGATTACGGAACAGTCTTCTACGTTAGCGTTTTGCTTGAATTGCTTACTGACAAAATTTTTGATTATTAATAATCAATTAGAAATGGAAAAAGTCTCGAGTAATCGAGTCTTTTTTATTTCAAAAAGAGTTCAAGATAACAAATTGTGGTCTTTATGATTGAATGAAATATAATATAAGCATACGAGAGGAAAATAATTATGAGACTTAAACGTTTAGTGTTACTTTTAATTCCAACTCTTTTGCCTTTGTCTGGATGTGGCTCTTCACCTACGCCAATAAAGCCAAATGATCCAGGATTAATTGGCAATAAATTTATTTATAATGGTAGATTTGATTCTTTTGAATTTGACCCAGATACAGATCCAGAAGCCTTTATGAGTGGTTTAATGGATTTCTATGATGGTGGTGCAACAGAATTTAGATTAGATGTAGCTCGTGTACTTACTACATATAGTACAAGTCCTACAACAACAAAAAAGACACCAGATGGATATACATATTTTGGTAATGAATCTACTAAACAAACTATTAAATATAATGATAAAGATGTTACAGCTTATAAAGTAAACAACTTTGAAAATGGTCAATTATGTTTATATGGATTAGATCCTGAATATAAAAATGTTTATCACTTTTATAGTGAAGAAGATGATAACAAATATGGTATAGCCAATATCATTGATAGATATATGTTAGGCAGTCCATTACATTTAACTGTTAGTGACGATGGATTTACTTATAAAGATAATCAAATTACTGTTCCTTTCAAAGTAAACTTAAGCTATCACGATGAAGCAGTTGATATAGATTTAACTGCTTATACGACATTTTATTTAGGTAATGGACAATCTGAAGATGTTGAAGTTATCAAACAACCTACAGATATACATGTTAACTATCCAAGTGGACCAGATAAATTAAAAATGTCTGTAACAGTTAACCACCCAGAAAAAGTTGTTTCTTATAGCTGGTATATTGGTGCATTTAGTGCCTTTGGAGAAGCTACTTCATTCTCTGAAATTAATAGTGATTTCTCTCATAGCAAGGATTTGACTCTTATGTGTGTTGGATGTGCGCAAAGTAAAATTCCAGTTAAATGTTTAATCAAAACAGAACATCGTGAATTTTTCTCAGGTATTGGTGTAATTTATGTTGATAATAGTAATGAATATGTTCCTGTGATTTATTTACTAGATTATCCAATTATGGCTGGAGAGACTTTAGATTTATCTACTACTCCATATGGAACAGGCAAAATTATTTATGACTCTAATGAAACTGATATTACTTTTGATAATGTAGAATTCAATAATAAGAATATGAATTCAAATTTAGAAAGTGTTGGATTAAAACTTCAAAACTGGGCTAACCCACATGAAGAATTCAATTTCAACTTTGTTGGTAAAAACGTTTGGTATAATCAATACTGGGAAGAAGATAACCATCAAGGTGGTTTAGGATTCTTTATTCATTTTGCAGGAGCTTCTAAACACCCAGTAGTTAACTTTAAAGGCCCTGGAGATATTACCTTTATTGGAGGATCAAGAGCGATTTCAGGTACCAATATAAAAGTTCATGTTTACACAAACATCAATGTTCTTGGCTTACCAAATAGATTAACTGGTGGTATTTATGCTGATGATATTACTATTGAATCTACTGGTTCAGTTACTGGTGTACTTGGTAATGCAATTCTTTGTGCATTAAGCGATAAACCTGGTTGTGGTGGAGTTGTTCTTAAAAAAGGTGCCAGAGTAGATGCAACTATTAATGCAGGAAATGTTTCAGTAGATGAAACTCAAATGTTTGGTATTAGAGCATTATTTCTTGTGCAAATGACTGATGCGTTTGTAAATATTGATATTGTTGTCGATTATGCATATTTCTTATCATTACAACAATCATTAATGCCAATTGAAGGTATTTATTCAGATTTAGGTGCAATTGAAATTACAAACTCTATCGTTAATGTTGATATACGCTGTAAAAATTTACCAGATACCTCAATTATTATGATAGCTAATAGCGTTTCTGCAATGGGAGGTAGTGCGATAACAATTAAAAATTCTACTGTTAATGCTGTTGTAGATTCATATGCTTTTATTAATGTAAGAGGCATTGACACAGGATGCTTTGAAGCAATTAATTCAGTTGTTAATGTATACGCTAAAGGTATGAGAACAGTTGTAGGTATTCTTTCTAACTATAAGAAGGATCATAGTGTTTCTGGTGCAATTTACATTGAAAATAGTAAAGTTGATGTATACGCAGAAGCATATACATATGAAATGGATGGATTTGGTAAGCCATATTATATGGATAGTGGCATTACTGGAGTAACATTTGAATTTGTTTTAGATTCCAATAGTTATATTCATGTTAAAACTAATCGTGCCTCTTGTTTATTAAGTATTTTTGATCATGTAAGTAGTCAAGTAGTTCCAGTAAAAGATTATAAACCAACTCAAATTTTATTAAGTGACTACAAAGTAGATTGTTCTACATATGAGATTAACTGTAATTCCTATAAAGGGTATTCACCAAATGAAGAACCAAAAGAATTCTTTGTTGAATACGAGGCAATGTATATTCCAGAAGAAGGTGCTGCAGCTTATACTCATTATTTAACAGAAATTTTAATTACTGCTAAGTAAGAAATTTCTTATAAACTGACAATCATAATAACAAATTGCCAAATCAATACATCAGTTTACAGTTAAATAACTGATTATGGTTTGGCTTTTTAAGTTATTGTAATTATATGCGCAATACAATTGTAGAAAATTATACTTAAATATGTTTTAATATTTCTACGCGGTTATGGCGGAACTGGCAGACGCGCTAGACTTAGGATCTAGTAAGGTAACTTGTGCAGGTTCGATTCCTGTTAACCGCACCAAATTTAGTGAAAATCGCTATAAAAAAGCTAGGTTTCTAGCACAAAATAACGAAGTTATATATTTATCAATTTGAAAATCACTGAAGTCTGAGCATAATTCGTCAAATGTGCTCAAATCTCAGTGATTTTTATTATGTATTCTTGCTATTTATGATGTAATCGCAAAAAATTGGAATGGTAAACAAAATTGCGATTGGAGAACTGCATTATTATGATAGTAAGAGATTATTACTAAAATTGTTTAATTGAAATTAATTACTATGTACGTTATAATGTACATGTTTAAGGAGGACATTTTATGACTAACGTAAATATTACTAACGCAAGACACGATTTGTTCAAATTAGCAAGTTCATGTATCAAATACAATGACACTATAACCGTCTCTACAAAGGAAGGAAATGTTGTCATGATGAGTGAGGAAGACTACAAAAATCTAATTGAATCTTTAGCTTTGGCCGGAATTCCTGGATTATATGAAAGCATTCAAGAGGGAGTTAATACCCCTTTATCTGAATGTAAAAAAGTTAAATGGAAGTAGTGTTTACTAATCAAGCAGAAAAGGATTTAGAAAAAATTAAACAATATCCAGCTTTGCTTAAAAAAGTTCAGAATCTACTAGATTTGGTTGAAAATAATCCATTCGAGACGCCACCAACTTATGAAAAATTAGTTGGTTTTGAATCAGTATATTCTCGAAGAATAAACGTTCAACATCGATTAATTTATGAAGTGATTAAAGAAAAACAAGTAGTTAAAATCATTCGAATGTGGACACATTACGAATAACATGAACAAAAGAATAAGAGGTTGTCCTCTTTTTCTTTAACCGGAATCAATCAAAACAATATATCAAAGATTGAGCATGGAGAAATGTATTATTTCCTTTTACTAGTAGATAAGATTACAAAAGCATTCAAAATTGTGAAAAGATTGGAACCATTTCGTCTGCAAGGATGTAAAATATTATAAAAATGGAAAATTCAAAACATTATAAGGTAATAATATTAGGTGCTGGTGTAGCAGGCATTTCATGTGCGCTTTTTCTTAAGAAATATAATATTAATAACATTTTAGTACTAAATAAGAATACACATAATGTTCATAAAGCTTGTTCTGGAATTTTGACAAAAAGATCTTTAGATATATTAAAAGAAATTGAAATTACTCCAAATAATTATTGTAAGTGGGCATATGTTAAAGCATATTACAATAATAACTATGTTAGAACATATGATTCAAACGATGTTTTTGCATATCAAAATATTGGACTTAATCGTATATCATTGGATAATCAATTATTTGAGAAATTAATAGAAGAAAAATTAGAAATTATTGAGAATGTAAATAATATCTTTGTAGATAAGAAAAATAATAGAGTTAATGAATTTACTTATGATTATTTAATTGACGCTAGGGGTTATTCACTTTTAGCGAGCAAAAAGAAGAAAAAAATTATAGGAATAGAAGCTAAAATAAATGCTAAAAATAACAATGAAAGTAATGTTGCTCCTAGCATATATCTAACTACTGGTTTAAAAGGATATGGATGGATAGTTTCTAATGA
This sequence comes from Bacilli bacterium, assembly GCA_024408075.1. Taxonomy (GTDB): domain Bacteria; phylum Bacillota_I; class Bacilli_A; order RFN20; family CAG-826; genus UBA2450. The sequence continues at coordinate 4,065 of JAKSVK010000025.1, read as the reverse complement.
CAATGTTACAACGGTTGGATTTACAGATTTATATAAAAATAACTATGATTTGAAAGGTAATTTAGTAAAATTTGGGAAAAAACATGGGTTTGATATTGATATTAAAAACGATGATATTAGAGCTGCTTTTATTCCTGTTAAACCTGAAAGAAAAATTATAGATAAAAATATCATTTTAATCGGTGAAAGAGCAGGTCTTACCGATCCTCTAACTCAAGAAGGTATTTTTTATTCTCTGTATTCTGCAAAAATAGGTGCACAAGCAATATATAATAATGATGTTTTAGAATATAAAAAAGTATTAAAACCAGTAATCAAATCTTTAAAAAAAGCATCCTTTTATCGCAAAATATTTTTTACTAAATTTATTCAAGGAAAAATGTGGAATATCGCACAAAAACATAAATTTACAACTTTTGTATTTTCTAAGTATTCAAATTTAGACTTTTTCGATTACAACAAAATTTTTAAATATCATAAAGAATATAAAAATAATTAAAATTTAATTAAGGAATCAAAAAGAATTCGAGGCTCAACCTCGTTTTTTAACTTAATTATTATTGAAAATACATTTTTGTCGTAAAAATTGTTACATGTAACACAGTGCAGGATACGATATTGATTTCCACATCTATTTGATATTGAACTTGTTTTAAAACAAGCACATAATCAAGTTATAAGAGGAAGAAATGTTATGAAAAATGGTAGATCATTATTATTACTAACAATTATTTTTATGTCTCTTACTTCTTGTGAAAAGACTCCAAAAGTTTATGGAGAGCAAGATGTAATCGATGCTATGGTAAGGGAAGCTCAAATAAGAATTGATAGCCACGGGAAAGTTGGAACTAAAAAAGATATAATTCCTTCATCTGCATTAAAAGAATATCCAAATACATTTGATTTAAGAAATGTTGACTTCAATAGTGATGGAATAAAAGAAAATTATGTTACTGATATTAAATTTCAAAATCCATTTGGAAGTTGTTGGTCATTTGGCGCTATTGCAGCTGCGGAAACATCAATCCTAGTCGATTTAAAACAAGAAGCAATTGTTAACAATAAAAATACAATTGATTTGAGCGAACATCATACCGCGTGGTTTGTTTATACGCCTATGCCTGAAGGGGATCCTCAAGGAGGAGAAGGCCTTTATTCAATGGTTGAAGGAGTTTATGAAAATCCAAGCTTAAAACTTAGTTCTGGATCAACACAATTTGCAGCTTCTTCAGTATGGGCAAGTGGTATGGGAGTGGTTCAAGAACCTGATTTTGAATCAACCGAAGGAATTGAAGCGCTACTTAACTATCATGGCAAAAATAGAATTACAACTACAACATCAAAAGGCTCTCCTATTTATTCAAAGGAAGACGATTGGTCTATTGATGAATCTTTAAGATTTAAGCAAACTTATATGTTGGAAAATTCAATCTATCTTCCAGAATCTGTTTATATTAAACCAGATGGCAAGATGGATTTAGATTATTGTGAATTAGCTTCTAAAGCATATAAAGAGCAATTGATGAATGGCAGAGCTCTTGTAGTTGGATTTCAAGCAGATAGTTATAATCCTGATTCTACAGGAAGAGCTGCAAAATATATTAATACTGATACATATGCACATTATACGTATGAACCAGCAGGACAAAATCACTCCGTTTGTATTGTCGGCTGGGATGATAATTATTCTCGTAGTAATTTCTTAAATAAAGTCCAATATGTAATAAATGGTGTACCTGCTTTTGATAAAGATGGTAAACCAATTATGAAAGATGTACCACAACCTCCAAAAGATGGAGCATGGATTGTTAAAAATAGTTGGGGTTCGATTGATTCAATTTCTGATGGTTTAAATAGAAATAAATGGGGTGTAAATGGTTCAGGATATTTCTACTTATCATATTACGACATGTCTTTAGGAAGCGTTGAAGCTTTTGACTTTGATGTTACTAATGAAATTAAAGGTGATTTAGGTGAATACGTTATTGATGAATATGACTTATTACCAAATGAAAATTCACATAATATTGAAACGGGTTTTCCTGTTACAGAAGGTAACGTCTTTACTGCAGAAGAAAATGAAATTGTGAAATATGTATCATGTGTTTCTACAGAGCATAACGAAGAAATGACTTTCGATTTCTACAAATTTGATAATGATAAAATTGATATAAATCATCCAGTACTCGAATTTAAAAAGCAATTTGATTATAAAGGAATTCATGTTGTTCAATTACCAACAACAATATCATTAGATAAAGGTGAAAAAATAGCTGTCGCAATAACTCAAAGGAGTGGTGCTAAATATTTCATGAGTGTTGGAAGTGAATATAACTTAAAAGGTTATCTTAATGAACTATGTGATGACCAATATTACGCTGTTGGAGTTGTTAATAAAGGTGAAAGTTTTGTTTGCGTAGGAAACCAAGTTATTGATTTCAGTGATATTAAACAAAAAGTTGAAAATCTTGATGGTCCAACATCATACTTAAGTTATGACAATTTCCCTATTAAAATATACTCAAGTCTTGTTGAGAATTAACCATAGTTTACTAAAATTAGTTCGAATTTAATTGGAGATATGAAAAATATGAAAAAGATTAAAAGAATAGTTTGTTTGTTTACTTTAGCTTTTGCATTGCTTACTCCTTTTATGAGAGGGACTACTAATAGTGAAGCTAATGTAAGTTATGCTGTAGAAACTCAAAATGAAGGAAGCCTACCTAAACCAATAACACAAGAAAGAATTAATGCTATTTTAAATAGTGGTAAGTTCTTCAACATGAATTATATAATCACATATAATTTCTTAACATGGAATGAAGATACTTATAGAATAATTCAACATTTTGGAACGTACTATCTTGATGTGATGCATGGTACACAAGATAATCAACCTGTAGGACAAAAAAATCCAGCTTTTATTGATCCATTTATCAATATTGTTTTAGATGAAGTATTTACAAATAATAAACGTATAGAAAAAATTTTAGCAATGTCTGCAGAAGCAGTGGATAACGATAACATACTTCTTATGGCAGCACTTTATATCAATATTTATATACCAACATTCATTAACGATATGATTAATGCTGTTTTAGGTGCTGAAGAATCTCCTTATACAGAAGATGACTTAATGGTTTTTGATTATTTAAAACTTTATGATGATTATGATTCTGGAGAAGATGTTGTATCAGATCCAACCATGCAGCAAATTAAATTTATGATTGAATCAGGTGGATATTACAATATTCATTATCGTTTAATTGAGCTTTACTTAAATAGAGATACTTCTTCATTAAGAAGATATGCTTTTGATAGTCATAATGATTTTAAATATGTTGTAAGTGAAGGCTTAGCAAATAGAAAAGCGGGTACAAAATTACCACAATATAACGTAAAAGCTATAGGTGATTTAATTAATTCTGCTATTGTTGCTAATCCACGTATCATTATGAATTTATGCTTCTATGCATCTAGTTTATCTTTCAGTTTTGGACAAGTATTAGTTCAAATTTATCAAGAACGTTATTTACCATCATTCCTTGCTGGTGTCCAAGCAGCAATTGATAGACTTAAAGAAGATGAAGATTGCCCTGAATTATTAAAAGATTTTGAAAACTATGATGTTGAATTTGAAAATATTGCTGTAGAAGAAAAAACCATCGCAAAAGTTCCTTATTATTGGATTATTGTAGTGGGCATTGCAGGTATAGCTGCTACAGCTATTACTTTTATAATTCTAGATAAAAAGAAAAGAAAAGTTACTCAAGCATAGAGTAATTACGTAATCAAAAGATTGTTATTTAATTTGTTTTTTTGACGTGATTATTTTTATTTATTCATAAATAATTCATAAATTTCAAGAGATATTCGCCATTTTACGAAAAGATATTCGCCATTTTTAAATTTTTGGCGAATATCTATTTGTGTATGGAAGAAAATAGAAATTATATTTGTTCAATTTTTAAAAGTTGAATAAGAAATTGAACATATGTAAAATAATTGTATTTTAGGAGACTAACTATTCAAAGTAAAGAGAAAAATTAGTTACTTATAAAATTG
>JAKSVK010000024.1 GCA_024408075.1 Bacilli bacterium | reverse complement strand
TTGTTATTCTTTTTGAAGCAGTTAAAATTTTCCTCATTGTTAAATATGAGAAATTAGCTAAAAAAGTATATCAAGAATGTTTCTAATAAGTGAACCAACCGTGCAATAATCTTAATTTTATTTAATGTATTAATGTATAATAATTTGGAATTTTTTATCTAAATGAGAAGTTAGAGCGTATTTATTAATTTCTTTTTTAAAGTATTTTTTAAGTTCTTCAACTTCAATTGAGTTTACTAATAAGTTAATCGTTCTTTCTAATACATTTTTCCCTAAAGAAAATAACAAGTTATGATGATATACATAGTTTCTTAGTTTTCTTGTTAAATCAAGTTGTTCAAGCAAATCATCGTCTTTTGAATATAATTTTTGAGTTTGTTTAGGCAAATGAGAAAAAATGAGATTGATATCTCCAAAGTCCATTTCTCTAATTGCGTCATAATAGCTTACTGGTCCATGAGTATAGTTAAATGTTCTGATTTTAAGAGGTTCATTATTTACACTCGGGAAAAGGAAATAATATTTTGTTTTAGAAAAATTTGATGGTCGTGATTCAATTTGCAATTTGGTTTCTTGGTTAATATTACATAAAAATGCTTTTAATGAATCTTCTCCAAGTCTCAGAAGAGTATATAAAATAGAAGCAAGAGTGTGTTCATAATTGATGAAACATTCTAATTCTTTAAGTTTCAGTGGTTCAGTAGTAGACAGGATTGAATTATAGTTATCTACTAGTTCAAGAATTTTGTCAATTCCAATCCCACTTTTAAGAATTGCTAAACGAGTTTTTTGAAGCTTTGTTGTAGCAATAACGCGAGAATTCACCAATTCATCTTTATTCATTTGACTTTATTTTACATCAAAGAAAAAGAAAAGTGGAACTAAACACTTGTTCCTAGCTATTTTTTCTATGGTGAATTTTGTTATGATTTGGATGATAATCCATTTTGGAATGAAATTATATTCGACATATATTAATCTTATTCTTTTTTTACCTATATTTTTTATTTGATATAAAAATAAAAAGGTATAATATTTAATTGACTTTTAGTGTAGCGGAGGGGTTTATGAAAAAAATTAAATTTCTAGGTCTAATATGTGGTCTATTATTAATGCCATCATTTATATCATTGGTTAGTTCATCTAACAATTCTAATATTTCAGAAGCAAGTGCAGCTATTTCATCATGGGATGGTCCGCAAACATTCGATTTTAATGAAGAATATAATGAAATAAAAATTGAAAACATTACTATTCAAAATAAAACATTAAATGCAAGCGCTTTTACTTTTAATATAAAAGCAAATAGCCATAAAACAATAATTCGCTTTGAAAACGTGACTTTCATGGATATTACAAGTTCTTCTTATGGAAGTTGTGTTCGCTTAAATGCTGATAAAAATGTGTATACTACTGAAATTTATTTTAATAATTGTAATTTTATTAATTGCAGTACTACTAGTGGTTATGGAGGCGCGATATATGCATCTGGAGCTGATGGAGATTCGGATGTAATGACTTTTAATAATTGCTTTGTCGATTCCTGTAGTAGCACAAAATATGGAGGATTTTTATATTCATATGATTCAAAAATAAGCTATGTTGGATCATACACTTTTATTAGAAATTGTCAGTCTAGTAGTGACGGTGGTGCAATGTATATCCAGTATGGTAGATCTGTTAGCGGATTTACATTTATCAATAATCGCAGTCAAGCTTCTGGAGGTGCAATAATTTCCGATGTCTCTAATTTAAACATCAATAATTGTAACTTCTATGAAAATGCAGTTTATGATTATGGTGGTGCAATATATATAAAACATGGATGTAACAAAAACACTATTCAAAATTGTCTTTTTTATAACAATAAACAAAATAAGTATGAAGAACTGAAATACGAAATTTATGATTATGAATGTGCTACTAAGAAATATTTGACATTTTTATGTGACTCAAATTGTTCTATCAAAGATCATATTTATTATGGTGAAAAGAATGTAGATTATTGTAATCACTGTCTTTTTTCAGATTTAAGTTTGTCAAAAGAAAGTGATGAAAAATACCATATTTCAAATCAACTTGATTGGCTTAAATTTTATAGTGACGTTCAATTAAATAATAAAAATTTTGATAATGAAACAGTGGTATTAGAAGATAATATTGTCGCCTATGGAATGGTTGGTAGTTATCCACAAAGAAAATCATTTAAGGGAACGTTTGATGGAAACAATTTCGCAATATATATTGCTCAATCATCATATACTTATGGACAAGAATACTATGGTTTATTTGGATATTTGCAAAATGCTACAATTAAAAATTTGAAATTAGGTCCTTCTAATATTCGCGTTGGAAATAATTCTGGTGCTTTAGCAGGAAAAGTTGTCAACTCTAAAATTGATAGAGTTAAAAATTACACAAATATTACAGCATCTGATGGAAATTATATCGGAGGCATTTGTGGAATGTTGGATGAGAATTCAACAATTATTAATTCTTATAACTACGGCATAGTAAAAGCACAAAATAAATCTGGTGGTTTAGTTGGTCAATTAAATGATACTTGCACTATATATAATTGTATAAACCACGGATCTATATCAGCTGAAAATGGAACTGTAGGTAGCATTGCGGGATATTGCACATCTCTTGACGGGGTTTTTTCTTGTCGCATATTCAATTGTTATTGTACTGATGGTGGAACTGAATTTGCTGGATATGGTGCGCAAAAGAATACTAAGAATTGTTATTTTTCTAATTTTGCATCTCAATCTGAGATTTTAGACTATCTAAATGAAGGGATAATTGATCCATTACAAGTTTTTGGAACTAATGTTAATGTTGATGAATGGCTTTTTTGGTTAATTGAAGATAACGAGTTCCAATTTGGCGAAAGATATATTGATGTTGGCTTTGATGATGTATATAAAACAAGCACATATGCTTACAAACGTGTTCCTTTAGACACCAATTATTCTATTAGTGATACTCTGACTACTGGATGGTATTTTGTTAAAACGGATGTAACCATTGATGGTCATCTAATTATTAAAGGTGATGTTAAATTAATTATTAAAACAAATGTCACACTAACGGTAAATGATGGTGTTTATGTAAGAGAAGGAAATACGTTTTCTTTATACACAACAGATGCTGGAGGTAAACAAGGAACTTTAATAACTTCAGGTTCGACTGTAGATTACGCCGGTATCGGAAGTAAAGATCGTGAAAAAGCAGGAACAATAAATATATGTGGTTGCTATGTTGAAGCTAAAGGTGCAGAACATGCTGCTGGTATTGGTACAGGATATGCTGGATTAGGCGGAAATCTTAATATATATGATGGTAGAATTAAGGCAACTGCTGGAAAATTATCCGCTGGGATCGGCGGAGGCATGGTAGGAAAAGGCATTATTACTACCATTTATAATGGACATGTTGAAGCTTATGGTGCTCCAGATGATGATAATAATCCTTATGATGAATTAGGAAATCCAAGAGAAATTCATCTTCCTGGATGCGGAATTGGTGCCGGCGGTTATGGTGTTAATGGCCAACAACAAACCGGTGCTATTACTACCGTTTATAATGGTTATGTTTATGCTGAATCAAAAACAAATAAAGTAAAAGCTATACAAGATCCTTTAACAGTTTGCCATTGTAATCACATTTACAATTCACAGTCTAATTCTACTATCGAAATTATTGCTACATCAGAAGTGGAAACCCACGTTTTAAAAGAAAAACACGAACTAGTTCGCCCAAAATTTAATGATAACAATGAATTAGTAAGCTATGGTATTAAGCCATATTATGAGTGCGAATGTGGAAGATGTTATGAATCTTATAATGATGGTGTACTTAGTAATATGATCACAACAAGTATTGATTATTGGAAAGAACACGAAGGTAGAATCGGTAATATACCTATTGAAATAAAGATTACTGATGGTCCTAATACCAAAATAATTAATTGGAATGCATATAGAGAATTCCCATTTGAAGATTATTTATTACCTGCTTTAGTCCATGATTCAGTATTTCTACGTTGGGAATACAAAGATGGTAATGATTGGTATAAATTTAACCAAGATAATTTTATTGCAAATAGTATGCAAATAAATGCTAAACGAATGTCTAAGGAAGAAATTCATAATGCAGCAAAAACTGATATAACATCTGTTACAGATGGAAAAATTGGTCCTGGGGTTTATACAATTAACACAACAAATAGAACTGATATATATAGTCGTTTAGAAGTTAATGATTGGGCAGTTATAGCTCTCCCTGATGACTGTGATTTAAGATTAATAAATGGAATATATGTTCCTCTAAATACAACTTTAGCCATTATTGATGATGGAGTAAAAGGTAATGGACGTCTTCAAGCTAGTAATAACGATATTAAATATACTTTAGCCGCTATCGATAATGGTTCTGGAGGTATAATTACTATATACGGTGGAATTGTTAATGCTAATGGAAATTATTGGGCTGCCGCGATTGGTGGAGGCAATAATCATAGGAATGGGCCAATTATTATTTATGGTGGGACAATTACAGCAAATAGTATGAGTATGGGAGCTGGAATTGGCTCTGGTCCTTCGGGTCGTGGTGGAAAAATTATTATTTATGGTGGAAACATTTACGCCTATGCTAAACGTTCAAATGGTATTGGGCGTGGTAACACAGATTGGGGAGCGTACGGTCTAGCTGATATCAAAATTTATGGCGGCGTAATTCATGCTAATAGTGAAACAAGGGCAGCAATAGAAGGAAATCTTACTTTGCCTGAAAATATTAAAATGTACGATAGTGGTGGAAGTCTTATCACTCCTCCTGCCAGAAATATGGATGTATATGTAAGACCAACTCCTGTAGAATCTATTCCAACTTGTTCACAGCCAGGTCATAGAGCTTATTACTATAATTCTGTATATTATTATCTTGATCCAGAATGCACCAAAATAATCGGCGATGGATCTTTAGAAGCCTTATATGCATGGAAAAATCAAGGTGGAGAGGGATACTTGGATCCTGTTGATCACAAATATGTGATAAGTTATTCTTGGAGCGAAGATTTTACTACTTGTACCGCAATAAAGGAATGTACATATGGCTGTGGAGTTGGACGTGTTGAAGAAGTAGCTATTTCATATTTTGATGAACTAACAAATTCTTTTGTCGCAGAATTTACTAATACATGTTTTGAAACTCAAACGTTCAAAATGTCTGATGATGTAATGGCGCTTATTGATTGGATTGATAATTATTTATACATGGATGAAGACCCTCATGGAGAAGGTCGAACTTGCCAACAAAATTATATAAACGCTAAAACTAATTTAATGAAGTTATCTACAGAATCAATTTTGATTTTTGTTAATCCCGAATATGATTCTCATTTCTTAAATGCAAGATTGCGTTATGAGGCATGGGCTCGCGCTAATGGCGATAACGATCCATATAATGCAGAAGTTACTGGTATACAATTTTTAAGCGGTAATAATTATTTGCCTTTCGAAAATCTAAGTAATAGCATAATCATTATCTTTACTTCAATGATTACATTAGGAACATTTATGTTTGTTTTTACAAAGAAAAAAGAAAATAAGTAATTTATAATCTATCAATTTGAAAATCACTGAAGTCTGAGCATAATTTGTTAAATGTGCTCAAATCTCAGTGATTTTTATTATGCATTCTTACTGTTTATTCTATTTTTTACCAATATTTTTTTATTTATTAGTAATATATAAAAGGTATAATATTTAATTGACTTTTAGATGTAGCGGAGGGGTTATATGAGAAAGTTTAAATTTCTAGGACTAATATGTGGTTTATTATTAATGCCATCTTTTATATCATTAGTTAGTTTATCTAACAATTCTAATATTTCAGAAGCAAGTGCAGCTGATTCTTCTTGGACTGAGCCTGTTACATATAATATTACGGAATATGGCCGTGTTGTAACAATAGAAAATCAAACAATAGAAAATCAAACAATAGATAAGAGTGCCTACACATTTAATATTACGTCTGCTCATTGTGCTATTCATTTTAATAATGTAACCTTTAGAAATATTGTATGTTCTTCTTATGGAAGCTGTGCTTATTTTAATTTAAATGGTAAATATAAAACAACCCTGACTATTTATTTTAATAATTGCAAATTTACTAATTGCAATAACACTAGTGGATATGCGGGGGCAATTTATATTGCGGGTCAAACCACCATAAATAACCCTAGCAATATTTATTTTAATAATTGTTATGCCGAAACTTGTAGTGCAAAATATGGTGGATTTTTGTATTCGTATTGTTCAGGCCCAAATTTTATTGCATCAAACACTCTTATAAGAAATTGTCAGTCTAGTAGTGACGGTGGTGCAATGTATATCCAGTATGGCACATCTGTTAGCGGATTTACATTTGTTAACAATCACAGTCAAGGATCTGGTGGTGCAATAATTTCTGATGTTTCAGATTTAAAGATAAATAATTGTTACTTCTATGAAAATGAAGTTTATGACTATGGTGGTGCAATATATATAAAATCTGGATGTAAAAATAACACTATTGAAAATTGTCTTTTTTATAACAATAAACAAAATAAGTATGAAGAACTGAAATATGACATCTATGATTATCAACCTGCTATTAAGAAAAATTTGACATTTTTATGTGACTCAAATTGTTCTATCAAAGATCATATTTATAATGGTGAAAAGGATGTAGAAAATTGTAATCACTGTCGTTTTTCAGATTTAAGTTTGTCAAAAGAAAGTGATGAAAAATATCATATTTCAAATCAACTTGATTGGCTCAAGTTTTATAGTGATGCTAAATTCAATAACAAAACTTTTGATAATGAAACAGTGGTATTGGAAAATAGCGTTATTGCCTATGGAATGGTTGGTAGTTATTCAGAAAGAAAACCATTTAAGGGCACTTTTCTAGGAAAAAATTTAACAGTATACTTTGCTCAGTCATCATATTTTCATGATGAATATTCTGGTTTATTTGGATATTTAGAAAATGCGACAGTTAAGGATTTAAAATTAGGCGCTTTTGTTGCTTCCCCAGGAGGTCATTCAGGTGGTTTAGCAGGAAAAGTTGTCAAATCTAAAATTGATAGAGTTGAAAATTATTTGAAAATTAATTCTTCTGATGGAACATATGTTGGAGGCATTGCCGGAACATTAGATGAGGGTTCAACAATTACCAACTCTTCTAATTATGGTGTAGTAAGAGCAGAAAAAAATGTCGGTGGCATAGTTGGCCAATTAAATGATACTTCTAGTGTATATAACTGTAAAAATTACGGTTCTATCACCGCTCACATAGGAACTTCTGGTAATATTGTTGGATATTGCACGTCTACGGATGGGATTTTTTCTTGTCGCATTTTCAATTGTTATTGTACCGATACCACAAATGATTTTGTTGGATATGGTGCACAAAAAAATGTTAAAAATTGTTATCTTTATGGTTTTACTTCTCAATCAGAGATTTTAAATTATTTAAATGAAGGAATACTTAATCCATTAGAAGTCTTCGGGACTAACGTAAATGTTGATGAATGGCTTTTCTGGCTACTTAATCAAAACGAATTTCAATTTGGTGAAAGATATATTGATGTTGGCTTTGACGTCGCATATAAAAGAAGCACATATACTTACAAACGTGTTCCTTTAGACGCTAACTTAGTTTTAAGCACTACCTTAACAAGCGGATTATATTTTGTAGAAAATAACCTTACAATTGACAATCAAATTGTTATTCAAGGTGATGTTAAACTTGTTATTGCAAGGGATGTTACTTTAGAAGTTAAAAATGGTATTTATGTAAAAGAAGGGAATGTATTTTCTTTATACACTACCGATTTAGGAATTAATGATGGAATTTTAAAAGTTACGAGCAAGACTGTTGATATGGCAGGTATTGGCTCTAGCAAAGAAGAAAAATGCGGAATAATAAATATTCATGGTTGTTCTATTGAAGTTAAAGGTGGAGAATATTCCGCTGGTATTGGCACAGGCAGTCATGGTTTAGGCGGAAATTTAAATGTATATCATGGAACTATTAAAGCAACTGGCGGAAAGTTCGGAGCCGGAATTGGCGGAGGACATGAAGCACAAGGTATTATTACAAATGTTTTTAATGGACATGTAGAAGGTTATAGTGGAGATGGTTATTATGATCGTTTAAATGGTAGTGGAATTGGTGGCGGTGGTTATTATATAGATGACAAACAAATCAAAGGTGCCATCACTAATATTTACAATGGATATATTTATGGTGATTCAAAGAACATGAGGACCAAAGGTATTCAAGATCCTTTATCAATTATGCATTGCAATCATACTTTTTATGTATCAGATTACTCTACCGTTATGAGTGTTACCGCTACATCAGAAACGGAAACTCACATTTTAAAAACAAAACACGAACTTGTTCGCCCAAGATTTAATGATAACAATGAATTAGTAAGCTATGGTATTAAGCCATATTATGAGTGCGAATGTGGAAGATGTTATGAATCTTATAATGATGGTGTACTTAGTAATATGATCACAACAAGTATTGATTATTGGAAAGAACACGAAGGTAGAATTGGTAATATACCTATTGAAGTAAAGATTACTGATGGTCCTAATACCAAAATAATTAATTGGAATGCATATCGTGAATTCCCGTATGAAGATTATTTATTACCTGCTTTAGTCAATGATTCAGTATTTCTCTATTGGGAATATAAAGATGGTAATGATTGGTATAAATTTAATCGAGATAAAGTTATCTCAAGTAGTATCCAAATAAACGCTAAACGAATGTCTAAGGAAGAAATTCATAATGCAGCAAAAACTGATATAACAACTGCTACAGACGGAAAAATTGGTCCCGGGGTTTATACAATTAACACAACAGATAGAACTGATTTACAAAATCGTTTAGAAGTTAATGATTGGGCAGTTATAGCTCTCCCTGATGACTGTGACTTAAGATTTGTAGCTGGAATACATATTCCAATAAATACAACCCTAGCCATTATTGATGATGGAGTAAAAGGAAATGGACGTCTTCAAGCTAATAGCAATAAAAATTGGAATTTTGCCGCTATCGATAATGGTACTGGAGGTTTAGTTACTATATACGGTGGAATTGTTACTGCTTATGGACCTAGTTGGGGTGCCGCGATTGGTGGAGGCTATAACTATGGCAATGGGCCAATTATTATTTATGGTGGGACAATTACAGCATGTGGTACAGGTACCGGAGCTGGACTTGGCGCTAGTGACCATGGTATTGGTGGAAAAATTGTTATTTATGGCGGAAACATTTACGCAACTTCTGAATACGGAAATGGTATTGGATTTGGCTCCACATCTGGGAGAGAGTCCGATCAAGCTGATATCAAAATTTATGGGGGCGTAATTCATGCTAGTAGTTCTGATAAGCCAGCAATACAAGGAAAACTTACTTTGCCTGAAAATATTAAAATGTACGATAGTGATGGAAACATTATCATTCCTCCTAGCGGCAAAAGAGATGTATATATAAGACCAACTCCTGTAGAAACTATTCCAACTTGTTCGCAGCCAGGTCATAGAGCTTATTACTATAATTCTGTATATTATTATCTTGATCCAG
>JAKSVK010000023.1 GCA_024408075.1 Bacilli bacterium | reverse complement strand
AAACAATCCTTTCTGATTGCCAGGTGGATAGCCGAAATATGTCTGTACATAACATATCCCTCCATAATATATATAGGTGGGAAAACACTAAATTTAGTTAAAAAATATAAATTTTTAAATTCTTAAATAAGCACATAACTCAATAATATTGAATAAAATAATGAAAGAATATAGAATAACACAGGTATGGAAAAAATCTTGATTAGTGCTTGTTTAGTAGGAGATAAAACAAAATATAATGGGGAGAACAATTATAATCCTTTAATTATTGATCTTCTTAAAAAATATGAACTAGTTCCTTTTTGTCCAGAAGTTGAAGGAGGACTTAAAACTCCACGACTTCCTAGTGAAATTAAAAAAGATAAAGTTATTAATCAAGAAGGCAAAGACGTAACTAAAAATTATCTTAAAGGTGCTGAACTAGCACTTAATATATGTAAATATCTAGATATCAAATTAGCTATCTTAAAAGAAACCTCTCCAAGTTGTGGAAGCAATGAAATATATGATGGAACTTTCTCTCATAAAAAAATAAAAGGAAAAGGTATTACCACTAAACTACTTGAACAAAATGGTATTAAGGTCATAAATGAAACTCAAATAGAGGAGTTACTAAAGTAAAGAAAAACTTGATTAAGTCAAGTTTTTTTATATATGAAACGTTATATTATTTATTGTCGAAGTATTCTTCTTCAATATCTTTAGATGTTTTGTATTCGATGTTATTAAGAATGCACTTCTTTTGTAAAGCCACATCATCTGTAATTAAACAATAACCATCTAAAAAGGCATACGCCATGCATAAACAATCGTAAAACGATAATGTTTCATATTTCATACAATATTCTTTTGTTTTTTCTATAATTTCATCTCTATCTTCTTTAATAATACTTATATTTTTTCTAACTAACGTTGCTAGTTCTACTGGTTTAATTAGTTCACCAACAATTTGTGTTTCTGAAATATAAAATTGATCTTTATACTGTGACAAAAAATTAAGTTTTCCTTCTTGAAAAACCGTTATTAAAAAACAAGAGTCGCAGCATAAAAACTTTTTCATATTATTCTGTCCTTATATTTTGCATAACATCATAAAGAGGAATATTTAAAAATTCTGCAGCTTTAGAAGTTGTTATTAACTCCTCTGATAAAGCCAAATATACTTGTTGGGTAAAAACACTCGGAGATTCATTATCTTTACTAGGATCTAATAATGTTTTTTCAGACTTTTTACCACAGGTTTTATTTAAAAAGATGAAATAATTCTTATAATATAGCTCTGTAATTACACCTGCTTCATAAAGTCTATTTAATAAGCAAGAAGGCGCAATTTTATATTGTTTGGCCACATTATCTCTTAAATAAATGCTGATATTTCTATTAGTTTTACCGAAAAGATAATAAATATCATCATTAGGAAGCAATACATTTCCAGTGACTTGGTTAATATATTTTTCAATTTTTATATCATCTCTATTTTCTTCACTATCGTTAAAAAACAAATGACAAACTTCATGAATAAGAGTGAATCTTTCTCTCTCGATAGTTTTATTTTTAGAATTAAAAAAGATATAAGGAATGTTATTGACCATACCATTAACTCCATCAATTTCTTCGGCGCAATCGAAAGAAAGAACAATAATACCAGCTTGTTCTAAAATATTAGTAATAGAGTAAATTGGCCCAGCAGTTGGAATTCCTAGAGCGGATCTAATTATTTCAGCATTTTCACTAGCAGATTTTTTAAAGGATAATTTTTGAGGTTTAAAGATTTTATAGTTTAATAGTCCAACAATATTCATTAAAGAGATGCGATTTGAACATTGTGATTCGATATCGGCTTTTAATAACTCTATGTCTTTTTTAGAAGCTTTTTGCTTTTTTCTAAAGCTAATATGATCGAAAAGGATATTGTCACTATTTCTAGAAAGTAGTTCAATCCAAGGTATGTTTAAAACCTTTGCAATCTTTTTACAAATATCATTATTTGGCTCTCTTTCTTCATTTTCGTATAAAGAAATAGCGGCTTTTGTACAGTTAATTGCTTTTGCGAGTTCTTCAACTGTCATGCCTTTTTTTAATCGGTAATATTTGAGCTTTTTTCCAATCATACTTTTTTACCTCTGTTAACATTTTATCATTTTTTTAATATTTGTTAACAACTATTTCAAATTTTTATCAGCATAATCGATAAATAACAGCATATGTCCACAAGCTTCGATATTGGTCAATAATTTATTAACACAATAAAAAAATCGGCAAATGGTTTAGCAATTTGTTCATTTCTTTTTGCGTTATATTTTGCCGATATATTATTTTTTAATAGTTAGTTTCTTGACGATGATGGTTTTCCTTCATCTTTAGATAATATGCTTTCTCAGCTTCGTCCCACGTATAACCAAATTTAAGAAGATTAGTTAAATATGAGATAAACATCTTAAGATAGTTTTCTAATGATTGATGTTTTTGATATTCACTAACAAGTTCGTAAGTTAAAAGCAAATTATCTGTTGGAGAAAGCTCATTATCATTAAATTCAAGAGAATCTACAATATAATTTTTATCAATTCCTAAAGAAAGAAGAAAATGAAGTCCATCTGCAAATTCATCAAGCACTACTTCATCTTTATCTTTTCCTTTTACTGACCAAAACTTAAAAGTTCTTGTCGTATTAGCGAATTCTCCGATTTCTACTAAAAGAGCGAGTATTCTTTTGTTTCTAGTAGATTCATAGCTAATGCGATGATTAGCGATAATTTCTTCATCAAGTTCTTTTTGAGCTTTATATAAATTAGTTAAATAAGCAATCATTTAGCAATTTTCTCCAAGTGCCAAATTTCTTTAACGTAACTTTCAATAGTACGGTCACTTGAGAAGAATCCACTATTAGCGATATTCATAAGACACATCTTTTGCCAGTTAAGCTTATCTTGATAAAGTCTTTCTACTTCTTCTTGTGCTTTAGCGTAAAGTGGTAAGTCCTTTAAAATAAGGTAATAGTCATTGTTATACATAATTTCATCAAAGATCATTCTAAAACGATCTTGTTGATAGAATGTCCAAGGACCGGTAAGAAGAGAATCCATAATCTTTTTAATGTCTTCATCTTCTTTATAAATATTCCATGCATTATAAGTTCCACTGTTATGAAGCTCTTCTACTTCAGCTTCAGTTAAACCAAATATAACTGCATTTTCTTTTCCGGCATTTTTCGCAATTTCAATATTAGCTCCATCAAGAGTTCCTAAAGTAATTGCTCCATTCATCATAAATTTCATATTAGAAGTTCCGCTAGCTTCTTTTCCAGCTGTAGAAATTTGTTCACTAACATCAGCAGCAGGAATAATAAGTTCAGCAAGAGATACCCCATAGTTTTCAATGAAAACTACTTTTAGATATTTATTCGTATCTTGATCATTATTAACAATCTTAGCAACTGCTAAAATGAGTTCGATAATTTTCTTCGCATAAGTATAGCTAGGAGCTGCTTTAGCGCCAAAAATGAAAGTTCTTGGATAAATTCTAAATTCAGGATTTTCTTTCATTTTTTGATATAAATAAATGATGTGGAAAATGTTCATTAATTGACGTTTATAAGCGTGTAAACGTTTAATTTGAACGTCAAATATTGAATTTACATCAATTTCAATACCTGTTGTTTTCTTTATATAGTCAGCTAATTTGACTTTGTTTTCATATTTAATCTTAGCTAACTCTTCAAGCACTGCCTTGTTATCAGCATATTTTTCAAAATCTTTAATCTTAGACATATCCATAATCCAAGATTCTCCAATTTTAGAAGAAATAAGATTAGAAAGTTCAGGATTAGCGTTAACAAGCCATCTACGATGAGTAACACCATTAGTTTTATTATTAAACTTCTCTGGCATATATTTATAAAATTCTTTAAATGTAATCTTTTTTAAGATTTCAGTATGAATTTCAGCAACCCCGTTAATAGAAAAAGCTGTATAGATAGCTAAGTTAGTCATATGAATTTGACCATCTTTAATAATATCCATCATCATTCTTTCTGCTTGAGGGATACCTTTTTCACTCATTTCAATATTGAATCTACGATTAATTTCTTCAATAATCATATAAATTCTTGGAATTAAGTGTTGAACATAATTTACTGGCCACTTTTCAAGAGCTTCCACCATAACTGTATGGTTAGTATATGCCATACACTGTGTGACTTCTTTCCAAGCGTCATCCCATTCCATATCATATTGATCAAGCATAATTCTCATCATTTCAGGAATAGCTAAAATTGGGTGAGTATCATTGAGTTGGAAAACGTATTCATTATGAATTCCAACTAATGTGTTATGGTGTCTATAGTAAGATGCTAAAGCATTTTGAAGACCAGCACTAACTAAGAAATATTGTTGACGTAATCTTAATATTCTTCCTTGTTCAGTAGAATCATCAGGATATAAACCATGGCAAATATCGTTTAAGCTAGTAACGTATTCATTAAATGACATATGTTTAGGTAAATGATGTGAGCTAGGTTCAGCGTTCCATAATCTTAAAGTATTAGTAACGTGGTTACGATATCCAATAACAGGCATATCATAAGGAACAGCACGAATATACATCGCATCAGCAGTTCTAATTCCCCAAGTACCATTTTTCTTTTGATAACTTTCAGGATGTCCGTAGAAAGCAACTTCAACTGCATATTTTGCTTTTCTAACTTCCCAAACGTTTCCGTTAGTTAACCATTGATCAGGAAGTTCTTTTTGCTTTCCATCAATTAATCTTTGACGGAAGAACCCGTATTGATAACGAATACAGTTTCCGTGTCCGATATAACCTAAAGAAGCGATTGAATCAAGGAAACAAGCGGCAAGTCGACCAAGACCACCATTTCCAAGTCCTGCATCACTTTCTTCTTCTTCTAAAGCGTTAATATCAATTCCTAAGTCTTTTAATCCTTCATTAACAACTTTATATATACCTAAGTTTTGGATGTTGTTATTTAACAATCTCCCGATCAAAAACTCCATTGAGAAATATACTAAAGACTTTTTGCCTTTAATTGCACTATTATCGTGAGTTGCTAATAAATCGGTATTAGCATAGTCTCTAACCATTTCTCCTAAAATATTATATTGTTCATTAGCGCAGCTTTCTTGTACACTAACACCATATTTTTCAAGTAGTCTTTGAACAAATACTTTTTTAAATTCTTCTTTATTTTTAAACATAGTTTATTTACCTCAAATTTATTTTACTTTTTTAAAGATACATGCTCCCATTGAAGCTAATTTAATAGTTAAATAGCCATATACACTATCAATGTGGGCTCCATTATATTGGTTAGCTCCGCCATATATGTCTTTATCTGTATTAAATATTTCTTCATAAGTTCCTTCTTCAAGCATTGGAATACCAAAATGATCATAGAAGTTAGTAGTCATATTAAAGACAAAGATAAGTGTTTCATCATTTACTTTTCTTTGAAAAGCAAATACTGAATCATTGCTATTATCAACAATTAACCAGCGGAATCTTTCTGGATTATGTTCTTCAATATACATTGCAGGATGAGCTCTATAGATAAGGTTTAAATCATGATAAAGTCTTGAAATAGAGTCATGAGCAGGGAAATTTTTAAGTTCCCAAGGAAGAGATTTATTCTCATTCCATTCATCAAAACTACCAAATTCATTACCCATGAAGTTAAGTTTCTTACCAGGATGAGCGAATTGATATGTAACTAAGTTACGTAACAAAGCAAACTTTTGATAATAATCTCCCCACATCTTATTTAAAAGCGTTCCTTTTCCGTGAACTACTTCATCATGAGAAAATGGAAGAAGGAAATTATCACTATAGAAATATGCCATAGAGAAAGTTAATTTGTTATGGTCATATTTCTTATAGATTGGATCAAGAGCGTAATACTTTAAAGTATCATTCATCCATCCTAAATCCCATTTATAATCAAATTCTAAGCCATTTTGCCATGTTGGTTTAGTAACACCTGCAAAATCACTGGAATCCTCTGCAATCATCATAATATCGTTATGTTCGATATGCATTTTAGCATTTAGTCGACGAATAAACTCAGTTGCGCCAGAGTTTTCTCCATCATTTTTATTACCATTCCAATAAATTAAATTGCTAACTGCATCAATTCTAATACCATCAGCATGGTAATAATTAATATAGAAGTTAACTGCACTCATCAGGAAAGATCTAACTGGGTCTTTTCCTAAATCAAACTGTAAACTTCCCCAAGGGGAAACACGATGCTCATTGTTATATTCAAATAAACAAGTTCCATCATATTCTTTTAAAGCCCATTTATCATTAGCAAAATGAACTGGAGCGAAATCAACGATAACTCCAATTCCTTCTTTGTGCAAGCGATCAATTAATGACATAAGTTGATATGGATTGCCATATCTTGGATCACAAGAATAAAAACCGGTTGCTTGATATCCCCAACTTCCCAAGAAAGGGTGAGCCACTATTGGCATAAATTCAACGTGGGTATATCCCATACCTTTAACATAAGGAATTAATATATCTGCAATTTCTTCATAAGAAGAGAATCTATTTTCCCAATTTTTAAGCCAACTACCTAAATGCATTTCATAAATTGACATTGGTTTATCAAAATTACGATCTCTAGAATCTAAAAATTCTTGATCATGCCATATAAAGTTATTAACATCAAATGTCCTTGAACAAGTTGCTGGAGCTACTTCACAAAAGAAAGCAAATGGGTCGATACGGTCAACGTATTTTCCTTTTGCGTTCTTAAAATGAAATTTATAAGCGCAATAATCATTAACTCCTGGAACAAAAATTTCCCATATACCAGTATCATCTACTTTATTCATTTTATGAGAATACATATCCCAGTTATTGAAATCTCCAATAACAGAGACATCACTAGCCATTGGAGCATATAATCTAAAAACAACGCCTTTGGTTTTGCCTTGTTTTACAAAATGGGCGCCAAAGTAATCGTATGCATTAGTACATTGGCCCATTAAAAAATCGCTGGTTAATCCATAAGCCATATTTTTTACTCCTTTTCCCATTTCTTAAATGGATATTTTACTTTATTTATCCAAGAGAAATTTTTAAGTTTCCATTTCCAGTTAGGATCCCCTACTGTCCCTGGATAATTCATTCTTGCTTGATTATCAAGTTTTAAGATGTCTTGAATAGGAAGAATAGTCATCTTACTTGGAATAGATAAAGTGTATTTAACAAGTTCATCATATAAATGTTCTCTATCATTATGATAATTAATTCTATTTTCAATAGTTTGGAGTTGTTCTTCGTTAAGAGATAGATACCATCCATATAAGGTTTCATTATCATGAGTGCCTGGATAAACTATTTGTCTATCGGTTGAATTTTGATTCAAATCAAAGATTGTGAATTGAACAATATACATTCCAGGAAGATTAAATTGATCACGAAGTTCTAAGACTTCTGGACGAAGTTCACCTAAATCTTCTGCAATTAAGGTTGTATTTGGATATTTATTAAATAAAGTATTAAAGAAATCGTCTCTAGGTCCAATTTTCCATACCCCATTTCTAGCTGTTTCTTCTCCAGCAGGAATAACGTAATATGTGTCAAATGCTCTAAAATGGTCAATACGTAAGATATCACATAAATTCATTAAGTAACCAATACGGTCAGTTAATAATTTATAGTTATCTTGTTTCATTCTTTCAAAATTATATATAGGAGTACCCCAAAGTTGTCCAATATCTGAGAAAGCATCAGGTCCTACTCCTCCAACTTCATATAGTTCACATGTTTCTTGATTAATCGAGAATTGATCTCTATTAAGCCAGCATTCAACTCCATCAAAGCCTACATAGAAAGGCATATCACATATAACTTTAATATGTTTTCTTTTTGCATAGCTTAAAACGTGTTTCCACTGTTTAAGTGCAATATATTGCATGAATATTACAAAGTTGATTTCATCTAAATAATGTTTAGGTGGGTTATTATGAGAAAGATAATAATCTCTATCTTCTTTTCTCCAATATGTCCACTGCTTATTATCATTATGCCATTTAAATACTTCAAAAGTAGCATATGGAGCTACCCATGGATTACGTACTTTGAATTTATGTAAAGCTTCATAATGATCTTTTAAAAAGTTTTTATAAGCTTTATATAAATATTTCTTTTTAAATTCTCCAACTGAGAAGTAATCTACTGAAATACTATTTTTTTGAAATGATGGAACATTCTTCAAATATCCATCTTTAATTAAATAATCTAATGATATATATCTATATTCAATAGCATTACTACATGTAGACATATATGGAGAATATCCAGGTCCAACTGGATTAATTGGAAGAACTTGCCAATACTTATAGCCATGTTTACTTAACCAATTTATGAGTTTATAGCAAGAATCTCCAAAGTCACCAATTCCATGATTAGCAGGAAGAGATGATACAGCGCATAAAATTCCTAAATTTTTGTTCATAAAATCACCTTTAAAATGATAACTATTTTTATGTTTATTTACAATAAAAAGAGAAAATTAAAAGGGACAAAAATAAAAAGCACCGATTACTCAGTGCTTTTGTAGTTTAATTATTATTTTTAATTATGCGTGTTTTTTCTTGCGATAGAAGAAGTATCCAGCACATACTGTAGCTGTTAATAAAGCAGCAACAATAACAATAATAACTGTTGAGGAGTTAGAAGAGTTAATGCCTAATACAGAGAATGCATTAACGCCAACCTTTCCTGCTTCCCAAGGTTTTTCGCCTAAAGCACGTGCCCAAGCAACATAACGATCATAAGCGTTTTTGAATTGATCGATTTCTGATGTTTCAAATCCTTGGAATTTAGCTTGTTCGCCAGCTTCTAGTCCTAAATACATTGCTTTCATAGCTGGGAATTTATCTGCATCTTCGCAAGTGCCTTTTGAAATATCAGCACCCATCAATTGAGCTGCCAAATGTTCAGCTGTTAATTTATCATTATAAGCAATAGATATTTTATAATTTGAATCATATTTATCATCTGTAAAGTAGAATGTATATGAACCAGAAGCATAGCAGACTATATTGCCTCCATCTCCATTTCCAAAATATTTATATGCTTGAGCATTAGGCGTAATAGCAGAATAGTCATCAATTCCTGTTTGATATTCTAAAGAAGATCCATTAAAGTAAGGAATTTTTAATGTTGCACCATAATCAAGTTTTACAGTTCCAAACCATTGATTGCCTTCATGTTGCATCACAATCCCAGTAGATGCAGTCCAATCTCCAAAAGAACCGACTATTAATCGACCTTTATATTTGTCAATTGTAACTCCATATCCCTTTTCGCCATAAGTTCCAATACCTTTTGCAGCTTTGATGAGATATTTACCAGCAGTATTGACTTTAAAATTATGGTCATTAGTGTTGTCATCAACAATGCCATTATTTGTATTATTTGTAACACCGTTCCAGTTAGCTGCCACCCAATCTGTACCATTAACAACAACCTTAAATGTTTCATTTTGGGCAAAGTCTCTAACAAACGTATAAGAATCGCCAGAAAGATACATTTTTCCTGCTGTCCATCCGTTGAATGAACCACGAACATCTACAGGATCAGATGCTGCTTCAGCTACCTTGACTTCACCATTAGATTTACTTCCAAGCAACACACCAGTACCAATTGCGAGTGCAAATGCGAAGCTAGCAGTAAGTAATTTTTTAAAATTCTTCTTCATAAAAAGTTTCCTTTCACAACAATTGCGTCAATAGTATCACTATTAAAAATAGGTTTCAACATTAAATTTTTCAAATTAATTAATAT
>JAKSVK010000022.1 GCA_024408075.1 Bacilli bacterium | reverse complement strand
GAGAAAAATCAGGTAGAGAATTTGATAAAAATTTATCTAATCTCACATTATTTTCCTGCAAATCGATGGTAAATTTATTCATTTTTAATTTTTGTTTCGTAAATTTTCTTGTTCTTGTTCAGTCTTAGAAACTAACTTTTCGTCATTAGATTTCTTAACTATTTTCTCGTTTTTATTTTCTTTGTTTTTGCTTTCCTTTACATCAAAGACAATCATCGCAATGACAAACATAAAGGCAGCAACTACTACTGAAGAGTCAGCGACATTAAAATTAAATTTCCATATGCCATAGAAATCAATAAAATCAACTACGCCAGATACACCATGATAATTTAAATATTCAGCGCTATAAAATAAACGGTCGATCGCATTACCAATAGCTCCAGCAATAATCATATAGCAAACTACTTTATATATAGTTTTTAATTTACCCCACTTTTTAATTAATAAAACAATAATTAATGCTGAAATTGTTAAAGCAAGTAGAGTAAAAACAATTTTGTTTGTTGTTGCGTTTCCAAATGATGCGCCAAAAGCAACATTAGGATTAATCACATAGTTTATTCCAAGAAATCCAGGAATAATATCGATTCCACCATTTCTTCCTCCACCAGCAAAAATATTGGCTTGATACTTAACAACAAGATTTTTAGAAACAATATCTAAAACAAGGATAAGTATTCCTATCCAAATATATGAATGCAAAAACCAATTAAGTGCTTTCTTAAATTTTTCCATTATTTGACTACTTTTTGACATCTAGAACAAATAAATGTTCCATCTTCTAATTCTTTTGCATCATCTGAATAATTCCAGCATCTTTCACATTTATGACCTGGATGATGAATAACAGAAGCTTCTTTTTGATCAGATAATTTAACTTGTGAAACAACAAATATACTAGCAAGTTCTTCAAGAGAGAACATTTTAGTAATTTCATTATCTTTATTAATATAAACTAATGCTTCTTGGCTAGAGCCAATTACTTTTTCGTTTCTTGCTTCTTCAAGCTTTTTAAGTACTTCACTTCTTAAAGCTAATACTTTTTCATATTCTTCTAAGATTTTAGAATCATCCTTATCAGTTGCAGTTGGATAATCTAATAATTGAACGTTTTTACTACGTTTTCCAGGAAGATTAACGTTAAATTCATCCATTGTAAATGGAAGAATTGGATTAAGTATTCTAAGAAGAGCTTCACCTACTCTATATAAGACAGTTTGAACTTGTCTTCTACGGAGTGAATCTTTACTTTCACAGTAAAGTACATCTTTAGAAATATCTAGATAGAATGTAGATAAATCAAAAGACATAAAGTTCATAATGTCACTTGTTGCACTAGCAAAATCATATTTATCAAAGTTCTCTCTAGTAGACTTAATTAAGTTATTTAATTTAGCTAAAATATATTGATCAACTTTGCTAAATTCAGTTGCTTCTTTTAAGTCAAAATCAGCAAGGTTCCATGAAATAAATTTCAATGTATTTCTTATCTTACGATATTGTTCAGCAACTTGTTTAATTAAGTTTTCACCAATTCTAACATCTTGTTGATAATCAACACTACTGACCCATAAACGTAAAATATCAGCTCCATATACATTAGCAATCTTAACAGGATCAACCCCGTTTCCTTTGCTCTTATGCATTTGTTCCCCATGTTCATCTAAAACCCAACCATGAGAAACAACATTTTGATAAGGAGCTACTCCATTACATGCAAGAGAAACAATTAAAGAAGAGTTAAACCAACCTCTATATTGGTCACTACCTTCTAAATATAAGTCACTTGGATATTTGATATTACGATCAACAAGAGTTCCGTTCCAGCTACTTCCACTATCAAACCAGACATCCATAATGTCTTTTTCTTTACTAAATTCTCCATTAGGAGAATGTGGATTAGTATATCCTTCAGGAAGAAGTTCTTTTGCTTCTTTTGCAAACCAAATGTTACTTCCATGTTCTCTAAATAATTCTTCAACATGTTTAAATACTTTTTCTTCAATAATTGGAGTTCCATCTTCACAGTAGAAAATAGGAATTGGTACTCCCCAAGCTCTTTGACGAGAAATACACCAGTCTCCACGATCTTTAATCATGTTAACCATTCTATTTTCTCCCCAACTTGGATACCATTTCACTTTATGAATAGCATCTAATAAATCTTTTCTAATTGGTTCAATTGAGCAGAACCATTGAGAAGTTGCTCTAAAGATTAATGGTTTACCAGTTCTCCAGTCATGAGGATAACTATGAGTAAATGTTGTATGTTTAAGTAATGCACCATTTTTAGAAATAATATCTAAAACAGCATCATTTGCTTGTTCATAGAACAAGCCTTCTATTCCTTCTCCAGTTCCAGGCATCATATAACCCTTCTCATCAACTGGACAATAAGGATCTAAACCTTTATTTGGATAAAGTAAGCAAACTTGATAGTCTTCAACACCGTGTCCTGGAGCAGTATGAACAAGTCCCGTACCAGCATCATTAGTAACGTGTTTACCGTTAATAACTAAAGAATCACGATCATAGAAAGGATGTTTACAAACTACTAAATCAAGTTCTTTTCCGCTAAACTCTTTAAGTAATTTAACTTCACCAAGTTCTAATTCTTTTGTTAAGTTTTCCTCAAATTCTTTTAAGAAAACTAATTTTCCTTTATTTGTCTCATATAAACCATATATAAAATCAGGATGAGCAGAAATTGCTAAGTTAGCAGGAAGAGTCCAAGGAGTGGTTGTCCAAATAACTAATGAACAGTCATTATCAAGAAGTCCTTTTCCATCTTTAACTTTAAAAGCGACATAAATTGAATGAGATAATACATCTGCGTATTCAATTTCAGCTTCTGCTAAAGCAGATTCACTACTTGGAGACCAATAAACTGGTTTAAGTCCTTTATAAATTAAGCCCTTTAAAGCCATTTTTGAGAAAGCTTCAATTTGACGAGCTTCATATTCTTTTTTAAGTGTTAAATATGGATTATCAAAATCTCCAACTAAACCAAGTCTTCTAATTTGTTCTTTTTGTTTTTCTACTTGTTTTTTAGCATATTCTTCACAATATTTTCTAAATTCAACAATTGGGGTAGTTTTACGATTAATTCCACTTTTAGTGACCATATTTTCAATAGGAAGACCATGAGTATCCCAACCAAAAACAAATGGAGTCTTATATCCACACATGTTTTTATATCTAACAACCATATCTTTTAAGATACGGTTGAGCATATGTCCACAGTGCATATCTCCATTAGCATATGGAGGGCCATCATGAAGAATAAATTCCTTAGCGTCTTTTCTATTGAGATTCATTTCTTCATAGAGTTTTTCTTCTTTCCATTTATCAACCAAAACTGGTTCTTTGACATTGAGATTGCCTCTCATTTCAAAGTTGGTTTTATTCATTAATAAAGTATCTTTATAGTTCATTATCTATACCTCAACAATCATTTAATTAATACACTAGGAGTAAGCATTCTAATACTGCCTGGCTCATCTTTTAAAGAGCCAAAAACATATTCGACAAGTTCTGGAAAGTCCACAAACGGATTTCTATTGCCTTGTTTTTGGTCTTTAATAGGTTTATCAAGTCCGACATGAAAATAAACAGATTCAGTATGTTTGACTTCTTGAGCATCTACTTCAAAGGTATTCCAAGCTAATAAGTCGCTAAGATTGCCTATTGAATTAGATGTATATTGATAAGCCATTGCAGCATATGTATCTCTTCTAAATTCATCACTAGTAATATCACTAGTTGGACTTTTAATTTTATTAGTAAATATTTCGTTAAGCTTGATTATAGCTTGACTACCTTTTGCCATATAAACATCTAATGTTGGTCGAGAAAAATTAACATATTGTTCGACTACATCAGCTCTATGGTTATTCATTGTATAAGTTAAACTTTTTGTTTTAGATGTATGAGAAGCGATATCTTCAGGACTTTTAAATGTCCAGGTTTCTTTTGCATCAAAAGTCTCATTTTCATTATACATTACATAAGTATAAAAGATTGCACGCGCCACTTTTCCTTTATCTTTATCACTAGGTTCAAAATTATATTTGTCCCAATGATAATTACGAGTGTCATTATAAGTTGGATCAAATATATTAGCGTAACCAAAATTTTTATTAGATCTCGATGAATTTCCACCAGAATCGGCAGCGAAAAGATTATGGAAGTCAGTGCCTCTTGAAGGTTTATTTGTTGCAGCAGCTGTTCCTACTCCAGTAAGTAAGGAAGCAGCAAAAGCATGTTCTCTTTGCCATTTTCCTGAACCAGTTCCGTGGTTATTTTTTGCAATTGGTGTTTCACTATAAAGCACATTGACCATATTTGGATCGTTAATATCTTCATCGGCATATGAGTTTGTTTCCCAGTTGGTTGAATTAGCATAAGCTAAAGGAGTAAATCCATTTCTAATAATATTATGAAGTTTATTGACGAGATCAGTACTATTTTCCCAAGTTAAATCACCATAATAATTATTGTAAAAAGTTTCACCATAAATTGTATTTGGTCTAACTGTAACTACTATTTGATCTGATTTTCTTGTTAATTCAGAACTAACTTTTATTATCGAGGTGCCTTGTCCTTTCGCGTATAATTCACCAGATGAGTTAACTGTAACTACATCATTATTGCTAGATTCAAAAGTTAATGATTCTCCTGCAGTTCCTGGAACAACATTTACTAATAACTTTTTGCTTTCTAATACGCTCATCACAAGATTATCATCACAAATATTAATTTTTGAAATATAAGGATTTTTATCTACTTTTTTCTCTACAACCTTAACATCTAAATAAGCAAATGCACCTTCGCACCTTACTTCAATTCGAGAATTTCCCGGAAATAAAGCAGATACTTTTCCGCTTGATGCAATCGCCACATTTTTATTAGATGATTCATAACCAAAATATAGTCCTGAAGCAGAAGGAGAAATACTTGCTCCAATCTCATAAACTTCTCCAACTTCTAATACTTTTTCATATACTGGTAAAGTAATTTGATATTTTGTTTCAGGTTCGCTAACGCTAAAAACAGTGAAGTTATTTATTTGAGAACCATCAAAAGTTCCGTTTCCACTAACATCATTATAGGCATAGACAACTGCAACACCCGGTTTAAGATTATGAACGGTTCCGTCTTCATCTACTTTTGATACTTCTGGGTTATCACTATAATATTTAACTTTCTTATAAGTCGCATCACTTGGCAAAACAAAACTATCCATATTATAAGTTGAGCCAACATATGCATCTTCTGCCATAGAGTTTACATATATGTGAGTAGTTTCAACAATATCTCCTAAAGGAGAACTACAATGTACTGGAATAATAATAAATTTTTCGTCCGCATCAAGCTTTTCGTTATAGTTATTATCTTCATAAACAGTTACTGAAGATTCGCTTTCATGGAAGCAAGTTAGTTTTCCTTCTTGATTAATATCGAAAGCATTCGTATTGCTAGAAATAAATCTAAAATTGTTTGAAGAAATATTTTTTCTTTTTAACATCGGATGAAGATAAGTTTCTTCTCCGACGTGAATTGAAATTTCGCTAGGAAGATTTTCAAATTCGCCAACTACTGGCGCAGGTGGATTAGTTGAATTAGATCCACAGCCAACTAAAGTGGCAAGAACAGGAATTATAAATAGTAAACTTCGTTTTTTCATATCTATTTTATTATACACGCGTGAGAGAATAAAAAAAGAGCAAATTTGCTCTTTTAATCTTCATTTTTTCTAAATTTATTTTAAGAAATTTGGAATAATGTTGTCTTCTTCAAAATTAAGTTCTCTTTCTCTTTCAGCAGAAGATTGAAGTTTCTCTTCGAGTTCAAGAGTTTGTTGTGACTTAGTTGGAGTAACTGCGGTAGGCTCAGTAAAATCAATATCATTTTCAAAGTCACTTGCAATAACGCTGACTAACATTTCGTCAGTTAATCTATCATTTATGTTAAGGCCAAATTTAACATCTATTGATTGGCCTGCGCTTTCAATAAGTAGGTTAACACACTCTTGAGCATCAAATAAGCTAACTTGTGGTCCACAGGTAATCGCAACAATTGCTCTTCTTGCTCCTTGAATTCCAGTTTCAATAAGTGGACATGATATTGCTTTACTTGCTGCTTCACGTGCACAGTTAACTCCGCTTCCTTCACCAAAACCAATTAATCCAACACCTGAATTTTTAAGTGTATTTTTAACATCAGCGAAGTCGAGATTAATAATTGCTGGTAATAAAATTAAGTTAACAACAGTTCTAACAGATTGAGCTAAAACTGCATCAGCATTGCTGAATGCTTCAGAAATTTGAGCATTACTATTAGAAACTAATAACTTATCGTTACTAACAACAATAAGAGAATCAACTATACCTTTTAATTTATTAAGTCCTTGAATAGAATTCTTTATTCTCTTTTTGCCTTCAAAAGCAAAAGGACGAGTAACAATAGCTACAACAAGAATATCTTTTCCTTCAATAGACTTTGCAATTTCTGCAATAACAGGAGCAGCACCAGTACCAGTTCCTCCTCCCATACCAGCAGCAATAAAGACCATATTTGCATCTTTAACTATGTTACGAATAGTTTCTTCACTAGCTCTTGCAGCTTTTTCTCCTTGTTCAGGTTCACCACCAGCTCCAAGACCACCAGTAAGTTCTTCACCTAAAATAATTCTGTTTGGACTTTTTGAGGTAGCAAGTGCTTGTTTATCAGTATTAGCAACATAAAATTCTACATTACTAATTTCTTCATCAATCATTCGATTGACAGCATTGTTTCCAGCTCCACCAACACCAATAACTACAATTTTAGCTGCTGGTTCAAAGTTGTCTAAATCATAATTTTCCATAATGATTCCCCCTAGTTATCTCTAGTAACGCGAATACCAACTGGTGAAGTTGAATCAAATTCGCTTAAATATTTTTCTTTTACAAGTATTGCACCAAGTGCACTGAATAAGCTTGGATCTCTTGCTCCCATACATGTAGGAATAAGAGTAGAAATATTTTCATTTCCAAGTTTATTTTTTAAATAATCTACTAATCCTGGAAGTAAAGAACATCCTCCAATTAAAATAATTGGTAATGATTGATATTCAGGTACTTCAAAAGTTAATGCTAATTGTTCAATCGTAGATTTTAATAAATTAACACATTTATCACATTCTTCTTCAAGTGTTGCATTTAAGTCTTCAGTAAAGTACTGTTTTTTACCTTCTGCAGTAACACTTTCACAAAGAGGATATTTAAATGACATCTTACGATAATCTAATCCATATAAAGTTTTGATTTTAATCGCTTGTGCTTCATTAATATTGAATTTTTCAATAATTCTTTCAGTTATATAATCTCCTCCAAAGGAGAAGCTTCTTGTTCCAACTAATTCACGTCTTCCTACTAAACTTACTTGTGTTGAATAAGCTCCAATATCAACTAATAGGAAATCATCAGGGATATCATTTTGAGTTTTAATAAGTTCAACACTAGCAAAGCTAGAAATGGCTTTTTGTTTACATTTAATTCCAGCATCCATTAAAGCTTCACTGAAATCTTCATTTATTTTCTTAGGTAAAGTTAATACTTTTCCACTACCAGTTACTGTGGCACTTATTTGTCCAACTGGAAGTTTAGAATATCTCTTTTCATCTTGAGTTTTAAATGATTCAAAAATAACGTTAATAATCTCATTATCAACAGGTAAACGTTTATTTCTAATTAAATTAATTAAGTTTCTAATTTCACTATAACCAACTACTTGATCTTCTGAGAGAACACTAGTTAATTGGGTAACATTATATGCTTCAAATCCAAATGGAGGCAGAACTAAAACAACATTATCAAGTAGTTGATTGATATGATATTCCTCTGATAAAACAGGATTTAATTTGCATAAAGCATCAACCAAAGTTTCTTTATCGATAATTCTTCCATTTTCTATAACATGTGAGATTGGAGTCTTTTGGCGATATAAAACCACTACTTCATTATCAACAACAGATCCAATAACAATTTTTATAAATTTATTAGAAATTTCTAAAACGACTGTTTGATTATTCATGCATATATTGTAAAACAATATTATGTATATAACAATATTTTTATTTAAGCAAAAAAAGTCATCTCCGGAGAGACGACTTCAAAGGGGGTTTATTCAAAGGGAATTATTCGTTATTTGAAATAGCTTCAGGGAGCTTTTCTTGCTCCTTTTTTTCTTGCTTTTCAGCAGTTGCCTGAGCTTCTATTTTGTTGGAGGATGAAATAGAAAAGTAGGTTGGAAGTGCAACAACAGCAAATACCCCAGCAACACTAAGTGCAGCAATACTAATTTTACGAGTCACTACTGCTAATTTACTGCGGTGATGTTTGAATAATTTGTTTTTCATTTCCATAACTTTTACCTCCTAAAGTTTTTCAATGATTCTGAGTTTACTTGAAACTGAACGATGATTTTCTTCTAATTCCTTAGTTGAAGGAACTATGACTTTTTTATTAACTAATTGAAATTCAAGTTCTTCATTTTGAAGTGGAAGATCATATCGATTTCCTTCAATTACAGTTAATTTTTTGAACCATTCTTTGACAATTCTATCTTCTCCAGAATGGAAGGAGATGACAGCCAATCTTCCTTTTTTATTTAATAATGAAGTTACTTTCATTAATGTTTCTTTTAGAACATTAAGTTCATCATTAACTTCGATTCTTAATGCCTGGAAGACTTGTTTAGCAGGATGCCCAGCTTTCTTAAGTTCTTTGCTAGGCTTGCTTCTTTTTATAATATCTACTAATTCATTAGTAGTATTAATTGGTTTAGTTTCTCTTTCTTTAACTATTGTTTTAGCGATTTGGTAAGAATATTTTTCTTCTCCATAATCTCTAAACACTCTGGTTAATTCATTTAGAGAATATTCATTAACAATCTTTTTTGCTGTTAATGGATTATTTTGTTGATCCATTCTCATGTCAAGTTCACTATCGAATCGATATGAGAAGCCTCTATCACCTTCATCAAATTGAGGAGAAGAGACACCTAAGTCCATTAGGACTCCATCAACTTTTTTAATATTGAGTTTAGCTAATACTTCATCAATCCTAACAAAGTTAGATTTAACTATTTTTAGGTTTTTAGAGTATTTAGCTAATCGAAGAGAGCTTTCTTTAATTGCTTCTTCATCTTGATCCACACCGATTAATAAACCGGTTGTAAGTCTTTTTAAGATTTCTTCTGAATGACCACCTCTACCAAGAGTTAAGTCAACATATGTCCCATCTTTTTTAATGTTTAATCCTTCAATGACTTCATTAAGTAAGACAGGAATGTGTTTGTTATTTGTCATTCGTTTTTACCATGGAATTAGCGAGTTCTTCATATTTAGAAGAAAGTTTATCTTCATAATCTAAGTAAGCTTTCTTATCCCAAACTTCAAAATGGTCGTTAACTCCTACCACTATTACTTCTTTAGAAATCTTGTATTTCTCTAAAGTAGAAGGGGTAAATTGAATTCTTCCAAGTTTATCAACATTAAGTTGGATAACACTTGATAAAGTTAAACGGATAAAGTTTCTGCTATCAGTATCGAAATATGATAAACCTTCGAGTTTAGCGACAAGTTTATCAAATTCGCTTTTAGTATAAACAGCAAGACAGCCTTCAAATCCTTTTAAAACATACAAAGTAGAAGCATCACTAAGTTCAGCTTTCATTTTGCTAGGAATCATTAAACGACACTTATCGTCTAGGCTATGTTGGTATTGTCCTAATAACATTTCCCACTTTCTCCCGTTTTCTTACCACCATTATACGTGCATATGTCGATATGTGTAAATAGAAAAAATAAAATTTTTGTTTTTTATAATAATTTGAATTGATATTTTGAGACAAAAAAAGCCGAGACTAAATCTTAGCTTTCTTTAAAAATAACATTCAAATATTATTTGTTTTAGAGAAATTTAATATCCAATTTAACGTTGAGTGCTTTTGCAATTCGAGAAAGCAAAGTAACAGATGGATTAAGTAGTCCGTTTTCTAACTTAGAAATATCTCCTTGTGCAATTCCGGTTAATTTAGATAGTTTAGTTTGGTTAAAGCCACGACTGATTCGTGCTTTTTTAATTCGATATCCAATCACATATTGAAGATAATTTTCTTCATTCTCCACTATAGTTCCGTGATCATAAATATACTCAATAGCGATATCTATATCATCGTTCCAAGATATTCCATATGAAGTTGATAATTTTCCTTTTTCAAATAGCTTTCTGTCTTTAAGAGCAATTAATTCAGGCCTTCTATCTATTAGAGTGCCCATATCAAAAGATTTTGTAATTCCACTTCCAAAAAGAACTCTAATGTTCAAATCTTTATCTAAGTAAAGTTTAGCTGCACCTTCCATAATTCTCTCCTACAATTTCTTTATTTTTTGATTTTCCCACATTTCAATTAGTACATCTTTGTATGCTTCAATAAATTTAATGACCAAGCTATTTTGTTTAACCGGCAAATTCCCTGACAATAATTCGCTTGTTTTAATTAGATATTGAGCTTCTTTGTCGCAATATCTTGCATGCAAATGAGGCGGGTTGTGGTCATCAGCATACATATAGATGTCTATCCCAAAAATATTTGTTATTCTTGGCATTTATTTACGATTATATTTTATAGTATATAATCTATAAGTTCAATATAATCTTACCTCCTTTCTGAGAAATATACATCATAAAAAAATACCTCTCATTAATATATAGTCTGAGAAGTATCAATTTTGTTAAAAATATTTTAACTTTTTATTTTAATAATATATAAAATTATCTTACTTAATTAAAGTTCAATATCATCAAGTGCGGCCCAACGAGGATCTTTTGTTTCAGCTTTTTCTTTTTCAT
>JAKSVK010000021.1 GCA_024408075.1 Bacilli bacterium | reverse complement strand
TTAAAATTGATTATTTGCTAACTCGTCTATTTTCTTTTCTTTACATTTATAAATAAATGCCGTTATAATCTATAATGCGTATTTTGGAGGAAATAACAATATGAAAAAAACTTATCAACCAAGTAAAGTAAAACACGCTCATAGAGCTGGTTTTAGAGCAAGAATGAAAACTCCTAATGGACGTAACGTACTTGCTAGAAGAAGAGCAAAAGGCAGAAAAAACCTTGCTGCTTAATTTTTGGAGTATAGATGAAAGTCGCTAATCGTATTAAAGCAAACGATGAATTCGCTGTTACGGTTAAAAAAGGACGTACTCTAAGAAGTGATTCCTACCTTATTCATTTTGTTAATAATGATAAAAATATTTGCCGAGTAGGAATCAGCGTATCCAAAAAACTTGGAAACGCAGTTACTAGAAATAGAATCAAGAGGCAAATTCGAGCTATGTGTGACTCGTTGTTAAATTATGAAATTCACGCAATCGATATAGTGATCATAGTTAAAGAAGGTTTTCTTAATAAAGAATTTTCTAATAACCGTGATGAACTTGAAAAACTCTTTAAAGAGATAGGATTATAAAATGAAAAGAAAAACAAAAATTGCTTTCGGAAGTATCTTTGCAATCTGCGCCCTAGTAGGATTATCGAGCTGTACTAAGTCTTTTTGTACAAGTATTGATTCTGCTAGATTACTTTATTCATTAGATCCAGGAATTACTAAATACACTTTTAGTGAAGGTGATGTTGTTACTATCGATGACCCTTTAACAGGGAAGTTTTATACAATAACAAACTGTAAAAAAGAAGTGGCTCAATTTGATACTACATTAAATAAATTTGTTTATGATTCACCTGACCCATTATTTCCAGACCTTAAAGTTCAAGGCCAATGTGAAATATTCAATACAGTTATTGCTAATGCAAGTGGACAAGGTATTTTTACACCAAACGAACTCTCTATTAAGTATTTAAGTACTGTTGATGAATTAGTTTTAGGCGACATAATTGATCGTATCGTTCCAACTACTGATTTAATAGTGACAATTGAATTAAATGATGAATTTGATTTTAATGCTTTTACTGATCAAATTTCATATTATTCATATTTAAAATATGTTAGCACAAACGACGATATGCTCTGGGTAAGGTGGCTAAATAGATATAATGAATATCTTACAAATGTTCTTACTCCAGATGAAATTCTTAGTTCTGACTTTATTCAGTTTTATCGTGAAAGTTTAAATCAAACAGCTGCTGCTTATCGTACATGTCAAACTACAGAAGAAAAAAAGTATGGTACATATGGTTATTCAAATGAAGGGATCTATGTTGAAGCAAAAAGCTGGAAATATGCATGGAACCAAGGATTCTTTGAAGGATTACTTGTATATCCAATTGGCTGGGTTATTGATAGCATAGCTATTGGATTTAACAATATGGGAGCAACCGCTGGAATTGCAGCCTTGCTTTCAATTTTCTTTGTTACTTTAATCATAAGATTACTTATGATGCTTGCAACAATTAAGCAAACAACTGGTAATGCTAAAATGACTGAGTTACAACCTCAAGTAACGAAGATTCAAAACAAATACCCTAACGCAAATACTAATCAATATGAAAAACAACGTATGGCGCAGGAAATTAATGATTTATATAAGAAAAACAAAATTAATCCATTATCAACTTTGTTGGTATTAATCATTCAATTCCCTGTCTTTATCTGTGTTTGGGGTGCTTTAAGTGGTTCATCTATCTTAACTAATGGTAGTGTTTTAGGTCTTAACTTAAGTGACTCTATTAAAGATGCAATGTTCCGTTCTGGAGCATGGACCGCAGCTGGAAATTATGCTGGAGTAACTGCATTCTTCTTATTCTTATTAATGGCTGTTGCACAAACAGTTAGTATGTTACTTCCACAATGGATGCAAAAAAGAAAAGCTAAACAAGTTGCTAAACTTGGAAAGAATCCAACTCAAAATTCTCAAGACAAGAAAATGAAATGGATAACATATATTATGTTAGCTCTCATTATCTTTATGGGATTCTCACTTGTTAGTGCTATGGGTGTTTATTGGTTTGTCGGAGCTATTATTTCAATCGCTCAAACATTAATCACTCAGTCGATTATGGCTAAAAAAGCTAAAAAGAAAAATTAGGAGACAATATGGAAAAATATAGTGGAAAAACTATTGAAGAAGCACTTGAAAAAGCTGCTGAAGATTATGGAGTACCAGTTAGCCAACTTATTTATAAAGTTAATGAAAAAGCAACTGGATTATTCTCTAAAAAAGTTTCTGTTGAAGTATATGATTATTCTGAAGTTGTACATTATGTAGAAGAATATTTACTTAACTTAATTGATGCTTTAGGAATTGAAAGTACAGTTAAAACATCTTTAGATGATGACATTATGAGAGTGGTTATTGATTCTACTCATAATCCAATATTAATTGGTAAAAATGGAAGAACACTTCAAGCTCTTAATGAATTAGTTAGATTATCAACATCTAATAGATTCCATAAGAGATTTAGAATTTTCTTAGATATTAATGGTTATAAAGATAATAAATATTATCGTCTAGAAAAACTTGCTCGTAAAACTGCAAAAGACGTTCAAAGAAGCAAAACTACTTATACTTTTGATCCAATGCCAAGTGATGAAAGAAGAGCAATTCATAATGCTTGCTCAAATATGCAACACATTAAGACTGAATCCACTGGTGAAGGAAAAGAAAGAAAAGTACAAATCATTTATGTTGATTAAGAAAATGCACCGATGAGGTGCTTTTCTAATTATAAAGTATGAAACTAGATACAATCGTAGCTTTAGCTACACCTCC
The DNA here is from genome assembly GCA_024408075.1 of Bacilli bacterium. Classification (GTDB taxonomy): domain Bacteria; phylum Bacillota_I; class Bacilli_A; order RFN20; family CAG-826; genus UBA2450. The sequence goes on along the minus strand of JAKSVK010000021.1, from coordinate 8,389 downwards.
AATGAAAAGTGCATTAGCTATCATCAGAGTTTCTGGTGAAGATTGTTTTGATATAGTTTCAGAAGTATTTAGTAAAGATATAAGAAATACTGATAAAAAAACAATTTACGTAGGTAACATTATTGACCAAGATAAAGTTATTGATGAAGTTGTTCTTTTAGCATATAAAGGTCCAAAAAGTTTCACTGGAGAAAACTTAGTAGAAATTATTATTCATGGAAGCATGTTAATTGCTAATGAAGTAATAAAACTTCTTTTATCCAAGGGAGCCAGGATGGCGAGTAATGGAGAATATTCTTCGCGAGCCTTCTTAAATAATAAAATTGATCTTATTCAAGCAGAAGCAATTAATGATGTAATAAACGCTACTAGTAAAGAGGCAAAAGATTTATCTATCCTTTCTTTGAAAGGAAATACATCAGAATTAATATTACCAATCAAAAAACGTTTAGCAGATTTAATATCGTTAATTGAAGTGAATATTGATTATCCTGAATACGAAGATATTGAGGTTGCTAATAAAGATACAATTATTAAATATGTTGACGAACTATCACCTAAACTAGACGAATTAACTAAATCTGGTGAACAAGGTTTATTAATTAAAGAAGGAATAAAAGTTGCCATAGTTGGTAAACCAAATGTTGGTAAATCCTCTCTTTTAAATGCATTAATTGGTGAAGATAAAGCTATTGTTACTGATATTGCTGGAACAACTAGAGATGTAGTTGAAGGTGAAGTTAATTTAAAAGGTATAACTTTACATATTTTAGATACAGCAGGAATTAGAAATGCTGATAATAAAGTTGAAACTATTGGTGTAGATAAATCTATTGATGCAATTAAAAAAGCGGATTTAGTTTTAGTTATATTAGATGCTAGTAGTGAAATAGACAAAGAAGACAATAAGATCCTCGAATTAACAAAAGATAGTCAAAGAATTATTGTTTACAATAAGTCTGATAAATCTAAGAGCATCAATAAAGATTTAATAAACATCAGTGCATTAAATGGAGATGTAGAATCGTTAAAAGATGCTATTTATAAGAAATTAGGTATTAGTGAAAAATCTTTTGTTACTCCTAGCTTTAATAATGTGAGACAACTTGGCTTATTAAGAAGAAGTAGTGAATCACTTAAAAAAGCAAAAGAAGATGCTCTAAACGACTTATCAATAGATTTAATTGCTGTTTCACTTATGGATGCATATAATGCTGTGCTTGAAATATTAGGTGAAAACAATCAATTAGATTTATCTAAAGAAATATTCTCAAGATTCTGTGTAGGTAAGTAATATGTTATTTGATACACATTGTCATTTAAATTCAGAAGATTTATATCCACGTATTGATCAAGTTATAGCTGATGCTAAAAAAACAGGTGTTAAAAAGTTTTTAGTAGTTGGTTATAACAAAGAAACATCATTATTAGCCATTAAAATAGCCAATAAATACAATAATTGCTATGCAGCTATAGGATTTCATCCAACTGAGATTTTTGATGTGTCAGAAGATGAATATAACAAAGTTATCAATTTAGCAAAAACAGAAAATAAAGTTGTCGCAATTGGTGAAATTGGACTTGATTATCATTGGTGTAAGGAAGATGAACAAAAGAATTTACAAAAGAAGTGGTTTATTAAACAAATTGATTTTGCTAATGAAGTTGGACTTCCTATTTCAATCCATAATCGTGAAAGTACAAAAGATTGTGTAGAAATATTAAAAGAACATTTACCACAACATGGATTTGTTATGCATTGTTTTTCTGAATCTGTTGAAATAATGAATGAAATACTTAAATTACCAAATAGTTATATAGCCTTAGGTGGGACTGTTACTTTTACAAATGCAAAGACACCAAAAGAAGTAGCTGAGGAAGTTCCATTAGATAGATTATTAATTGAAACTGACTCGCCTTACCTTACTCCTCATCCTTTTAGAGGGACAAAAAATGAACCTAAATATCTTTGCTTAGTAAGTGAAGAAATAGCACGTTTAAAAAACATGTCCAAAAAACATTTAGAAGACGTAATTTATAAGAATTCATGTAGAGCTTTTAATATCAATGAATAAGATAAATATTGATGCGGTAATTGTAGTAGAAGGTAAAACAGATGTAAGTTATTTATCTGCATTTATTAATTCATATTTTTTTGTGACAAATGGATATGATATTAATGATGAAAAAATACAGTTTTTAAAGCTTGTTAGCAGTGTTAAAAAAATTATTATTTTGACCGATCCTGATGAAGCTGGCAAAAATATAAGAGAAAAAATTAAAAATCAAATTAATTCAGCAGTTGTTGTGGAAATTGAGAAAAATTCCAGAAAAAATTACATGAAATCTGGCGTGGCAGAGTCAAATATTAGTTATATAATCAATGCGCTTAATCCATTTAAAACAACGAATGAAATTGTGAAGTATAATTATAATCTTTCTAACTTAATTTCTTTGGATGAAAACCCTGAAAATATTAGAAAGAAAATTATTACAAAATATAGGTTAATTAATGGAAACAATAAATCATTAGAAAATCAACTAAATATGCTAGGTATAAAACCAGGGGAAATTTTATGATTATCGATAGAAGTAATATTCTTGATATTGTTAATAAAACTAACACCAAACCTGATAAGGATTATGGACAAAATTTTCTATTAGTTCCTGAAATTTGTTCAGATATAGTAAGTGCTTTAGAAATTGATCAAAAAGAAAGTGTTTTAGAGATTGGACCTGGTCTAGGAAGTCTTACTCACTTCTTATCAAATAGCAAAAATTTAACAGTTTGTGATATTGATAATCGTATGATTTCATTTTTAAAAATCACATATCCAGAACTTAATTTTATAGAAAACGATATTCGAAAAGTTGATGTAAGTTCTTATGAGAAAATTATTGGTAATCTTCCATATAATATCACCACGGAATTAGTGACTTATTTATTAATAAATGCTAAAAAATGTAAAAGAATGGTTTTGATGTGCCAACAAGAAGCGTTTTCTAGATTTTTTGATGTATCTGGAGGCAATTATGGTCCTGCCTCTGTGTTAATCCATTTATTAGGGACACCTAAAAAGTTAATGACTGTCAAACCTGGTTCTTTTTATCCAGCACCTAAATGTAATTCATTAGTTTTTAGCTTTGAATTTGATCAAAAAGTAAATAGAGAAGAAGCGATTAAAGTTTATATGTTTGCTAAATCCATGTTTCTAAATAGAAGAAAGACAATTTATAACAACTTGAAAAATTATTTACAAAATTCTGAACGTGCTACACACATTTTAAATACTCTCAGCATATCAAATATGTTGAGACCTGAAGAAATATCTCCTAATATGTATGTGAAGTTATACGAAGCTAGTAAATAGAAAGTGTATTTTTATGAGAGAAAGAAGTTTTAAGAGTTTTGCAAAGATAAATATCTCACTTGCAGTAACCGAACATAGAAGTGATGGATATCACGAATTAGATTCCATAATGGTTCCTATCGAACTACATGACTCTATTATTATTTCAGGTTTAAATACTGCTCATGATCATTTTATTACTGTTGATGATTTTGAGTGCAAACTAGGTCATTTCAACTTAGTTGGTAACTGCATTGATGCTCTTGGTCATAAATATGAATTTAATAACAAATTCAGAGTTTATATTCATAAGAATATTCCTATGCAAGCTGGTTTAGGTGGAGGCAGTTCTAATGCTGCTTGTACTATGAAGGCAGTTTCTGAAATGTTAAAACTAAATGTTACAAGTGAAGAAATTATTAAACTTGCTACTCCATTTGGAGCTGATATTCCTTTCTTTGTAGATTGTAAACCTGCTAGAGCTAATGGAATTGGAGAAAAACTCACTCCAATTGAAATTAAAAATGATTATTATGTTGTTTTGGTTAAACCTAAAGCAGGATGTTCCACTAAAGAAATTTTTGCCTTAGTGGATTCTAAACCATATAAAAAGGTTGATGTTGATAATGTTGTTAAAGCATTAAAAGATGGTGATGATGAACTTCTTGCTAAATCAATGGGCAATTCTCTAGAAGATGCAGCAATTGAACTCGTTCCAGAAATTAAATCTATTAAAGAAATGCTTTATCAATATGGATTTAAGATTGTTGGTATGTCTGGTTCAGGTTCAACCGTTTTTGCTTTAACTCAAGACAAATCTTTTGCTAAAAAAGTTGCTGTTGAATTAGAAAATAAGACTGACTACTTTGTAGAATTTACAAAAATTATTAAATAGGAGAAGAAAATGAGAGATAGATACGCAATTATTCTTGCTGCTGGAAAAGGAGCAAGAATGGAATCAAATAATCCAAAGGCAGCAAAGGTTAGTTTTCCTGTTCTCGGGAAACCTTTAATTAACTATTCAATTGATGCTGTTAAACCTTTGGTGAAACAAATTTTTGTAGTTGTTGGATATGGAGCAGAATCTATTGTTCCTCTAATTGGAGATAAAGCAACTATTGTTGAACAAAAAGAAATATTAGGAACTGGCCATGCTGTAATGCAGGTTCTTCCTTATATTAAAGATAAAGATATTGATGTTGTTATTCTCAATGGTGATACCCCATTATTAACAACTGATACTCTTAAAAAAATTATTCATAAATATGAAAAAAATGAAAATAAACTAACTATTTGTACTACTGTTCTTGAAAAACCTCAAGGTTATGGGAGAGTAATGAGAGAAAAACCTTCATATAAAATAAAGAGTGTTATTCCTAGTGCTGAATTAACTGAAGATGAGGATTATGACATTAATGAAATTAATTCAGGAATATATATAGTGGATAATAAGCTTCTTCAACACTATCTTCCTTTATTAAATAAAGATAATAAAAAGAATGAATATTATTTAAGTGATATCGTAAAGCTTTTCACTGATGATTCTCATCTAGTGGAAGCATATGTTTTAGAAGACGCTGCTGATATATTTAATATTAATGATCGTATTCAATTAGCGTATGCTGCGAAAGTAATGAGAAAAAGAGTAAATCAAAAACTTATGCTTTCAGGTGTATCAATTGAAGATCCAGATACTGCATACATTTCTCCTGAAGCAATTATTGGAAAAGATACGGTTATCGGACCAAATACTCATATCATTGGAAAATGTGTTATTGGAGAAAACAATTTCATCGGACCTAATGCTGGTTTATATAATGTAAAGATGGGAAATAATAATGTTGTAGTTGGACGTTACTTAGAAAATGTAACAGTTAAAGACAACGAAAAAATTATGGTGAAATAATATGTTAATTATCGATTCATTTGGCAAAAATATTTACATTGGTGATAAGCTTGTTGGATACATTGATGATAACGTTTTATTTATCAACGGTAACAAGTTTGCAGAGATTACTGATGATGGGAAAATCTACTTTCCTCCAAAGCAAATTGGTTACGTCGATGATGATGGCTCAATCATAATCAATAACAAAGAAGTTGGTTATATTGATGGCGATAATAATTTCAGATTTATTAAAGCAATTTAATTAAAAAAAACACGGAAAAAAAACGGATTTCATTAGCGAAACCCGTTTTATTTTTATATTTTTTGGCTGAAAGTTTATTTCTTTCTTGGATATTTAATTGCAGCTTGTGCAGCAGCAAGTCTTGCGACAGGAACACGGAATGGTGAACATGAAACATAGTCTAATCCAACTCTGTGATAGAATTCGATTGATTTAGCTTCACCACCAGTTTCTCCACAAACACCGATGTGTAATTCTGGACGTGTTGTTCTTCCAAGTTTAACTGCTGTTTCAACAAGTTTACCAACACCATTTTGGTCGAGGGTCTTGAATGGATCCTCTTCTAAAATTTTGTGTTCATAGTAAGAAGGTAAGAATTTAGCAGCATCATCACGTGAGAATCCGAATGTCATTTGTGTTAAGTCGTTTGTACCAAATGAGAAGAATTCAGCATGTTTTGCGATTTCATCTGCGAGTAATGCAGCACGTGGAATTTCAATCATAGTTCCAACATGGTAATTCATCTTTAAGCCTGATGCTTTGATTAATTCATCAGCTGTTTCACAGATTAAATTCTTAACGAACTTAAGTTCTCTTTCTTCAAGCACGAGTGGTACCATGATTTCTGGTTCAACCATTTTGCCTGTTTTCTTTGAAACATTAATAGCTGCTTTAATAATAGCTCTAGTTTGCATTTTGCAAATTTCTGGATAAGTAACTGCTAAACGGCAACCTCTGTGACCCATCATTGGGTTAGCTTCGTGTAAGTCAGCAATTCTATCTTTAACTTGTGCAACGCTCTTGCCAATTGCATCAGCTAATTCTTTAATTAAATCTTCTTCTTGTGGTAAGAATTCGTGTAGTGGTGGATCAAGTAATCTAACGTTAACGTTGAATTCTCCCATTGTTTCATATAAAGATTCAAAGTCAGCTTGTTGCATTGGTTCGATTTCTGCTAAAGCAGCTTCTCTATCTTCAACTTTTTCTGCTAAGATCATTTTTCTCATAGAGAAAATTCTATCTTTAGCGAAGAACATGTGTTCAGTACGGCATAGACCAATACCTTCTGCTCCGAAGATTCTTGCTTGTTTTGCATCTCTTGGAGTATCAGCATTTGTTCTAACTTTTAAGTTACGGTAACTATCAACCCAACCCATTAATCTACCGAAGTATCCAGCAGTTAAATCTGGTTCAACAGTTTTAATTTCGCCTTCATAGACTTTACCTGTACTTCCATCAAGTGAAAGGACATCTTTATCTGTGTAGACTTTACCGTTAATTGTAAGTGTACGTTTTTCTTCATCAATGATAGCAGCGCTACAACCACAGACACAGCATTTACCCATACCACGAGCAACAACTGCAGCGTGTGATGTCATACCACCACGCATTGTTAGAATACCTTGCGCAGCAACCATTCCAACGATATCTTCAGGAGAGGTTTCAGCACGAACTAATAAGACTTTTTCGCCTTTTGCTTTTCTTGCTTGTGCTTCTTCAGCAGAGAATGCTAATGCACCTGTTCCAGCTCCTGGACCAGCTGCTAAAGCAGTAGCGATAGGTTGATGTTTTGCTAAATCATCTTTATCAAAACCTGGTAATAAGAGTTTATCGAATGATACTGGATCAATTCTTAAAACTGCTTCTTTTTCATCAATAACACCTTCATCGACTAAATCGCAAGCGATTTTAAGAGCAGCTGCTGGTGTTCTCTTACCATTACGTGTTTGTAAGAAATAGAGTTTACCATCTTCGACAGTGAATTCCATATCTTGCATATCTTTGTAATGTGCTTCCATTAATTTAATGGTTTTGACGAATTGTTCATATACTTCTGGCATACGAGCTTTTAATTCATCGATGTGAAGAGGAGTTCTAATACCTGCAACAACGTCTTCACCTTGTGCGTTTGGTAAATATTCAGCAGAGATGACTTTTTCACCTGTACCAGGGTTACGTGAGAATGCAACACCTGTACCTGAAGTTTCACCTTTGTTACCAAATGCCATTGATTGAACGTTAACAGCAGTACCCCATGAATATGGAATATTGTTCATCATACGATAAACATTTGCTCTTTCGTTATCCCAGCTTCTGAAGACAGCAGCGACAGCTTCCATTAATTGAACTTTTGGATCAGTTGGGAATTCTTCGCCAAATGTCTTTTTGTAATATTCTTTGTATTTTCCAACTAAGACTTTTAATTCTTCAGTTGTAACTTCTGTATCGAGTTTGTAACCTCTAGAAGCTTTGAGTTCTTCTAACATTTTATCCATTTCGGTTCTTGGATGACCTTTTGCAATGTTAGTGAACATTAAGATAAATCTACGATAGGAATCCATCGCAAATCTTTCATTTGCTGTTTCTTTTGCTAAAGCAGCAACAGTTTTATCATTTAAACCTAAGTTTAAGATAGTGTCCATCATACCTGGCATACTGACACGTGCACCAGAACGGACAGAAACGAGAAGTGGATTATGATCTCCGCCAAATGTTTTTCCTGTTTTCTTTTCGATGTCTTTAACAGCATCAAAAATTTGCTTTTGAACAAATTCAGGGATTTTCTTACCACTGTCATAATAGAGTGTGCAAGCTTCGGTTGTGATTGTGAAACCTTCTGGAACTGGAACACCAATGTGAGTCATTTCAGCTAAGCCAGCACCTTTACCACCTAAGAGTTCTTTACCTAATCCATAGGCTTTCTCGAAGGGATAAACATAATTCTTTTCAGCCATAATTTTCCTCCATATAGCACTTGAGTGATGTGTAAATTAGTACGCTCACTCGCGTCATATATACTACCATACATATACACGTGTAAAAAAGAATTATTGCGAAAAACTTAAAAAAATCACTATAATTACTTACGAAGGGACACCTTATGAAAACACAATCACCATTAGTATTAAC
>JAKSVK010000020.1 GCA_024408075.1 Bacilli bacterium | reverse complement strand
TGGTGCCTCCTGCCAGAATCGGACTAGCAATAGATCCTTACCATGGACCCGTTATACCACTTAACTAAGGAGGCATGTTTTAATAAGCAAAAAGATTAAATCATAATTAATAGTAATAATCAAGATTTAGCTTTATTAGAATCAAGTATTTTCTTATATATAAAATTAACATTATTTAATAATAAATCTCTATTAATTAATCCTTTTTTTAAAGATTGTTTTAAATTCTTTATATCGCTTTTACCACCCGGCATTAATAAATTAACCCCTGCTTTAAGAGCTTTATATGCAAATACAGTTTCATTTTTTGAATGAGGATTATTAATAGTTCCACTGGAAATCCAATCAGTCATAATAAGTCCACAATAATTCATTTCTTCTCTTAAAACATCTTTTATAAAATAAGAAGATTCAGAAGAGTGCTCTCCATTTACTAAGTTATATGATGTCATTAATGAATATGGACTAGACTTAGAAACAACATTTAAGAATGGTCTTAAGTATATTTCTCTAATAGTTCTTATAGAAACAATTGAATTTGATTGAAAACGATTATTTTCTTGGTTGTTGCATAAATAATGTTTGATGCATGCTTTAGTAACACCATTACTTTGAACAGCATTTACAAATTGACTTACAAGTTTAGACGTTAAATAAGGGTCTTCACTATAATATTCAAAATTTCTTCCACATAATGGGTTTCTAACGATGTTCATGCTTGGTGAAAGAATGACACCTACTCCAAAGCGAAGCATCTCGTCAGCAATTATTAACCCACACTTGTTTACTACATCCTCTGAAAACGAAGAAGCCAATGCGTTAGCTACTGGAATAGAAGTTGTATATTGATAATATCTTTCACCTTTTCTTTTTTGGTTCTTTTTATTCATCACTAATGAAGAAATAAATTTTGGTAGGTATTTAGAAAGATCCTCCCACATTGGATCAACTGAAAGTTTATATTTTTTATTTTTAGATAATAAACACTTACTCGTTATTCTAACTCCGGCAGGTCCATCAGCAAGAACTAGTGACTTATTAATTGATTTAACATTAAGACAAGTTTCTCCTGCTCCACCAAGAACGCTTTCGCAAGAATCTCCAATCATTCCTTTCATTCCAGAAGAAATATTTCCCATGCACATAAGGATAAGTTCGTCATTAGAAAGTTTGTTAATTTCTGCAAAATTCTCATTTTTTAATTGAGTTTTGCTAGGATTTTTAACAATTAAATCATTTTCGTTCATTATGAAATGACAACTTTCTTTTTTATAATTTGAAACAAAAATATGTTCATCTTCATTAACGTTTATCTCATGCTCGTATCTCTTAACACTTTGTATAACTATATCTTTTTCTATTTCAAAAGAAGCACATGTTTGAAGAGAGCTTGAATCATTGCCAAACTTTATTAAATAGATTCCTTTCTTCAATACATAAGCAGAAAGTTTTTCATCAAAGTTAGCAAAATCAGCAGGTGAAAAAGTTATTGATACTTCTTCGCTTTGAGTAGGTAATAATTCTTTACTCTTTTGAAATCCCACTAGTTCAACTGCTGGATTAGGAAACTCTTTTGTGCTCACTTTAGAAAGATAAATTTGTGCAACTTCTTTTCCTTTATGTTGACCTACATTTTTAATTGTTATGTAAATGGTAAATTTATCTTTGTCTTTACTTACATTTTTTAAAGTAAGTTGAAAATCAGTATATCCAAGGCCAAAACCAAACGGATACATAGGTGCTTTATTTATCGAAGTAAAATATCTATATCCAACAAAAACTCCTTCTTTATAGTAAGTTTCGTTAATATCTCCAAAGTTTTGACTTGAATAATTTTCATATTTATCCCAGGTGACAGGCAACTTACCACTAGGATAAGTTTCGCCTAAAACAATATGAACTAATATTTCACTTGTTTTTTGACCTAAATAAGAAATTAGTAAGATGTTATCAACAAAAGTTCCGATATCAGAAATATCGATTGGAGCTCCAACATTTAAGACTAATAAGAACTTTTTAGAATTTTCTTTTAACCATTTAATTGTGTTTATTTCTGTATCACTAAGCTTATATTGACCTTTAATATTTTCTCGATCATTACCTTCGCCCATTTTTCTTGATAAGACATAAATAGAGACCTTATTTGGAATAAGATAATCGCTTAAATCATAATCAGGTTCAGTTAAGCATTTTCCAAAGAAATATTTAACAGGGGCTATTCCTTCTTGTTTACCCTTTTTCTTCATGAGCTTAACAAAATCTTTTTCAGCGTTTTTTAATATTTCATCATATTTATCTAAATAGGCTTTTGAGAGAACTTTTATTCCTCTATTTTCAAAAGCTTGTTCAATATTATTAAAAATATGTGATTCAACATTGCCACTTCCGGTTCCACCTTTTAAAGTGTGACGAACTCCATTTCCATATAATCCTATTTCTTCTATAGAAGAAATGTCTAATGGAAAATCACTATTTGAGCGTTTCAAAAACAAAGCACATTCACTCGATATTTCTTCGAGTGTTTGCAAATGTTGTTTTTCGTATTTTTGAAGTTCCATATTTTATAACCCAAGCATTGGGCAGAATACATATGTCCAAAGTAAGAAATATGTTAATAATGAAATAATATCTACTAAAGTAGTTGTAATTGGTCCACACATAACTGCTGGATCTTTTTTAAGTGCTTTTGCTAAGAAAGGAAGTAAGCAACCAATTAATCTGGACATAATCATTGTTACAAATAAGGTAGAAGCTACTAATAACGAAATTAATGCTTTATCTCCCCAAGTAGAAATTGCAGTATCAGAAACATTAACAATTCCTACAGCCATTTCAAACATTAACCAGCAGAAGGAGAATGCCGCAACAATCCCACCAATACATGCTGCAACCCTAAATTCTTTCCAAACAACTTTCCCAACATCTTTTTGATCAAATTCCTCTAATGCAAGGGAACGAACAATAATCGTAGTAGTTTGTCCTCCACTATTTCCTCCTGCATCCATAATTAAAGGAGTAAATACACTTAATATGGCAAGTTGAGCAATCGCATTTTGGAATGTTGATAATATCAAAGTAGAAAACACCTGTAAGATCATCAAAACAATAATCCAAGGTACACATTTTAATAACAATTTACGAATTGGAGTCTCTAAATATGGGGTCTCAATATTACTAACTTTATTTAAGTTGGCAATATCTTCATTAGCTTCATTAACGATAACATCAACGATATCATCAATAGTAATAACACCAACAAGTTTTTCATCTTTAGAGAAAACCGCCATTGCGTTAAGATCATAACGTTTGAAATCATTAGCAACTTCTTCTTGGTCATCATCAACGTGGCAGAAGACAAAGTCTTTATTCATGATTTCAATGATTGGTTCATCATCTTTTGCAAAGATTAAATCATCAAGGTTAAGAGTACCAACCATATTACGTTTATTATCTCTAACGAAGATTGTATAAATAGTTTCAGCGCTTTTTCCTTTGGCTCTAATTAACTCAATGGCTTGTTTTGTTGTTAAATCTGAATTTATAGATACATACTCAGTAGTCATAACACTACCGGCAGTATTTTCTTTATAGTTTAATAAGGTATTAATATCTTTTCTTAAATCTTTTGGAGCAATATTTAATATTCTTGCCACCATATTAGCTGGATATTCATCAAGAGAGTCAACGATATCATCAGCATAGCTTTCTTCCAAAATGGAAAGAATTTCTTTATCTGTAAAGCTCTTAATTAACTCTTGTTGTTTATCTACGCTTAGTTCAGCAAAAACTTCTGCTCGATATTCAACATCACCAATTCTAAAAAAATATAAAGTATCACGAACAGATTCAAGTTCTTCAATAGCTTCTGCAATATCAATTGATGGAGTAACTTCAAAAAGAGATTTAATTCCCTCAACATCTTTTTTCTTTTTTAGTTCAAGTAGCTGTTCTCTAATCTCTTCTATTTCCATTGTTTTACTCTACTATTTCACCCATTAAATCATAGACAAAAACATCTGTGATTTTCACTCTTATTTTATCTCCAAGATTTAGGATTTTGTTAGACCTAACAAATATTTTGCCGTCTATATCATCCGGAGCATTAAAGTAACTTCTTAATAAATAGTTATCATGTTCTTTACCGATAACTAATCCTTCCATGACCTCTCCAACATGCAATTTATTCTGACTATATGAAATCTTTTGTTGAGCTTTCATAACTAAATCTCTACGTTTATTTTTCTCACATTCTTCAACTTGATTAGGTAAATCAAACGCTTTAGTTCCTTCTTCTTGAGAATAAGTAAACGCACCTAAATGATCAAATTTAATTTCTTTCATAAATTCAATTAAGTTATTCACGTCTTCCATAGTTTCACCAGGAAAACCAACCATGATAGTAGTTCTTAAAATTGCATTAGGAATCTTATTTCTAATTTTAGTAAATAAGTTTCTTAAAAACTCTTTGTCTCCTCTTCGATTCATATCTTTAAGAATATGAGTTTCACTATGTTGAATTGGAATATCAAAATAAGGAGTTAAACGTTTTTCTTTGCTAATTAAATCAATTAATTCATCACTAATTTCATCAGGATAAAGATATAAAAGTCGAATATAATCAAACTCTTTTATTTTTAATAACTGTTTAAGCAAATCAACAATATCGGTTTTTTCTTTTAAATCAATTCCGTATTTAGTTGTGTCTTGTTCTAAAATTGTAATTTCTTTTATTCCATTACTTGCTAAATCTTTAGCTTCTTTAATAATTGCCTTCAAATTTCTAGAAACAAAATGTCCTCTTATAAGAGGAATAGCGCAGTATGTGCAGCAATTATCACAGCCTTCTCCAATTTTTAAAAATGCTGAAAATGGACCAGTTGAAATAATTCGATATTCATCATCAAGTCCAATTGAAGTATCCACACTAGGATCAATTACAGCGAAATGTTTATTGAAATGTTCATATTCCCTAATTGGAATAAAAGCATCTACTTCAGGAATTTCCTTTTTTAATTCCGTCAAATATCTTTGAACTAAACATCCAGTAACTACAATTTTCTTGTTGTAATTAAGCATTTCTAAAATATTTTCAATGCTTTCTTTTTTAGCGGATTCAATAAATCCACAAGTATTTATTACGATGACATCAGCTTCTTTAGGATCACTAGTTATTTCATAACCGTTACGATCAAATAAACCTAGGATATTTTCACTATCAACTAGATTTTTTTGGCATCCTAAAGAAACTATGCCAACTTTTTTCATATTAATTACTCACTTCTAAGAGCAACAACAGGATCTTTCTTACTTGCTTTAAGTGATGGGATTAAACCAGAAATTACAGAGAGTAATAAGGCAATTCCAACCATCATAAGTGCGTAATACCAAGGAAGCGCACAAAGTTTTGGTATACCCATTGGTTTAACTACGGCATTGATTACTACTTGTAATAAATATGTAAAGGCAATACCAAATATTCCACTTGATAATCCAGTTACAACATTTTCAGCAATAAATAAGCGTGAAACATCTTTCTTTCTTCCACCAAGAGAACGGATAACACCAATTTCTTTGATACGTTCCATAACAGAAATAAATGTAATAACCGCAATCATGAAACATGAAACGACAAGTGAAAGAGAAGTAAATGCAATTAAAGCAATACTAACCGCATCAATTAATGTTGATATGGTTTTAATAATCATACTGATATTATCAGTAATTGTGATACTCTTACGGTCAATTTGACGAACAACTCTACCTTTAATAATTAAATCAGTATCAAGGTTCCAAACTTTTAAGTAATCCACTACTTTATCTTTTGTTTCAAAGTTTGTTGGATAAATTGAAATTGAAACCGGAAGTTTTGACTCAGTATCAACCTTATAAGTTGTATTTTTCTTCATATGATGGACTAAACCCTCAAAAGTTGAATCGTTAATTTTAATAATTTCATATACTTCTGTATCGTAATCGATTCTTATTCTTTCAGGTCCTTCACCTGCAAAATATTCATAACTCTTATATTTGGTTTCATCTAAGCATGCTTGTCCATGACCATTGAGAGTTAATTCGTATGTATCTCCGCCGACAACAAATTCATATATACCGTCAAATCCATCAGTAGGTTCTTCTACATCAGGGAAATCACCAATTCTAGTCATCGAAGTAAATGGTTCTTCACTATCTTCGATGTAGCCAGATTTTTCTTGTACTTTAATTCCAGCAATACTTCGTAAATGTGATTTATCTTTATCTAAATTAGAGTTTCCATTCATCATAAATGAAGCAAAAACATTTGCTAAAGCATTCATTTGTGTTCCATTCAAACATGATGAATAACCTGATTTTGGAGCAGGAGTAAATGTTGGTTTTCCAGTGTCTCCAGTATAGTCGTCATAAATAAAACTTACATAAGCATTAAATGGTGAAAGTTGGAAATTCTTATTCTCGATATGATATTTCATAGTCTTTACAATGTCCGAATCTTTCGCATCATTCATATATTTTTCACCGAATGCTTGTGTGTAATATACGCCACGTTTTAATGAACCGAAGTTGGTGCCTTCTTTTGCTCTAACTACACCAGCTACTTTCATCTTCATTCCATTATATTTTTCAGGATTATTAAGCCAATCTTGATCTTCAATGTATGCGTTATAATACATATCTGGTGTTTCAGGTTCAATTTCAGTAATTCTTCCACCACTTAATGTAATTGGAAAAGGTATCATGTTATAACTAAAACTACCTGTTGCGGTATAACTACCTTCTTCGCCAGCTTCTTCACTATTAATAGTAAGAACTGCTTCTTGACCTTCATATTTAATTGCCCAAGTGCCATCAGCAACACTCTTAGTTCCATCTCTTGGAGTAACTCTATATAAGAGAAGAGTTTGGTTTAAAGTAATATTTTTAGCTGAATCTAAAATAATTGCTGTTCCAACTAATGCGTCGTTTCCAGAATCATAAGTTAATCCTAAGATTAAATCATTGCCTAAGAAAGACCCATTCATTGAAACGTTAACGTTTTTATGAGAAACAAAGTCAGGATTAAAATCATAAATTGAATCATGTGGGAAATAATAAAATTCATGGTTTAAAAGTTCATTATAAGTAAATGTTGTATCGTACTGATAAGCTTCATCATATCGAGCCATCAAACCATTGTATTGAGCAAGAGTAATGTCTCCGTTAATAAATTGTTTATGTGCTTCGCTGCTTTTAACTGCCTTTTTAGCAATGTTTATAAAATCCTTTTGTGGATAATATCCCATTTGAGCCAACACCAAGTCAGTTAATGTAGTTTTTTTATCAACAACCAGCAAAATTTCATCTTCTTCTGTTGGGTAATGACCAGCAACAACATCAAATTGAGACCTAATGTATGCTTCGTCACCAGGAATTTCTTTCATGAAGTTAGTAAAAATATCGACGAACGGAGCATAATCCTTAAATCCTTCAACGGTCATTAAAGTCTTAATATAAGATTGAGTCAAACCATTAATAGAAGTTATTTTGCCTTCATCTTCCTTATTCTTCTTAAATCTTGTAAAAATATTGTTTGTTGGATCTAAAGAATAGTTATAACTAATCGATGAGTAATAACTTGATGGCATTTCATCAACGTAATCCATTAAATCTTGATTAATATCATTGGTCTTTACATTAGTAAAATCAGTAAATTTTTCCATTAAGTAACTAATCATTGAATCAAGTCCAACTTTAGTCGTAACATCAAATTTTTCTAATTCTTTTTTATCTTGACTAGAAAGTCCATTTAGTAAAGCCGATGTATCTACTGTCTCTTCGGCTATTTGAATTGGATAACTACTTAATAAGTCGTTTTCCATACCTCCTATAAAGTCATTTACTCCACAGGAAACGCCTAGAATGGTTGAAACACCAATAATACCAATTGAACCTGCAATAACAACGAGTACTGTTCTATTTAATTTGGAACCTAAGTTTGAAAGTGAAAGTCCAGCAGCGGTCAAAAAAGACATACTTGATTTTGATTTTCTGCCTTTACTTTCCTTAACTTCTTCAGCTTTTGGCTCAACTTTCTTTTCTTTTCCATCATATGGCATTGAATCTTCAAGCACTTCGCCATCTTTCATACGAACAATTCTTGTTGCGTATTGGCTAGCTAATTCAGGGTTATGTGTAACCATGATAACGAGATGGTCTTTAGCCACCTCTTTTAATAAATCCATAATTTGAACACTAGTTTCACTATCGAGTGCACCTGTAGGTTCATCTGCTAAGACAATTTCTGGATTATTAATAAGAGCACGAGCAATCGCAACTCTTTGCATTTGTCCACCTGAAAGTTGGTTAGGTTTCTTTTTATATAAACCTTTTAAGCCAACCCTATCTAAAGCTTTTTCTGCTCTACGAGTGCGTTCTTCTCTAGAAATTCCGGAAATTGTTAATGATAATTCAACGTTTTTAATAATTGATTGGTGAGGAATCAAATTATAAGATTGGAAAACAAAACCAATAGAATGGTTACGATAAGTATCCCAATCACGATCGTTGTAATTTTTTGTCGATTTTCCATCGATAATTAAATCACCAGAATCATACTTATCTAATCCTCCGGTGATATTTAAAAGGGTTGTTTTGCCACATCCTGAATGACCTAAGATGGCGACGAATTCATTTCTTCTAAATTTTAATGATATGCCTTTAAGGGCGTGTACCGGCTCTTGGTCTTTAAGTTTGTAGTCTTTTTTAATATTCACTAGTTCTAACATAAAAAATCCTCCCAAAAGTGTTTGTGTTGATTATATAGTAATTGAAAAGTAAAGTAAACTTTAATACACAATTATTTTTTAATAAGACAAAAACAAATAAAAAGTTGGGCCAAAACCCAACTCATTAATCTAATTTGTTATTATTTTGAATTGATTTTATCAACTAATTCTTTAAGTTGCTCTTTTGTTGTTTTGCCTTTTTCAATTAATGCTCTGTTAATTTTAAAATAAAAATAAGTGTAAACAACAGTAGCAAATAAAAATATAAATGCAGGTACTAAAAATCCAACTGCATTACCCACTAAATTAAAAGAGGTGTATGTCTTATAGGAATTGGCAAGCAAAATAACGAAAATTGATAATAATGTAAAGGCGATTACAACGAATAAAATGATTGGAAAAAACGGAGGTCCTTTACGATAAATTTGTCTTTCCAATTCTTGAAGTTGTTTAAAATGTTTAGAATCTTCTTCAATTGATAAAACAATATGAGCATAAATACCTTTTTCTTCGTATGACTCTTCTTTGTAGCCTAAAAGAGCATACATTTCTTTTTTCTCTCGATATTCAGGAATAGTCATTTTTTTCTTTTTATAAATCATATTTACTCCCCTTCAACGTGAATATACTTAATATATTCTTGTTGTTTATATTTGTTGCTCATTTCAGTCATTGCCTTAAGGCAAGCATCATGTAATTGTAATTTACTATCACTTAAACTTAAGGATGAATCAGGGTAAATTGGTTTTCCAATAAATATTGTTTGTCTAGGCTTTTTGCTATACCAAACATTCCTATAGGTTGTTACAGTTGGAATGATTGGAGTATTAAATTTAGCTGGATAAATAAATGATCCCGAAGAGAAATTTCTAATTTTTGTATAAAACGGCCAAATATGTGCTTCAGGATAAATCAAAACAAATTGTTTCTTCTTGATGTAAAAGTCACAAGCATTTGATAAAGCAATAAGGTTTTTCATATCTCCTGCAAGAGGGACAGGCAAGTAACCAAGCGCTCTTGTAATATTTCGAACAATTGGTAAATTTAACGTATCTGAATAACCAAGGATATTCACTCTTTTTCTAAAAAAGAATACATATGCTTGATATTTAAAAACATCACTTATTGCAGTGTGATTAGCGTAAATATATGCACCTTTTCCTTTAAGTTCTTTGATATTTTTTTTGCCTTTAACTCGAATACGCTTAAAAAAGCAATATGTTCCGAGAACCGGTTTGGCTATTCCATGATATAAAATTGCGGAAAAAAAGTTATTAATTAAATTAGTCCTTTTATAGTGGTATCCATCAGGAACCGGAGGACGTGAAAGTCCCACTTCATCAAAATCATCGTGAAGCTCATCTTTCCAATAAATTGTTTTACTTTTTTTCCAATCTTTCTTTTTCATTTACGACACCTTTTTCGCATCTTTATCCAATATTTCGCCAGAATGATCTATCGCTGTCCAATTACCCTTCTTTTTTGGATGTAATAATCCATCAATGAATGCTAGAGCAAAATCACAAAAGAAGAAAAAATATGTGCAAACTGCAGTGATTTTCATTTTTGTTGTGAATTTTAATTCATCATTATGTCGATACACAGTAATAGAAGAAGGAATAACAAACATAACCCACATCATAAATAATTGATAGCCAGATAAAGCAAATATCCAAGGAGCAAATTTACTTCCTGCATAACTTGCAAAAGTTCCAAAAACTAAGCAAGCAATTAGAAGAAGAAAGCAAAGCACTATATACGCTAAAAATGGAAATAATCCAACTTTAAATTCAAATCTCATAAAATGCTGCATACCTTTGGTGTGATAGTCATATTGAACTCCTTCTTTTTTAAGGAATTTTCTCTTGCTAAAATAACCAGCCAACCATCTTAAGTGTTGCATATGAACATCATGATACACAGGGGATTGTTCATCATAAAAACGTACAAGTGGATAAAAACGCATGTAAATATCACGATAATAGCAATATGAAGTAAGTTGAATGTCTTCGGTCATACCAGTAAATATCCATCCACCAGCATCATCAATAATTTCTTTATCGACAAAATATCCTGTCCCCATAATCGTTGCTTTCGAGAATAATTTTGTTCTTCCTCGAGAAGTGATTTGATTCATATAAGTAAACATGATGGCGCTACAAGCAGTTAACCAATTCTTACTAGCGTTTGTATAACATCTTGTCCCTAGACCAACTTTCACACCAGTTTGTCTAAGATCGTTCATTACCTCAATGTAGTTGCTATCCATAACATTATCGGCATCAAAAATCATATATGAGTCATAAATAATATTTTCACGTTTAAAATACTCAATACATTCTTGCAAAGCAAAGCCTTTCGTTCGTCTTCCTTCACGTAATTGATCTCGAACAAATGTTTTGTATCCATATTCTTTAGCGATTTCAACAGTAGGATCGTTTTCATCTTCTACAATTGCCCACACATCAAAAAATTTAGGATCGTAGGTTTGTTCTTTTAAAGATGTAAAAATGCCTCTAATTACTTTGCTTTCATTTCTAGCAGCGATTAATACAGCGAATTTAGTTTTTTTATCACTGTGAGGAACTGGTACACATTTTTTCCCAGATATCGTCCAGAAAATTAAATAATAAAATGAAATCGCAACAAGAAAAACAAGAGCTACAACACTTATCGCTAATAAAATGTAAGTACAAATAGAATAATCCATTATTTCTTACCAAACGGCTCCTTTAGCAATTGTAGAAAAGCGAGATATGCAGAACATGTAGTAGCAATCAAAAATACGCTTCCTATAATATCTGTTAAGTAATGTCTTCCAGAATATAATCTAAGAATAGTAACAACAATAAAGATACAACCAACCAAGGCAATCAAAATTGCTTTCATCGGTGTTTTTAAGTTTTTATATTTAAATAAAGTAATTAATCCAACTATATAGTATGTAGAACAAATATAGACGTGGGTTGATGGAAAACTAACTTTCAAGTCACCCGCAACAGATAAAGGTGAATAATTGATTTTAGATAAGTCTAAAACAAAATATAAAATAACAGTAGCGACGTATGCTCCTAAAAGAAGATATAAAATAGGATCAACCTTTTTAAATGATTTTCTTTTAATTAATTGGTAAATTCCTACACCACCAAATGCAGCAACAGTTAAAAAGCTTGAATAAAGTAAAATATCTGTAATTTTAGAAATTTTATCTATATCAACCTTTAAGGCTGTGTGTTTAAAAACCTCAGTATTTAGATTATAAAAACCTAATGGACCAACACCGGGGACATGTACTACATCAACGGTTTTGACCAAAATTACCCATAAAACAAAGATGAATAATGTTGATGCGGTTAAAATCCAATATCTATATTTTTTCATAAGAAACATCCCTATATTAATTATAAATAATAATAAAATTCTCTCAAGATTAATTTATTAATTAAAACGATGTAT
>JAKSVK010000002.1 GCA_024408075.1 Bacilli bacterium | reverse complement strand
CTTCTTGTTTGAGGATTGTAGTGAAAAAGGTGATAATCTAAGAATGATAGATGAATGGCAAGAAGTGCCTAGTTTATTTCCCAAAATTAATATTTGTTTAAAAATGGGAAATGAATTATAAACTAATCAGGGTAAGAAATATGAAACTTATAAACAGAGATTAATATTTTAAAATTGAAAGGAAAGTTATAAAAGGAATGGTAATTGATTCCCGCAAAGATATAATATCTATAAATGAAATAAACTGCTAAGTCCCTGTATTCAAGATTAAAATTTTGCATCTATTGGAAAGACAAATGATTATGAAAATTAAATACACAATTTCACTAATTCCGTTACTCATATGTGGCTTTTTGAGTGGATGCAAAAATAATGAACCAAAATATATAGTGCCTAATTATATAGTTAAAACTTTACAGCCATATTATAAGATGCAATCAGAAATTGATGATCCAACATTATTACCCGAAATTCCAGTTAAGGGTTTAAATGATGCATCGATTATTGAAGAAGCAGGAGTAAAATTAGCTACTCTAAATAACGTATTTTATGACAAAGAAAATCAACCAAGAGATTTACCTTTAGATAAACAAATTATGTCTTCATTAGGTACAAATCAAATTATTATGTTCCAAGGACATGGTGATTTTAGTGAAATTTATAGATCGTGTATCAGCACTGGTAAAGAATATGATTATGAAAAAGCTAAGACAGATGATGAATATAGAAAAGATAAAGAGGAAGGAAGACTTGTCCCACTTAATGATTTTTATAGCGATGAATATATCACTTCAAAATATATTGAAAAGTATTGTGGAGATTTAAGTGGTTCAATTATCTACTTAGGTCAATGCTTATCTGCTTCAGAATATTGGGTTGAAGAAGAAGGCAAAGAAGTTTCAAAAATAGATGAAACACTAGTTAATGCATTTTTAGCTAAAGGAGCACGTACAGTACTTGCCCAAACTAGACAATCTCAAATGAGATACGGGAATGTTATGCAATTTGCTATCATGTCTCAGTTATCTCAAATTAATCCTAAAACTAATAAACTTTATACGATTTCTGAATCACTCGAAAAAGCAAGAAATACCTATGGCCAAGATGACCCTGGATCACATGGTGTTACTATGATATTTGGTGATAAAAACTTTTCTTTACTCTAATTTTTCACGTAACATTTCAGAAAACGCTTCAAGACGTAATCTTATTTGTTCAATATCTTCGTAATCATAAACTGTTTCAATTTTAATTACTGGAAGACCTAAATTATTCAATTTATTTGCAATTTTATTATAATTATAAGCAAATTGTGATTCACCCTTAACAATGTGAAAAATTATGCCTTTAAAATTATTATTGTTGGATAGTTTTTCTATTGAGTTTTCTTCCATATTGTGACTTAAATATAGTTCTGCTAATTTGTTAAAATTTATAGAGTCGGAATATTGTTTAAACATTAATATGTATTCATTATCCTTATGAAACACTTTTTTAACATTAATGTTCAACTCTTCTAATTCAAAAAGAATTTTATAGTTTGGTGGATAAATAGGAGAGCCTGCTAATGCAACAAAATCTTTAGGGTTTTCTACTGTTTTTTGTATGATTTTTAGTTCGTTTGTAAGTTTAATAACATGATTTGTCCAATCTTTTTTATTTTTGCTCATATAGTAAGTGTTCATTACAAAAACATAACCAGATAAAGATAAAGCCGATGATTGATTGTTGTTGTATAAATCTTCTAAATCATTAAAAGCTAGTGCAGCATCTTTAGATTTTATAAATTCTTTTTTTAATTTGCAGTGATATATGTGTTTTTTAATAATTTTAGAAAGTTCGTGAGTAACTCGCTTAATTTCTATAATATATCTTTTTTTATCTAAGTCATTATTACCGGTTGGAATATCATAGCCTATCACATTTGTAATATTTTTGATGCTTGATTCAATTAGTTTGTAGTTGTCGTTTGAGTAAGGAATTAATACGACATCATTTTTATCAAGATTAAAAAAATTGCTTTTTAATATTCCTAAGATTGATTTTGCTTGATCATTAGAGTCTTTTGGAAGAAAAACATTTTCAAATTGTGAACTTGAAAAACTTCCACCAAAAACATAACATGGGTCAGCATCTAATGCTCTAACAATTTCATCAGGAAATGAATGAGAAAACATGATGACACGTGGTTTCTTATTGTGCTTTAAATACATTGATTTGTTTTTTGACAGGTTTAGAAAATATTCAAATTCTTTTAGCTTATTTTTTTGCCTAAGAATTTGTAATGTTTCCTGATATTCTAAGTCAAATATATTTTCAGATTTCATAGTTAGATTTATTTATTGAATTGGGTTTGAGCGAAATATGCAGCACCTATTGCTCCATTAAATTGTGGGTGATTGGCAACAAAAACATCCATTAAAAGTTCATTTTCAAAAGTATTTTTAATCGCGATATTTAATGCTCCTCCTCCACTAAGCATTATGTTGCCACTAAAATCATCGAAACGAATCATTTTAATGATGCGGTTTACTAAAGAAATATGCAAACCAGCAAGTATGTCTTTGCGATCGTATCGTCTAGCAATTAATGAAATAATTTCAGATTGTGCAAAAACTGCGCAAGTACTATTAATATTGCATGGTTCTTTACTTTCTAATGATAATGGGCCAATTTCATCAATTGATGTTTCGAGAATTTGAGCACATGTTTCTAGAAATTTCCCTGTTCCTGCAGCACACTTATCGTTCATCGTAAAATTTTTAACACTGTAGTTTGAATTTAAATAGATAATTTTGCTATCTTGTCCGCCAATATCTATTAAAATGCCTGGTTGAAATCCTTTAGGTGCATTAATTTTAGCACCAAAAGCATGAGCAGTAATTTCTGAGACATCCCCGTCAGCAATATTAATTATTTTACGGCTGTATCCTGTTGCAAAAATCAATTTAATTTCATCTCTTTTAATATTATTTTCTTGAATAAGTTGGTTAATGAATTCTTCTGCAGTTTTTGAATTATTAATACCTGAATTACCTAATTTCGTGGCAATTACTTCATTGTCTTTGATTAGTGCAACTTTTAAATATGTTGAACCAGCATCAATTCCAGCAAAATATTTATTTTCCATAGCTTAAACTCCTTATTATTTTTTAAAATTAAGTATTTCAATAAATGCTCCAATACGTACTTTCAATAATTCAATATCTTCAGCATATAAATCAGTTTCAACTTTCAAAATTGGAACATCTTCATTCTTAAGGCTTCTAGTTAAAATTTCATATTCAACAGAGCTTGTAATACATCCTTGGTAAGAAAGATAAATGATACCATCGATTTGTTTTTCGCGTATTATTTCTTTAGTTTTATTTATTGTTACTTCAGTATTTGGGAAAACGGAACAAACACAAGGTCTAACACTTCTATTTGCAAGTCCTCTAAAGTATCCATCTAATGAATCATGACTTATAGAAGCATAATTATCATATGATTTATCTGAAAGACATGTTTGGTTAGAAACAATAATTCCACCTTCCTGTTCAATAATGAGAGGAACTTTAATATTAGGAAAACTTAATGAAGAGCCAAGTAAAAGAATTCTAGGCATTTTTTTCTTGGTTAAATATATCTCTTTTTCCTTATTAGATATTAACTGCTCATTTAGTTTTTTAAGATGGATACTCCAGTTAAATAAATCATCATATGCCAAGGCATTCATAACAATTGTTGCATGTGTTCCACGAATTAATGGGTTTACATTTGCTTTAAGTTCATTGAAAATTTCAATTTCCTTTTGTACTTCACTATATAATTTAATTTCCTTGGCTAATGATTCTCTGGTTATTTGTTTGCCAGTTAGATTAGAGATTTGTGTAGCAATATTTTTAAGCTCTTTAACATAAAAATCCATTCCGTCATCATTGAAACGATTAAAAGGAATATTAAGTTTTATAGTTGGCTTAATACTGCTGAGCTCTTCTGCTAATATTTTTTTACAATCACAACTTAAAGGTACAATAAACATATCGCAGTTATTAATATTATTGTTCAAACCAATTTTCGCATTTTCTGAAATAGCTTTTATATGAGGGCAAAATGAAGATGGAATCCCATCAGTAAAAGCACTTGAACCAATGTAAGAAGAGGAACACATCATAATCGGTCTTGCCCCAGCAGCTCTAATAATCTCTGGTGGAATCATTGTACAAAATGAGGCAACAAATTTTTCGTTTCCTTTATAAGATATCAATTGATTTTCAATAAATACTTTTTTAAGAATATTTACAAAATATTCATATTCTTTTGGAGCTCCCGGTAGAGAATCTAATTCTTGAAAATATCTAGAAGCAATTTTTCTAGATTTGTTTAAATAACGATCCAAAAATATATCTTCTCGAGATTTTTCTTTTGTTATAGGGTCTAATACTTTCTTATTTTTTTCCATTTAAGTTATTCTTTTCTTTCGAAGTAGAAACAAATTCATGTTGCATTTTTAAAAATTCTTTTTTAGATGAACTATAGATTGTTTTATTCAAAATTGATATCGATAGGGCATTATCTTTTGGGCATTTTTTAATACATTCTCCACAATAGATACAATTAATACTAGAAATGTCATGACTTTTGTTCTCAATAAAAATTTTCTTAATTCTCATAGGACACGCTTCATAACAGGCTCCACAATAAATGCATGAATCTGGCTTCTTTTTAATATTAACTATGCTTATTTTTCTAAATAGACCAATAAAGGTTCCAAGCGGACAAACATTACAGAAGAATCTTCTAGCCATTGAGTTTAATACAATCATCACGACAGGAATAATAAAGACAATAAAAAATGGGATTGATATTTTATTTAATGTATCTGGGAAAAACAAAAGAACAATCAATGCAATAACACAAACTAAAAAGATTCCTAAAAATACCCAATTAAATAAATTAATAAATCTCATGAATCTAGAGTCTCGATTTAGTTTAGGCAAATGTAATTTTTCTGTTATTTTAAAAAGAATGTCTTGAAAGAAACCAAGTGGACATAAAAAGCCACAAAAAATTCTCCCAAATAGGACACAAAAAATCGCAGCAATTGAGGCAAATGAAATAATTATTGGAATTAATACACTCATTAGAGCATCGTTTTTAGAGTTTAAAATTGCTAATACACAGCAAACAATAAAGCCTACATTTAATAAAAAACCGATACCCATCGTAAAAATTCTTAAATTAAGATATTTTTTATGTGACATACGAACATTATAAAAATTAAATTTTTAACAATCAAATTTTATTTAGAATATAAGATATGAAATACTTATAAGAAATAGATAATATATTTCTTTATTTATATCATTTTGATAAAATGATTAAGCAAATATGATTATTGTATTAGCTGCTATATTTGTTATTGCATTAATTGGACTAAGACCAAGAAAATTTGCTAATGGATGTAATACTGATTATTTATCGAAAGAGAACACAATTTGTCTTTTAGGTATTTTTGCTGTTCTTATTTTTATTTCTCATTTCACAAATTTTATCCCTAAAGAAAGTTTGGGAGTATTAGATAAGCCATCAGTATTTATCACGGGCAATTTGGGTCAACTTATGGTTGCTCCTTTTTTATTTTTTAGTGGTTATGGAATTCATCAGCAATATAAGTTAAGAGGCAAAGAATATTCAAGGCACATTCCTAAATATAGAATGCTCAAAGTCTATTTGATGTTTATTCTATGTTGGTTATTATTTGCGATTGTTGCTTTATATAAAAACTATGATTTTTCAGTTGCAGATTACCTTCTTTCTTTAGTTGCTATTAGAGATATTGGTAATACTGGATGGTATGTTTTTGTCATCATTGTTTTATATTTAACAACCTATGTTTCAATTAAAATATTCCATAATCATAAGGCGTTTATATTCTATCAAGCAATCTTAATTTTGTTGTTTTATGTATTACTTAATAAAGCAGGTTGGGGACCTCATTGGTACAACACCATGCTTTCATATTTCTTAGGCATTTGTTTCTCTTATTGGAAAGATAAATTTGATAAGCTAACTAAGACAAGATTAGCGACGATTATTACTTTTCTTATTAGTGGAGTTTTATTATTTGTTTTCTTCTATGTATTTCCTAACTACACAACATTAAATACTGATTTTGATTATGCATGTTTAAATTTATTCTTTGATTTATGTATTGTTTGTTTCCTTAAATTATTCTCATTCAAGAGCAAGATATTAACTGTTCTTGGTAAGAATGTGTTTTGGATATATATGCTCCAAATGCTTCCAATGGAAATCTTTCAAGATGTTAGTTTCTTGCAAAATAGATACGCTTACTTAGCAGCTTGTATAGTGACTACTGCAATATTAGTGTTTGGTGTAAGTAAAGTATTTAACTATTTATGGAAACTATTCTTTGAAAATAGTGGTTATGCTTCTGAAAACACAAATATCAAAATAGGAATTGGTATTTCTTATGTTGCTTTAGCAGTTTCGATTATTGCGACTTTAATTGTAACTCCAAAAGTTTTAGCAGCAGTAGGTGATGAACAATATGGTTTATATTCTTTCGTTGGATCAATCACTTCTTGGTTAACAGTTATTACTGGAGCACTTTCCACTTCTTATGTAAGGTTTGCAACAAAAGTAAAAAAAGAAACGGGCAAGATTGGTTCTGTAAATACACTATATTTTAAGATTTATACCTTCTTTTCAATCTTCATTGTGATTGCAATGTTTGCAGTTGTCGGTATCTTATATGCGTGCAACTTTAAAATTAGTCAATATACAGATGCTCAAAATAATTTAATCTATTTATTACTTTTAATTTCTACAATTAACGTTGCAATAACGATAATGTTTTCAATATTCTCTCATTATCTTACTTATAGTAACCAGTTTATATTCTTACGATTGTTATCATTGATTATTTCAATATTAACTTTTGGATGTAACTTGATTTTTGCGGTTACAACTAAGTCAATAATTTCCATTGCCATAGTGGCAACTGTTTTAAGTGGAGTTTCAGCTTTGGCTACAGTTATTTATGCGATGCGTCATCAGAAGATGGAATTTGAGAAAACTACAGTTAAAAAACAGTTCCCTTTGCTAAAAGAGATTTGTATTTTCTCAAGTTTCATTTTACTTAACGTTGTGGTAGATCAAATTGATAGAGATGTTGACAAAACTTTACTCGGAAGTATGGTTGACGCAAAGAGTGTTACAATTTATTCTTTTGCCCAATTCTTTAATACTTATTTATTAACTTTAAGCATTTCTATTTCAGGAGCATTTACTCCTAAGATTCATGAACTTGTTGAAAATAAAGATCAAAAAGGACTACATAAAGTATTTTTAGATGTCTGTAAAATGCAGTGTATTGTGGTAGTGGCCTCTGTTGGTGGGTATATCGCTTGTGGACGGCCATTTATAGATGTTTGGTTAGGTGAGGGATATCAAGAAATTTATGGATATGCTTGTGTCTTGCTTGCTATAAACATTATTCCATTAACAGCGAACTTGGGTATTGAAGCTCAAAGAGCAATGAACAAACATAAGTTTAGAGCAGTTCTTTATATTGCTTTAGCTTTGGTTAATGTCGCTTTGTCTATCTTATTTATTAAAATACTTCCACCTGAAAAAGCTATTTGGGGTGCTGTATTTGGAACTGTATTCTCAGTGGTTATTGGTAACTGTATTATTCTTAATATATATAATAAGAAAGCAATTGGTTTACCAATGGGAAGATATTTCCTTAACTTATTTAAGATTTGTCTATTTGCTGCGGCTGGAGTAGGAGCAGCTATTGGAGTATCTTATGCTGTACCTAGTAATGTTGCTTCTCTTGCTCAAGTCTTTATTTATGCTGGTATATTCTTAGTTATTTATTTAGGTTTACTTGCTATCTTTGAAAGAGAAACAATTAAACAAATTATTTCAAAATTTAAGAAGAAGAAAAATGCAACCAATTAGTATTGATATTATTTGTCCTGTTTATAACGCAAGTGCATATTTAAAAGAGTGCATTCTTTCAGTTATTAATCAGACTTATAAGAATTGGAATTTAATATTAATAAATGATGGTTCTACTGACAATTCACTGGAGATTTGCAATGAATTTGCAGAAAATTTCCATAATATTAAAGTAATAAATAAAGCTAATGAAGGACAAGGTATTGCTCGAAATTTAGGAATAAAAGGAGGTAATGGAGATTACATTACTTTCTTAGATTCTGATGATTATTTAAAGAATGATTATTTATCTAATTTAGTTCAAATTTTGACAGATAATCCATGTGATGTTTTATGTCATAATGTTAACTTTATTAATGATAGTAAAAGTTGGACAATTAGCTTTTATAAAGAACCAATTATTAAAGTTTCTGATCCATTTGAAATATTCTTAGCTGATGGAAAAATATTTACTGGGGCTTGCGCAAAAATTATTTCCCGTAAATTTATCATTGAACATGAATTATTATTCCCTGCTTTTAGAGCAAGAGAAGATACATACTTTTTAGCAAAACTTTTTAGTGAAAATCCTAAAACTATATTTTCAAATGTTTCAGGTTATGTTGTAAGAATTCATGAAAATAGCACGGAGACTTGTAGCTTCTCATTTAATAAAACTTATTTACTTGAATCTAGTGAGTTCTGTGTAGATTTTGTTAAAGATAAAAGACCACAGTTATTAGATTTAGCAGTTGAGCATCATTTAAGTACATGTATTGTAGTTGCTTTAGAAATGCCTGTTGAAGTTAGGGATGAAGATGAAAAAGCATATAACAAAATTGTTGATAGCTTTAATAAATTTGCTCATCTATCTAAGGATAAAAAGGTTATTAAAGACTTTGAATTATTTCAAAAAAATAGAGCTAAATTCTTTAAAAAATATCAGAGAAAAGAATTTATTAGTAAGGTGAAAGGAAAATTATGGAGAAAGTAATTTTTGTATCTGATTATCCTAACTTTCATCAACTAGGCTTGTGGGATGAGTTTGTTAAAAACGATGTAGATTTTATTTTTCTTGCTACCGATCATATTTCTGAAGAAAGAAAAAAGATGCATTATGAAGAATTAACTCGTCCTTATATTAAACAATCAAGTGATTATTCTTTTGATCAATTAAAAGAAATGTTAACTTCCGCTAATTCAGTTATTTTAGGTCATATCTCAGATAAAAGAATTTATAAAGCTTGTAAAAAAGTGAAGAGAATTTATTTCAATAACGAGCATTTTCTTAAAAAATGGAAACCAACTAATTTCTTGGTATATCTAAAAAGAATTTATTTATTACATTTCTATTTAAGAAAAGCTGAAAAATTTGCTCTTTGCAATTCCTATTATGCAGGAGTTGAATATCGTCGTTTCTTATTAAAGAAAGATCATATTTTTAATTTTGGATATTTCCCTGCACTTGAGATTAAAGAAAGAACATCAATTAACTTTAATGCTATTTTTTCAGGAAGATGCTTAGATTGGAAACGACCAGATTTAGCTATTGATGGAATGAACGCTCTTATTAAATTGACAAACAACAAAAACATATTTGTTGGAGAAGGACCATATTTAGATGAGTCACATAAACATGCTAAAAAGTTAGGATGTGAAAGTAAGATAAAGTGGCATAATTTCTTATCTCATGATGAACTGTTAAAAGAAATGGAATCTAATTGTATTTATCTATTTACATCAAATCATCAAGAAGGATGGGGTGTTGTTCTTAATGAAGCCTTATCAAGAGGTAATATTGTCATTGCTAATAGAAAAGCTGGATCAACTAAAACTCTTATTAAAGATGGAGTAAATGGATTTATTTTCAATGGGACAAAAAGAGATTTGCTTAAAGTTATTACTGTAGTAACTAAATTAGAAAATGATAAATTATTGAATATTTCAAAAGAAGCAAATAAGACTATCAGTGACTTATACAATAATAAAATTGCTGCTTCTAGATTATTTAATTTGTTGTCTACTGGTAAGACATATGAAAGTGGACCAGTTTCAATTTGGAACGCTAAATAATTATCATTTCTCTCATGAATAGATATATATTATTAATATAAATAAAGGAGGTTTACTATGAACTTAAAAGGAAGTAAAACTGAAAAAAATTTAATGACCGCTTTTGCTGGAGAATCTCAAGCAAGAAATAAATATACTTATTATGCAAGTAAGGCTAAAAAAGAAGGCTATGAACAAATCGGAGCTATCTTTGAAGAAACTGCTGCTAATGAAAAAGAACATGCTGAACTTTGGTTTAAATATCTTCATGACGGAAAAGTTCCATCAACAAGTGAAAACTTATTAGATGCTGCAACTGGAGAAAATTTTGAGTGGACAGAAATGTATGCTGAAATGGCAAAAGTTGCTCGTGAAGAAGGCTTTGAAGAAATTGCTACTAAATTTGAATTAGTTGCAAAGATTGAAAAAGTTCATGAAGAAAGATATAGAGCATTACTTGAGAAAGTTAACTCCAATAAAGTGTTTGTTGCTGAAGATGTAGTTATCTGGAAATGCCGTAACTGTGGACACATCCATGTAGGCAAAGAAGCTCCAGAAGTTTGTCCAACTTGTGCACATGCAAAAAGCTACTTTGAAAGACAAGCAAAGAACTATTAAAATAGCGGAAATTTTTAAAAAAGATTGGTTTTTGCCAATCTTTTTTTGTTGAAAAATATTTTTTGCATTATATGCAACAGGATTATAAATAAAAAAGTTTAATCAAAATCGATACTTTTCTGACTATATAAATAGTGAGAGGAGTTATTTTGCCATTTTAATAACAAATCAATAGACGAATACTTTTCTTTACAAGATTATATGGTATATGTATAATACATATGCTAAATATTAGCAAATCTCTGCTGTTAATAAATAACAGCCGTTAGACCAAAGGGAGGGTAAAAAAATGCGCAAATATGAAATTATGTACATTTTAAAAGCCGATTTAGATGAAGCAGCTCGTAAAGAAGAAATTGCTAAACTTTCTAAAATCATTACCGATAATGGTGGTAAGGTTGAAGAAACTAGTGAAGCAATGGGTTTACGTGAATTAGCTTATCCTATTAATAAGGAAACTAAAGGCTACTACGTTGTACTAAAGACATTAATGGACAACAAAGCAATTGATGAATTCAATCGTTTAGTTCGTATTGATGCAAAAGTCATTCGTCATTTAATCGTCAATTTAGACAAATAAGGAGGTAATCTATGATTAACCGAATCGTGTTAGTGGGTCGATTAACAAGAGATCCAGAACTCAGAAAAACAACTTCCGGAAACGCAGTATGCACTTTCACTGTTGCTGTTGATAACAGAACAAAGGCACAAGATGGAACTAAAACAACAAGTTTTATTCCTTGCGTTGTCTTCTCAGCTTCAGCAGACAATGTGAGTAAGTTTGCTCGTAAAGGATTATTAGTAGGTATTGAAGGTCGTTTGAATCAAAGAAGTTATGTAAAAAGTGATGGTTCAAAAGCCAGTGTTATCGAAGTCCTATGTGACTCAGTTCAATTCTTAGAAAGAAGAGAAGCTGTCGAAAACGAAGAGATGGATATTCCACCATTTGATGACAGCACTCCAGCTAATGAAGAAACTAAAGAAGAGAATGTAGATAGCATTGAAATTACCGATGACGATCTTCCATTCTAAGAAAGGAAATTAATAAAATGGCATTTAAAAAAGTTAGACCACATAAAAAAGTCTGTTACTTCAAGAAAAACAATATTAAATATATTGATTATAAAGATGTAGAAATGTTAAAAATGTTCATTGCTCAAAATGGTAAAATTTCACCAAGAAGAGCTACTGGAACATGTGCAAAACATCAAAGAGAATTAGCAGTAGCTATTAAAAATGCAAGATATATGGCTTTATTACCATATGTTGCTGACTAATTTGAAGTAAATTTAGTAAAACTTATAGGATCTATCTTTTGGTAGGTCCTTTTGTTTTTTTCTTAAAAAAACTTTAAATATTTATTAAGATTATGTACCAAAATATTATTTTTTCTCTTAACTTCACTGCAAAAAAAAGTTTTCTTATATAAACTCATTAATACAAAATAATATATTAAATGGCATCCAAATGGAGCTTTGGGTCAAATATATAAAGAGGAAGAGGAAAAATTTTAATTATGAAATTATCATTTGAAACTATTAAACAAATTTCTTCTGGCTACGAGTCCATCTCATTAGAAAATAATTTAGTTCATTTTGAAAGAATGAAAGATGAAACTATTAATGATTTCACTAATAGTGATTGGATTAGAGAAGATTATGAAAAAAGGTCACATGCAACTTGCAATGTTGTTCTTGATTTTTACACTAACTCAGAATTTATTAAAATTGGTTATAAAAATGTTAAAAGTGCATCATCACGATTGTTTTGGTATATAGATGTTTTAGTAAATAATAATATTATTGCTCATCATGGAGAAGAGTTTTATTCGCGAAGAAGTGGTGAATTCGAATTTAAGCTTTATGAGACTCCTGCCAGAGTAACAATCTACTTACCTTGCTTATATAAATTGGATATTGATTATATTGAAATAGATGAGAAATCTTTTGTAAAACCTGTGCAAAAACCTATTAAATTTCTTTTTTATGGTGATTCTATTACTCAAGGATATGATGTTCGTTTGCCATCATTATCATATAGTGCATGCAAAGCTTCGTGTATCGATGAGAAGCGAAATTACGAAATTACATAATGATTTAAAAACAACATTTATTTATGTTACTCACGATCAAGTTGAAGCCATGACAATGGGAGATAGAATTGTTGTAATGAAAGATGGAGTGATTCAACAAGTTGATACTCCTACTAGATTATTTGATTTCCCACAAAATTTGTTTGTAGCAGGTTTTATTGGGACACCACAAATGAATTTGTTTAATGTTGTAATGAAATCAGATAAAGATAGAGTTACTTTTACATTTGACAATAACTTCAAATTCACTTACGAACTTAAAATGTTACGTGAAATCAATGAAAAATACATTGATGGATTTGAACATGAAGTAATTCTTGGCATCAGGGGTGAAAATATTATTCCAAATAAGGATGGGTTACAATTCGTAATTAGAGATATTGAGAACCTTGGTAATGAAACTCAATTATTGTTAGATGGGTTTAACAATCAACTTATAAATGTTAAAGTTCCATATCGAGTTGAATCACATATTGGTGAAACTGTCTGTATTGGTTTTGAAGAATCATTTATTCATTTATTCGATAAAGAATCTACTTTCAGCATAATGAGCGATAAAGCAGTAGTTAATAAAAATAAAGATTTTAATAAATTTTAAAGAGAGGATTTCGTTTTATGAAAAATAAGAAAGTATTATTAGGATTAGTCTTACCTGCTACATTATTTGCTTTAGCTGGCTGTGGAAAGAATAAGTCAAATAATGGAGTAACCATTACTTTGTGGACCACTCGAAATAGATACAATGCAGATATGATTAAAAGCGTTGTAGACGCATACAATAGTGGTCAAGGTATTATCGACAAAGTTGATGTGAAATTAATTTATAGAACAGGAAATATTGCTGAAACTCTAAATATTGCTGATTTTACAAAACAACCTACTGAAGTTGATATTCATCCACTTTATGATCAAGTAATGATTAAGGCTGTTGAAGATAAATTCTTTGAAAATTTAGATCCTTATTTTGAGGATGAATCACTAATAACTTATGATGCTAATGGTGAAAGAGTTTTAGATCTTGCTGATTTTTCTCAAAATTCTCTTGATAGATATAGATTAAATTATGCGACTAAATGGAAAGGAGAAGGTGAAAACCTTTATGCTCTTCCACAATTATCTAATCCAACAATGCTTTACTATAATGAAGACTTCTTTACTCTTCAAGGTATTAATATTATTTCAATTGCTGAAGAAGATTTAGATGCATACAACTTAGCAAATGGGACTTCATACATACTTACTGTGATGTTCCTGCTGAAGTTTTTCCTCTTGCTGTAAACTATATTTCTGATGGCGAATATATGTATCGAATTGCTTTAAAAGAAAAAGCATTATTAGATTTTTTATACAAAGTTAAGCCGATTATTAGAACCAAAAAAGAAATGTTGGGATTTTTATTTGAAAACATGCGAATTAGTGAAATAGTACTAGACAGGCTAGACAAAAATATATTGATTGAATTACAGCCTTATTATCACTCGTCTAACGTTAATTTGTTTATGAATATGTATTTAAAAGGAGAATTACATGATTAATTATTCATTTTTATCATTAATTAAAGAGTATGAACCAATTACTCTTGAAGATATTAAAAATTCAATGAAAGAAGTAATACAAAGAATCATACTTTGTGGTCTTGCAAAAGATGATTTTTTCAGAAATGCAGTTTTTTATGGAGGGACATCTTTACGTATATTTAGAGGATTACCAAGATTTTCTGAAGACTTAGATTTTTTAATGACGAATTGTTCAACAGAATTTGATTTTAAAAAATATTTATTACAAGCAAAAGAAACGTTGAGTTCATTTGGATTAGAATGTGAACTTTCTAGTAAACAGAAAAAACAAGAAACTTCAGTTGAATCATATTTTTTTAATTTTAATCTTAAAATGTTGGTTGAGATAACT
Organism: Bacilli bacterium; assembly: GCA_024408075.1. Taxonomy (GTDB): domain Bacteria; phylum Bacillota_I; class Bacilli_A; order RFN20; family CAG-826; genus UBA2450. The sequence continues at coordinate 74,245 of JAKSVK010000002.1, read as the reverse complement.
TATCCAAAATTTACAAGAAAAATTATTTCTAATGAAATTCTATCAGTAAAAGTAGAAATTGGAAAAAATGGCATTTTTGAAGGAAATTTTGAGAATCTTTTACTCTTTAAGCCGAATTTATGTTTCGTGAAAACTTTTGATATGGAAACTTTATTTGCTTCAAAATTGATTGCAATTTTAAATAGAAAATGGGATTCAAGATTAAAGGGCAGAGATTTTTACGATTACCTATTTTATTTGTCAAAAGATACTAAAGTGAATTTATCATTTTTAAATAATGGTCTTAGAAAATTTGGCTATTTGGATAGCAATGAACAATTTTCACTCGATACTTTGAAAAAAGTTTTGATAGATAAATTTAATGAAGTCAATTTTGATGAGTGCAAAAAAGACGTTTTGCGTTTTATTAAAAATAATGACTCTATTATTTCAGGTTTTAATAAAGAGACTTTTATGGTTTCAGTAAATATGATAAAAGAAAAATGACTTTCTAGACCAAATCTTTATTGAAATCAAAGCTTATTTGCTTTCTTATCGAATATATTTAAGTTTTATTTATAAATCTTAATCCGTTATTATATATGTATAAATCTATTTTAAGAGGTACTTGAATGAAAAAACTAATTATTATTGGTGGTACTGGTTTTATCGGTTACTACACTGCAAAACTTGCTTTAAGCAAGGGCTATGAAGTTGCATCTATTTCTGTTTTAGATGATGATTTAGTAAATAAAGATTTAGCAAGTTGGTATCCAAAAGAAATTAAGAATACCATTTGTGATGTTTTTACTGCTACTGAAGAAGAATTAGTTCCTTTATTAAAAGGCTATGATTATATGTTTTATGCTGTTGGACCAGATGATCGATATACACCAGAGAAACCAGCATATGAATTCTTCCATTTTAGATTAGTTGAAAGTTGTGCAAAAGTTTTTAGAGCTGCAGAAAAAGCTGGTATCAAGAAAGCTGCTGTATGCAACTCATATTTCGCATATTTTGATCGTGAACATCCTGAAATGAAACTTAAAGAAAAACATCCTTATGTTAGATGTAGGGTCGAACAAGCTGAATTGTTAAATAAACAAAAGAAAAATATGGAAGTTGTTGTTCTCGAATATCCATACATCTTTGGTTCAATGGAAGCAAGACTCCCAATTTGGAGAGATGTTTTCCTAGATAGATATGTTAATGGACATAAGATAGTTTATTTCTCAAAAGGGAGTACAACTATGACAAGCATTACTCATATTGCTGAGTCAGCAATTGGAGCTTTAGAATATGGTAAAGATGGAGCAAGATATCCAGTTGGTGATCAAAATAAATCATATAAATGGATGCTTCAATATATGAGTGAATGCAAAGGAATTAAAAAGAAAGTCGTTTTACCTCCTACTTGGATGTGCGTTATGGGAGCTAAACATATTGAAAAAGGATTCCATAAACAAGGAAAAGAAGGTGGACTTGACTATGCTTTAGTCATGAAAGAAGTCATGTCAAAAGACTTAGTTGTCCCTGAAAAAGTTCTTGATGAAGTTTGCGAAGAATTACATATTTCTCGTGGTGGACTTGAAGAATCAATTAAAGAAACAATGGATAGATGTTATCCAAATCCAGGAGATTATAAATAACATTTAATGAAAATTCTTTTAATAACCTTTACTGGTACAGGAAATACTTTACTTTGTGGGAATTACATTCAAAAAGAATTTGAATCTTTTAATCATGAAGTAATTCACTATATTTATAAAAAAAATACGGGATTTGCGTATAATTTAGATGATTTTGACATGATTGGAATAGGCTATCCGATTCATGCTTTTAACATTGCAAAGCCATTTTATAAGTTTTTAAAAACACTTAAAAAAGCAAATAAAAAAATTCCATTATTTATTTACAAAGTTAGTGGTGAACCTTTTCCAATGAACAACTCAAGTAGTTGTAAACCACTTAGATTATTAAAGAGGAAAAACTTACATTTAATAGCTGAGAAACATTTCCTTATGCCTTATAACATCATGTTTAGATATAAGGATGAATTAGCTAAACAAATGTATCTATATTTAGAGCCGTTATGTAAAGTTTTTGTTAAAGGAATTCTTGAAAATAATCCTGAACATATTAAACATGGTGTTGGTAGTCATATTTGTTCATTTCTGTTTAGAATTGAATGGATTGCAGCTTTTGTGAATAAACCTCTTCTTCATGTTAAAAAGAAAAAATGCACAAGATGTATGATGTGTGTGAATAACTGTCCTACTAATTCTTTATATATTAATAAGAAAGGGAAGATCAGAGCAAAAACAAGTTGTGCGCTTTGTATGAGATGCTGTTATAACTGTCCAAAAGATGCGATTAATATGGGCATTCTCAATCATTGGGTAGTAAATGGACCATTCAAATATCAACAATTAGTAGAAGATCCTTCTATTAAAGATAACTATGTAAATAAAAACACCAAAGGTTATTTCAAATTCTTTAAAAAGTACTTCAAAAGACAGGATGAATTATTGCTTAAAAATAATATGAAAATTCCTGTTAATTATTATGCTTAATAAATTCGATTGTATCTTTTATAGATAAATCTAAATCACGAACGTTGTAATTTAATTCTTTAATTGCTTTATCTGGTGAAAAATTAGGATTAACTTTTAAACAGTTCATAGCAAACCCTGTAAATAATGGGGTTTTCTTTTTCCTTTTTGCAGATAAAACAATAAAAGGCGAAACCATCTTAACAAAGATGTGTGGAACTGCAAAAAGAGGATTACTAACACAAGCTAATTTTGCTGTTTTTCTTAGTACTTCTTTTATTGAAAGTCTATGACCAACAAATAGATATGAAGTATTAACATAAGGAGAATTTATAGCAGCAAGCATGCCATCAACAACGTCTCTTACATCTACGATGTTATATCCGCCAGAAACATATGCCTTCATTTTGTTTGATACAACTTTATTAACTGCAACATTTATTGGTGCACCCGTATAGTCGTTTGGTCCAACAATTGCGCTAGGTAATATGATAATGTAGTTTTTACAGTGATCTATGATGTAATTATTAGCTCTAGCTTTACTTTTCGCGTAGATTCCTTCAACTTTTTCTTCATTATAGTATGAAGGCTCATAGATTTTATTATTATCTTTTTTATTTACTTCAATCGCGTCAACACTAGAGACACAAAGTATTTTTTTGAAGTCATATTTATTTGAAACATCAACTATATTTTTAGTTCCAACATAATTGATTTTGTCTATTAAAGGATCTCCATTTTTTAATGTAGTGATTTTACCTGCAATGTGGATGATATATTTTTCTCCCTCAGATTTTGTAGATAAGAACTTTTCGACATCATTAAAGTTAGAAATATCTCCATCAACAAAAGTGACTTTTTTGTCATTTTCAAAGAGTTTTTTATTTCTATCATTTTTCATCGTAAAAGCGATAATTTTTACATCTTCATCTTTGATTTTTAAGTAAAAATTATAGCCAACAAAACCTGTTATACCTGTGATGTAATAAGTTCTCATACAATAATTTTATGATTTTTGATAAAAAGTATAAACATGTTTTGATTAACTATATATCTTTATTAACCAATAAAGTATAATTGACTTATGAAATTAACCGATGATCAAATTAGATCAATAATGGAAAAACATGTTACTTGCAAAACTGTATTAGTGACTAGTGATGAGTCTAATGCAGTAATTGAGTCTCATTTAAAAGAAGGATGGGAACTTGCAAATAACATTGAATGTGGGGAAAAAAGAAAATTAACATTTCGAAAAATTGAAAAAGTATAAATCTTTTTCCTTTTTGTTTACATTATTTAATTAAATATTTAATATATTTATGGTTACATTAGGAGGGATATATTGATGAAATATACAAAAGATGTAGAAAACATGTGCAAAGTCAATTGCGGTGCTTCTCATGGTTGTGCTCCAATTCCTGAAGAAGGTAAATGGGTATATTCAAGAAAAATCGAAGACATTAGTGGCTTTACTCATGGTATTGGATGGTGTGCTCCACAACAAGGTGCATGTAAAATCTCATTAAATGTTAAGAAGGGCATTATTGAAGAAGCTTTAATTGAAACATTAGGCTGTTCAGGCATGACTCACTCAGCTGCTATGGCTAGCGAAGCTATTGTTGGTAAAACTCTTTTAGAAGCAGTTAATACTGACTTAGTTTGTGATGCTATTAACACAGCTATGAGAGAACTCTTCTTACAAATTATTTATGGTAGAACTCAATCAGCTTTCTCAGAAGATGGACTTGCAATTGGTGCAGGACTTGAAGATCTTGGAAAAGGATTACGTTCACAAATTGGAACAATTTATTCCACAAAAGAAAAAGGACCACGTTATCTTGAATTAACCGAAGGTTATATTACTTCTATGGCATTAGATAAAGATAATGAAATTATTGGTTATCAATATTTATCACTTGGTAAATTCACTGACTTCTTAAAGAAGGGTGAAACTCCTGAAGCTGCTTTAGAAAAAGCTAAAGGACAATATGGTAGATATGATGATGGTGTCAAGTTCATTGACCCACGTAAAGAGTAGGAGGTTCTGACAATGGCTTTATTCGAAGGTTATGAAAGAAGAATCGCACAAATCAATAAGTGCTTAAATGAAAATGGCATTGCTTCACTTGAAGAAGCAGAAAAGATTTGTAAAGACAAAGGTTTAGATGTTTACCAAATGGTAAAAGACATCCAAATTATTTGTTTTGAAAACGCATGTTGGGCTTATACAGTCGGTGCTGCTCTTGCAATTAAAAACAAAGCAAAAAATGCTGCTGAAGCTGCTAAATGGATTGGTGTTGGATTACAATCATTCTGTATTCCAGGATCAGTTGCTGATGATCGTAAAGTTGGTTTAGGTCATGGTAACTTAGGCGCAATGCTTTTATCAGAAGAAACAAAATGCTTTGCATTCTTAGCAGGACATGAAAGTTTCGCTGCTGCTGAAGGTGCAATTGGTATTGCTAAAAAAGCAAACAAAGTTCGTAAAGAACCACTTAGAGTTATCTTAAATGGTTTAGGTAAAGACGCTGCTAAGATTATTTCTAGAATTAATGGATTTACTCATGTTGAAACAAAATTTGACTACTTCACTGGTAAAGTTGAAATTGTTAAAGAAACAAAATATGGTAATAACCCAGATAGATTAGCAGTTCGTTGCTATGGTGCTGATGATGTTCGTGAAGGTGTTGCAATTATGCATATGGAAGGTGTTGATGTTTCTATTACTGGTAACTCAACTAACCCAACTAGATTCCAACACCCAGTAGCTGGTACATACAAGAAAGAATGTATTGAACAAGGCAAGAAATATTTCTCAGTTGCTTCAGGTGGTGGTACAGGACGTACACTTCACCCAGATAACATGGCTGCAGGACCTGCAAGCTATGGTATGACAGATACAATGGGAAGAATGCACAGTGATGCTCAATTTGCTGGTTCATCCTCAGTTCCAGCTCACGTTGAAATGATGGGACTTATCGGAATGGGAAACAACCCTATGGTTGGTGCCACAGTTGCTGTTGCTGTTTCAGTTGCTCAAGCATTAGCAAAATAATAACCTGATTGTTTTAAAATTTGAGATCTTAGAAATAAGGTCTCTTTTTGTTGTGCTAATACAAAAATAATGATAGAATTATATCAATAAAATTAATGGAGTGAATTATGGAAATTATTGCATCAACATTATTAAGAAATAAATACAACGAAATATCAAGAAAATGCAAAAAAATAAATGAACCTATTTACCTAACAAAAAATGGAGAAGGCGATTTAGTTTTAATGTCAATTGAAGCGTTTGAAAGAAAAGAAAGATTATTAAAATTAAAAGAAGAATTATTAGATATTGAATATAAAAGATTAACTGGTGCAAAAGATTGTTCTTTGAGTGATGCTGAAGAAGATATTAGAAAAATTTTAAAATTATGATATATAAGGTTGTTATTTCAGAAGATGCTAAAAATTCAATATTGGACTCAATAAGATTTTTAGCAAATGTAAATAAAAATTCTGCAGATAAAGAATTGAGTGTTATTTTTAAAGAAATCAAATCTTTAGAAGAATTTCCTTTTCGGTACCAAGTTGTTGAAGGCTTGACTGTTTTAGGAAAGCAAATTCGGAAATTTGTATTGCCTAATGGAAGATATATTGTTTTGTATAGCGTAAATGAAACAACAGTTTTTGTAGATAAATTTCTTGATTCAAGAAGAGAAAATAAATTAGTTAGTGATTTAATTAATTTTTAGCTTTAATTTTAAAAATATTAAAAATAACAGTAAAACCCGTATATTTTTCTTATAAAAGTAAATATTTCCTTATCTTATTTTTAATTCAATAATATAGTTTTCAAAAATATTTTGTCTAAATTTAAAAGTAAGTGTTTTTGAATCTTTCGAAAATTCATTGTCTACAAAAGGCAATGAATTTTTATTGTGATCATGACGTCTAAATTTTATTTCTTCGCCATTAATTAATACTTTATCAATAGTTTCATTATCTCTTATATGAGCTTTGAATATAACGTTCCTAAATTTGATATCATCATCTAATATCTTGTTAGTCTTTTTTAATTCAATAATGTACTTATTATCTTTAAAGTATGTGTGATATTCATTTTTACGGTATTCACCAACCAAGTAGGCAGTAGTAATCCCATCATCTTCATAGAAGAAATCATTAATGTCTTCTTTTTTAGAAGTGTAATAATCATAAACAATATTTTTAAGAGACATTTTAGAAATGTTATCAACTGTTTTATATAAAGCGAGTAAAGAACCAGCCTTAACAAAAACAGGAGTCTCATTTAGTTTATATTTTTCTTTAATATAACGTTTTCCTTGATATACATTACGGTGGAAGATATTAAACCATTCACCTTCTGGAAGGTAAAATTTATATTTATGAGAATTTTTATAAATTGGATAATAGATTAGATCTAATAACTTAGTCTTTCTTGGTTGAACTGATTCAACAACTAAATGATATTGTTTATTCTTTTTACATCTTGAAAGTTCATTAAACCATGGATAGTAGTGACCAAAATCATTAAGTATTTCTTTATTATTTATATATATTCTAGTTTCTACATTATGTTGCAAAGATAATTGATAATCATGTTTGAAAAGTAAATTTCCTTTATATCTAAATGAGAATTTTTTAACTTTAGGATTTTTAGTTTTAACACTTTTATAGAATTTTTCTATATCTTTAAAAGATGAAACAGTTTTTGAATAACTTACTGGTCCTTGGAATTTATCATTTGGATATATAGTTAATCTTAATTTATTAGTAAAGTTACTCTTAGTTAATGAATGAGGCTTTCCTGCCCCTGAAATAGGAGAAACTAAGATTGAGTTTCCAATTAAATAAGAAGTTTCTTCTTTATATGCTTTTTTATCATTTGTATAAGTTAAATATAAAGGTGAACAGATACCTAATCCTGAATCAACATTCTTAAATGCAGCAGTGTAGAAAACATTCAATAAACGATAACGCATATTGATATAGTCTCTGCATATATTTAAGGTTGTTTTATCATAATTCCATGGCTCTCTGAATTTCTTTACATCACATGTGCAGTGTGGGCGCATAACAGGAGAAAATGCTCCATATTCCATCCATCTAATGTATTGAGTTTTATCTGGATTGCCCATATGACCACCGATGTCAGATGAGTAATATGCAATCATGTTATTAGCACATTTATTTAAGCTAACAATTTCATTTCTAAGAGTTTGTTCATCAGAGAAAGTATCTCCGCTCCATTGAAGTGAATATCTATGGCTTCTTGAATCTAAAATTTCTTTATATTGTCCGTTATGAATATTATTGATATTGCTCATAACTAAGCTACGCTTATAAACTTCTTGATCAATGACAAATCCTAAATGGAATTGTTTAGTTACATCATGGAAAAGATAATTTCCTAAGGATTCAGAAGCGATAAGATTATCAACACTATTTAATTTACAAATCCAGTTACGGTCATACCACCAGCCATCAAGACCTTGATTATAAAATGAAGTTAAATTTGATTGACGATATTCGATTTCTTCTTCATCTAATACAGTTAAATCATTTCTAAGTGGTAGTGGATGATCATTCATCATAACTTGGAGATTATGAGAATGTGCAAAACGGAAAAATTCTTTTAAATTTGGGAATAGTTCTTTATTTACTGTATATCCACATCCCTGAAGTTTTTCCATATCTCTCCAGTCAGTATCTAAAATAAATGTATCTAGTGGAATTTTGTGTTTTTCATAATTTCTAATCATATCCATAGCAGTTTTTTGGCTATATCTATAATATCTAGAAGAGAATAATCCAAAATTCTTAAGTCTAGGCATTTCATTTTTGCCTGTTAAGTAAATAAATTGTTTTCTTAATTTTTTATAATCATGATTACAAAGTAATAAGTATAAATCTTTAACATCTTTTTGAAGAATAAAACCATCATTATTTTTTACATATCCATCATAAGGAATAAGAAGTCGTGGAAAATCCATTAAAGGAAAAACTTCAGGTGTCTTATTTGGTAAAGCAAGTTCACCAGTATTTTTAATATTGTGATATGAATAAATAACTTTGTTATCTTTACTAACTTTTAAAGTATTAAGTGGATCACTTTCTAAAAAAGAAATTTCAAAATCATTGTATGAAAAAGAAACAACGTCCATTTTATTAAATGTTAGTTGATTATTGCTTGCTTTTTTGTTTGAAATAAATAGTGATTCTTGATTTGAAAAGTTGTCATTTGGGCAATATTCAAACCTTAAAATATCATTATTGATAAGCGTAACTTTTAAGTGGTTAAAAATGTTATTCATTAGGTATATTTTAATGTATATACCTAAGATTGTCATTAAATATTTAATGTATTGATTAAATCAATATACAGGTTTAAAAGATATATTTATAATAGATTCATGACAAAAATTAAAAATATATTTAGAAATTTTATAGCTGATATAAAAACCATTCCTGGAATTCTTCTTGGGCTTTTTATCATAACTGTAATTTTAATGAATATATTTGCTAGACAAACTATATACCAAAATAATCTTATCGCTATTGATGGTGGAATTATTATTACATGGGTTGCAGTAGTTATTTCTGATGTTGTAACTATTACTCGTGGCCCTAAAGCTACAATTAAAATGACAATTCTTGCTACAGCAACAAGTTTATTTGTTAGTTTAATTCTCTATTTAATTTCTTTTATACCTGGGGTTAAGAATAGTGACATTTACACAAAAGTATTTAGTGGAACATGGTTTGTCATAATTAGTAGTGCAATAGCATTTGTTTGTTCCAATTCGTTTGATGCAATTCTTAATCACTTCATAGGAAATAGATTTAAAGATTCAAAAAATAAAGTAGCAATAACAACACGAGTTATCGGCTCAACAGCCGCCTCTACTTTATTGGATAATTTAATCTTCAATATCTTTACTTTCATGATTTTTGCACCGATATTTTTGGATGGTTTTCATTGGACATTTGTGCAGTGTTTATTTTGTGCGTTAACCTATGCTGGAATCGAAATTGTAATTGAAGTTTTAATGCTTCCTATAACTTATAAATGTGTGAAAAAAATAGGAAATAATTAGAATTTCCTTGCAAAAACAACGTATTTTTTTATTTTTTAGGCAAAATAGTTTTATCTAATGTATCTCTTAAATGAGAGTTAATATCTTCTTTTCCGTAGTAAACAGAAAGTATTTCGGCTGCAATTGAAATGGCGATTTCTTCAGGTGAATTGCCACCAATTGAAAGACCGATTGGAGAATAGAAATTATCGAGCTTAATATCATGGCCAAATTGTTCATAAGCCTTTTCCATATATTCAGCAATTTTCTTTTTACTACAAAGCATTCCAAAATAGGCTGGTTTATATTTTTGTTCTAATATTGCATTTAAAACATGATAATCATTTGTATGGCTAGGAGTGCAAACGACAATATAAGCGTTTTCTCTTAAACCATGATTATGAATGTAATCAACAAATCCTTCTGCTACTTTAATATCTGCAGAATCATCAAGTTGATTAATAACTACTTGTCTTTCATCGATAATAGTTGTGTGGAAACCTAAAGGTTTAATAACTCTTGCTAGTGCAGCTCCACAATGACCTGCTCCAAATATATATAAATATTGTTTAGGACCAACAAATTCATAAAATAAAGTAACTTTCCCTCCACATGCCATTGGAAGTACTACATTTTCTTTATCAACAAATACCTCTTTACCAGAAAGTAGATATTTTTCAGAGAATGATCTTCTTTCTTTAAGAACTTCTTTACATTTTTCTCTAGCGTAAAACTCAATTGCTCCTCCGCCGACAGTTCCTAAAGCATTATTATCTTCATCAACAAGCATTTTTTTGCCAACATCAGCTGGACCCATGCCTTCTTTTTCAGTCACAGTAACTAAAACAAGATCCTTGCCAAGCTTTCTTAACTCATTGATTTTTTCATATATGTTTTGCATGCTACCATTTTAACAAAATAATCAGTCTAATTTATAACTAAAAAAATATTTTTATGAGCGTGTCATTTAAGGTTAATGACTGCGCGTGCGAGAAAAATTTTATTCTTGAAAATTTTCCTTTAATTTAGAAAAATAAGAATAGTCATTTACGAGGTGTTTTATGAAAAAGAACAATCACATGAAAACTTTTCTAACTGTTTTATTCTTTGGCGCAGTCTGGGGAATAGTTGAAGCTACACTTGGAACAATCTTACATTTGCCTGCTATTAGAATTGCTGGTATTTGGGGTGGCGCTACAACAATTTTAGTTCCAATTGCTTTTGCAATTATGGGAATGTATTACAAACAATCAGGCAATGCTCGTGGTATTGCTTATATGGGAATTTTAGTTGCTGGTATTAAAGCAATTGTATGTGCTATTTTTGCTCTTTCATTAAGACCTTGTGCTTATATTCTTCTTGAATCATTAGCATTTGCTGGAGTGGTTGCATTTGTAAAACCAAAAGAATTAATTTCTTGGAAAATGTTTGGCTGTTTTGCTTTAGCAAATACTGTTTATTTATTATCAGCAAGCTTTATTCAATTTGCTCCATTCCAATACGGAAGTGCAAAATGGATTGAATATGCAGTTTACTCTAACTTAATTGCTATTGGTTATACCTTGGTCGTTGGTTTAATCGCATACTTAATCAAAACATTTGTTAAAACACCAAATATTAAATTAGATAAGATTATTTTAAAGCCATACATCCCTGTGATGATGACTTGCTTAGCTCTTGTTTGTACTCTTGTTTTAAGATAAAAGCATTAATAGATTAATTAATCTCTTCTTTGAAGAGATTTTTTATTTTTTGGATATATTGTATTGATAGAAATATTATTTATATATAAAATAATAACAACAACAAAATCTTGATTGTATCGAGATTTTTTTATTTTGCGATTATTAAATCGCAATTCGTATAATATTAATATATAATAGTTATACTATGAAGAAGAAACTAAACACTTTAAGCATCGTAACTTATGTATTGGTAGTTGTTTTACTTTTAGGTGCAGCTGCAATTGCTGGATGTTATTTCACTAACGCCGGCGGTTTTGCTGATTTACTTGAAGAAAAATATCTCATCATTACTTTAGTTTGCGTTATTGGTGTATGTGCTATTTACTGTTGGGTAATTGGAATTATTTATTCTTCTTATAGAAATAAATCAGACTTAAAAGCAGCAGAAGTTATTGGAGAAGATATTCAAGAAGCATATAACTTTGCAATGCTTGGACTTGTTATTACAGATGAAAATGATGTCATTCTTTGGACTAATGATCTTTTCAGAGAACGTCATATCGATATTATTGAAGAAAACATTCTTGAATGGCAGCCTCGTTTAGCTGAACTTAAAGATAATAATTCTATTGATAGCACTTCTAAAATTATGATTAATAACAGAAATTACGAAGTAAAATATCTCCCTGAAGCAGGATTATGGATCTTTAAAGACAATACTGATTACGAACAAATTTATACTTACAGCAGACAACAAGCTCCTGTAATTGGAATTTTATCTATTGATAACTTTGATGAAGTTGTTAAAGGTGAAGAAGACTATAACGATACAATTTCAAAAGTTAAAAATATTATTTTTGATTATGCTAAAAACTTTGGAATTCTTTTAAGAAGATTTAAAGATAGCAATTATTCAATGCTTTGTACTAATGAATCTTTCCAAAAAATGAAGGAAGATCATTTCTCGGTTATTGATAAAGTTAGAGAAGCTAGTGAAGGCGAGCATATTCCATTAACTCTTTCCATTGGATTAGCTACCTCCTTCCCTGATGTTGTTAAATTAAATGAACTTGCTACAGCAGCATTAAGTATTGCAATGAGCCGTGGTGGAGACCAGGTTGTTGTAAGTGTTTATGGTAGTGAAATGGAATTCTATGGAGGAAAAACTGAAGCACAAGAAAAACGTAATCGTGTACGTATTCGTGTTTTAGCTGATTCTCTTATTAATTTAATAAGTAATGCTAGTAATGTACTTATCATGGGACATACTCAATTAGATATGGATTCTCTTGGATCCTGTTTAGGAATTAAAGCTATTTGTGATAGATGTGATGTCCCATCTAATTTAGTTATTGATTTAAAAGCTACCGAAGGTAAAACCAGAAGCGCAATTACTTCATGCTTTAATAAACAAGAATTAGAAAAATTAATTGTTTCTTCTAAAGCTGCTGAAGGTTTAGTTGAATCAAATACATTAATTGTTGTTGTCGATGTTCATACACCTAACATGGTTATGGCACCTAACTTACTTGAAAAGAGTGGTCGTATTGTTGTTATTGATCATCACCGTCGTGGTGAAGAATATATTGAGTCATTAGTCTTTGATTATATTGATCCAAGTGCTAGTAGTGCAACAGAAATCATTACTGAATTAATTAGATATGCTTCTATTTCACCTCGTATTGATGTTTCTCCAACTTATGCGACAATTATGCTTTCTGGAATTTTCTTAGATAGTGACTTCTATAAGAGTAATAACACAGGTATCAGAACATTTGAAAGTTCAACAATTCTTAAAGAATTTGGTGCTAATAATGCTTTAGCTGATGACTTACTTAAAGATGATTATGAAGAATATAAAGAAACAACTTCATTATTAAGCAATGTTAAAACACTTAATTTAGGTGTTGTTTATTCAATCGCTGATAAAAATACATATTATGATAATGTCGCAATTTCAAAAGCTGCAACAACCTGTTTATCAATGAAAGGTGTTCATGCTTCATTTGTTATAGGAAGAATTTCATCTAAAGAAATTAAACTATCTGCTAGAAGTGATGGATTAATTAATGTTTCTCTCATTTGTGAAAAAATGGGTGGTGGAGGTCATTTTACTATGGCTGCTGCTACTTTCTATAAGAGTGATATTGAAGAGGTCGAAAAATTATTAATTGAGACTGTTGATAAATATTTGAATGATGCAATGAGTGATGCACAAAATGTACATAAGGTGTAGTTATGGAAGTTATATTATTACAAGATGTTAAAAAGCTCGGAAAAAAGAATGAAAAAGTTACTGTTAGTGATGGATATGCTAATAACTTTTTGATAAAGAATAGACTTGCTGTTCCAGTGAGTAAAAAAAGTATAGAAATTCTTGAAAATCAGAAAGAAGATGCCAGAATTGCTGAAGAAAATGCAAAAAAAGAAGCAAATCTTATTAAGAATAAATTAGCTGAAATTACACTAGAATTTCAAACTAAAGTAGGATCAAATGGAAAAGCTTTTGGATCCATTTCACTTAAACAAGTTGAAGAAGAACTTAAAGCTAAATATGGCATCGTTGTTGATAAAAGAAAATTTGTAGATAAAGGTAACCTTGATACTGTTGGTTATTACAAACTTAGAATCGAATTATATAAAGGTATCATTGGTGAAATTAAAGTACATATATCAGAAAGGAAGGATTAAGAGATGGCTGAATATAAAAAGAATGTAACTATTAAAAAAGCAAGTTCTCTTTTGCCTTATAACCAAGAAGCAGAAAAGATTGTTCTTGGTAGTGCAATGCTTAAAAAAGACTTCCTTAATGATGTTGTTTCTTCAACTGAAGAAGAAGATTACTATCTTGGCAAACATCAATTTATTTTTAGAGCAATAAAGACATTGTTCATTGAACATAAAGATGTTGATGTTCTTTCTGTTGCTGAACAACTTCAAAACTATAAAGAACTTGAAAATATTGGTGGTGCAAAGTATTTAGGTGAATGTACTGCAACAGTTGTTGCTTCTTCTACACTTAGCCAATACATTCAGATTGTTCAAGATAACTCAGTTTTAAGAAAAATGCTTAAAACTATTAGAGATATTGATAGTAAATATCAAGGCGAAGAACTTGAAAATATTAATGATTTTATCTTAGACAGCGAAGCTGCATTTAAAGATAGTGTTTCAAGAAGACATGTTTCTTCATTTATTCCTACTAAAGATATTGCTCCAGTTGTAGAAGCTAATTTACAAACTTTACAAGACGGAGAAACTGATAGTGATGTTATTGGTTTAACAACAGGATACGATAAACTTAATCAAATTACTCAAGGCTTTAAAGGTGGTGAAATGATTATTGTTGCTGCTCGTCCTTCAGTTGGTAAAACTGCTCTATGTTTAAATTTTGCTCATCGAATTGCAACTAGAGCTAAAAAAGCAGTTGCTATTTTCTCACTCGAAATGAGTAAAGAAATGTTGTTTAATCGTTTAGTTGCCATCTCTTCATGTGTTAACTGTAAACAAATTAATGCAGGAAAAATTAGAAGTGCTAATGAATATACAAAAGTAATGTCTGGTTTTAAAGAAATTGCAGATTCTAAAATTTATATTGATGATACACCAAGTAATAAATTAAGCGATATTATCGCTAAGAGTACAAAACTTGCAAGTCATGAACCAGATTTAGGCTTAATTATTGTCGACTATTTAGGTTTAGTCCAAATTAGTAATTCAAATCGTAAAGGTGCGGATAATAGACAAGAAGAAGTTAGACAAGTTTCACTTGCTTTAAAAGCATTAGCAAGAGACTTGAATTTGCCTGTTATTGTTGTATCTCAATTGAACCGTTCGGTTGAACAAAGGGATACAAAAAGACCTATGATGTCTGATCTTCGTGATAGTGGCAACATCGAACAAGATGCTGATATTGTTATGCTCCTATATAGAGGAGACTATTATGATTCTTCTAAGAAAAACGGAGTTAATGAAATTGCTAATAAAAAAGGTGCTCAACTAAGTGAAAGAGATAAATACGAATTAGTAAGAGCTAAAAAAGAAGCTGAACTTGGAGCAGAAATTCCTGGCAATGCTTCTTATACAGAAGTTATTGTTGCTAAAAATAGAAGTGGTCAAACTGGTACTGCTAGATTATTCTTCTATAAAGATTATTTAAAATTTGATCAACCTTCTCCTGAATGGGAAGCAGCAATGAACGAAATTGCTGAACAAGAATAAAAATGTTTTTTGATATAGTTGCAAGTGGATCTAAAGGTAACGCTACACTTATTTTTACTAAGCATAATTTATTCCTAATTGATATGGGAATAGCAATTGCAACTTTAGAAGAAGAACTTAAAAAATTTAATAAAAAAATCACAGATATTAATGCTGTTTTTGTAACTCATAATCATACAGATCATATTAAAAATATTAAAACATTTTCACCTAAAAAACTTTATGCTTTAGAAGGGACAATTCCAGGAAAATTATCTAATGTTATTTATTTAAATAAAGAAATTAAAATTTTAAATGATATTATAGTCCCTTTTAAAACAAGTCATGATGCGATAAATCCTTGTGGATATGTTTTTATTTCTGAAGGTGAGAAATTAGTATATATGACTGATACAGGAATTTATTTAAGTGAAAATAATTCATTAGTTAATAATCCTAATTATTTAATTATTGAGTCAAACCATGACATTCAAATGTTGATGGCTAGTTTAAGACCAATGGAACTTAAAAAAAGAATCTTAGGAGAATGCGGACATCTTTGTAACGAAGACAGTGCCTTTGCAGCTAAAGAAATTATTGGTGATAAAACAAGTGAAATTATCTTGGCTCATTTAAGTGAAGAATGTAATACACCTGAACATGCAGTGAACGCTTATAAAAAAGTTTTTGATTACTGCAATTTAGACTTAAATAAATTCAAATTAAGATGTGCAAATCAGTGGACTCCACTTATCGGAGGAAATTATGAAAATTAAAATTTATGCGATTGGAAAAATAAAAGACTTTTACAAAGAAGGTGTTGATGAATATGTTAAAAGAATTACACCTTATTGCAATGTAGAAGTTATTGAATTTAAAGATGAATCATTGCCTAATAATCCGAGTGATGGAGAGATTAAAAAAGCAAAAGATATTGAAGGACAACGAGTCTTAAAATCCGTAGGGTGTCATGAATTTTTAATTGGACTAGATTTAGGCAAAAAACAATTAGAATCTCCAGAATTTGCAGCGTATTTAGAGAAAAAGTTCCAAATTTATGCAGGCTCAATTTCATTTGTAATTGGTGGTTCTTATGGCTTAAGTGATGAACTAAAAAATAGATGTAATGACTTTATTTCTTTATCAAAATTTACCTTCCTTCATCAGATGAGTAGACTAATACTTCTTGAACAAATTTATCGCAGTTTTAAAATATTGAATAACGAGACATACCACAAATGAAAAGAGAAGAATTTAAACAGTTCAAATTAGTGAATGAAAGTGAATATCCTTTAATTGATCATTATATTATTGATAAGGATAATGACTTTTACATTGAACCTATTTTTTATTCTCAACTTGATGGATTTAAAGAAAGACATAAAGAATCATATCAACTCATAATTGACTCAATTATTAAAAGAGTTAAACAAAATCATAAAGTTATTTTTGTAGGTGACTTTGAAGATAATACATTTGAAATCCCTGGATATATAATTCTAGAGATCCAAGACATAACAAATCCACTCAAGATATTTGTTGAAGATAAATCACGCGGAAGTGATTATGGAGATTAATAAAAACGACTAGCAATTGCTAGTCGTTATTTTCTATTGAACAGGTTTTAACTGTTTCATTGAGAGCCACATGATTCTAAGTGAGACAAGTACAACGAATGCCATTTGACCAATCGCGCTTGTTCCTGGAAGAATAAAGGCTAATATCATTCCTAATAAACCTGGTGTAAATGCTGCCCACCAAGCAATCTTTTCACAAGTGAAGAATGATAAGAATTTAAATACGTTATTTTTACCACGAGTTAAGATAAATACCATAACACCAAGGAATAAAACTAGACCAGCATAAACACCTAAGTATATTAAAGTTGTTTTTCTAAACAATACACTTTTAGCATTTACATAACCATTTTTGAAGAATGTTTGGTACTTAACTAATGTAGTTCCAATTTTTTCATTAATGCTTTCTCCACTTCCTAATAAGGAATAGAAGATATCTTCTCCGTTAATTGTATGTGTGTAATCAATTCCTGCAGGAGAAGAAGCAGATGGATTTAATTGATGCCTACCAAATAAAGCCATACAAGCTGAATCTTTTCCAATAGCTATAAAGCTAGGAGTGTAATATAAAGTAGTAATATCATCTTCAATTGATCTTGGTTTAATTGAACCTTGAACAAATCTATCTTCAGCTAAACGATTAACTAAGAGTTCAAAAGCTGAACCAGTTAAGTTAGTAATAAACATTCTAAAAGTATATTCAGATCCCTGATCTGGACCAAATTCAGTAATAACAGTTGCTACTGGAACTAATCCACCTTCATCTAAAGTTGCAAGTCTTGGATCACCGTCTTCAATTAATTCATTATGACCAATTTCATCTTCTTCATAAAATGAAAGTAAGTTTCCTACAACAACACCTCTAATTTTTTGATCTTCAACAAGGTTTCTTGTAGTTTCGTAAAGTCCTTCATCAGTTTTGAAATTGTATCCTTCTAAAAATGATGAACCACTTAATTTGTTAGTCTTTGTCATAATAGGAATTAATGGAAGCAAAATTGAAAGAATAAGGAATATAACAGCAATCCACCATGGTGCATCTTTACCACCGTCAACACAGGCTTGGTTAGAGATAATACTTTTAAATGTTAAACCTAAATTAGCCTTAGCTTCAGGCGACATTCCTTTTTTTGTTTTCTTTAATTTTTTTACTTGTGACATAACTATTTCCTATTTTTAATAAGCAATAAAAGTGTATAGTTAAAACTATTTCTTGTAAAGTAAAATACTTGATTGAATCGATTATTGAACTATATTTATTGATTTTATCAATTAAAAAGAGCATAATTTGAATACGCTATGAAAAAAATTGGGATTTATTCATTACCTTTATTATTTGCTTTTTCATTGGGATGTGTTGCTTTTTTAGGGGAAAAACCAACCAATAAAACTGAAGCGAGCAGTTATGTTTTGAATACAGTACCTACAAATATTGATTTGAATGATTGTAGTGATGATGAAATTAGGGAGTATTATTCTAATTTAAATAGTCTTTCAAACAATGAAAAGAGTGGTACGAACTTATTAAAGAATTTAAAACCAATATTAAAGAATGGACAAAAATATTTTTCTTATGGAAGTGGTGCTACTACTGCTGTTTGGCAAGCATACGAAATTATTGATCGTGATTGGGAAAAATCACCTGCAACTGCTATAACTGGTTACAATGCTAAATCTAATATCATTAGCAATTATCAGTATGGTAAAAACGAATCAAATCCTGGTTCTAATCCTTATATTCATGCACTGTACGTAAATAGAGACGTTGATAATAATACTCAAGCCTGGGGAAATCATAACCAAGATCAATGGGGCATTAATCAAGAACATATATGGCAAAAATCTTGTGGATTTGACAATAAAGAAAAAGCTGTTGGCGCACGTGGAGATTTAATGCATTTATGGGCTGGCAACGGCAAAGTAAACGGTGCTATTCATAGTAACAATTATTATGGATATGTTGATAAGTCAAAAAAATATACTGATGCCGGAGATTATGCATCAACATTAAGCGGAAATTTGGTTGGTTCATCAAAAACATTTAAAAATTCTACTTATAATGTATTTGAACCACAAGATTCTGACAAAGGAGATATTGCTAGAGCTATTTTTTATATGGCTGCGAGATACAATTACTATTCCGGCAATGATAGTGATGGGATTGATGCTGGAAATCCAAATTTAGAAATTATTAATGAACTAAATTGGAATACCGGAATGTCAGGATATACCTCTTCGACTGCAAAAAAGGGTCAAATTGGTATCCTTCAAGATTTACTTGAATGGAATAGATTAGATCCACCAGATGAGTTTGAAATTCATAGAAATAATTTAGTATTTAAAAATTTTACTAATAATAGAAATCCATTTATTGATTTTCCTGAATGGGCTGAATACATTTGGGGAACTTGTGATTCTGGAAATTATTCTCCTTCTTCAACTGGCTATGCTCAGCCTCTTTTAGATACAATAAATGATTTTAATATTGAACCTCCAGTTGATAGAGAACTGGATTATATTACTATTTCCGGGCAAACTACTGAATTAAATACAAATGATGAGTTTTCATTTGGCGGAATTGTCACTGCACATTACACAAACAATACTTCTTCTAATGTTACTTATTCTTCCTCTTTTAGTGGATATGATATGTCTAAGCCTGGTAAATATACTGTTGTTGTAACGTATAACGAGAAAGGTATTACAAGGACTGCATCTTATTTATTGACTGTCACTACTAAAACTAGTGGAACATTTACATGGGACTTATCAATAGCATCTTACGATCCAAAATATACAACTGATTCTGTTATTTGGCGTTCAAGTTTTGCAACAATGGAAGCTAAAAAAACTGAAAAAGGTAGGACACCAGTTGATAATTATTTGGGTGGTAAAGATGAAAACAAGTCAACTAGATTTTATACTGGCAATTCCCTTATTTTTACTCCTCTTGAAGGATACAAAATAGATAAAGTTGAGTTTACATCAACAACAGAGGGATTTGCTAATGCAATGAAAGAGTCTACGTGGACTAATGCAATAGCAGAAGGTACTAATAAAACTACTATAATAACACCTATTGATGGAAGTGACGTATTTAGTGCGGTTCATAATGATACATCTGGAAACATTTCAGCTAAAATATACTATTCAACTTATGAAAAAGTAACCAGCATTAGTGCTATGGTTAATAAGGATTTTAAAGTGGGTGAATTTATTTCAACTGATGATATTACTGTCGTTGATAATTTTGGAAATATTTTACCAGGGTTTACATTTGATTCAGATGGTTATCAATTTCTTTATGGCGATGCGCTTTCTGGTGGTGCAAGAACAAATAAAACATTTGAAAATGCCGTACATTATAAAGACTTATCTTGTTCTTTAAGTGTCTATGTTTCCAGGAACGAATATTCTCAAATTGATACTTATTCTGATGTGTTGACTTGTGACACTTTTGACGCAACAAGATCAGAATACGTTGATTTTTCTGATAAAAATCGTGATAACAACGATACGATTGAATCCACTGCTAATTATTGTGGAAGTACAGCTAAAGGTTATGGTGCTATTCAAATTACATCAAACAATAATAATAGGGGAATTTATACAAATGTTTCTGGAGGAAAACTCGAATCAATTAGTGTTGTTTGGAATACTCATACAACTTTAACACGTACTATAAACATTTTTGGAAGTGACACACCTTACCAAAAAACCAATGATTTGTTTGTTGCAGATAAGAAAGGAACTCTAATTGGTTCAATAATTTATAATAACGGGGAGCCTACTTCGATTTCTGTAACCAAATCATATAAATTTATTGGTATTATTTCTAATAGTAACGCTTTATATCTTGATGAAATAACCATTAATTACTCTAATGAAGAAACTGCTTTAAATGTTGCTAATTATGTAATGTTTGAAGATATAGATAACCAATGCGAAACTAAATATTCAATCGCAAAAACTCAATTTAATAAAATGTCTGACTCACAAAGAGAAGAATTTATGTCCTCAACAGATTATGTAATTAGCACTGCTCGCGAAAGAATGACTATGTGGGCTAAACATCATGGAGAAAGCTTTAATTTCAATAATTTATTAACTAAAAATACGCAGAATATTTCTCTAGTGTCTGATAACAAAAATAGTCTTTTGATAGCAATATTCAGTTTGATAATTATTGGTAGTCTTATTGGCTTCACATATTACTATAAGAAGGAGTGTAAATAATTATGAAAAAAATTAAATCAATTCAGTTCCTTACTCTAGGAGCAATAACATTAACCCTTCTAGGAACAATTGGTTTAATTAAAAATAACGATTATAAACAAACTTTTGCAGTTGATCATTATCCTGTAGATGTTTCAACGTACTACAATGGAATTTCAGGTTCAGGAACATCATTACTTGGTAAACTTCAATCCTTAAATAAAGGAATGAAAAGGAAAAATGTTGGCTATAGCTCAATGGGAACAAGTCCAACAGGTATGTTTAAATATACCGATTATGATCCTAGCACTGTTGTATATGATTCTAATGGTCAACCTTATGGAACTAAAATTCTAAGTTTTTATTCCGGAAAATCAACTACTGGTTGGAATAGAGAACACGTCTGGCCAGATTCTAGAGGTGGTGGAAGTGTCGATTCAGATATTTTCATGCCTAGACCAACTATTAGTAGTGAAAATAGCAATCGTGGCAATTCAAGTTATGTAACTGGTATGGCTCATTCAGCAAATGGATGGGATCCAGTAAAAGCATTTGCTGATAATATTGGTGTTTATGACTCTATTAGAGGCGAGTGTGCTCGTATCATTTTTTATTGTGCAGTTGCAAATCCATCTTTAAAGATTAAAGAAGGCGCTGATATGAGCTATAACAACTCTATAGGCGACTTAATTTCATTACTTGAATGGCACGTTGATAATCCAATTAATGAAAGAGAAGTTAATAGAAATAATGGTGGACAATACTTACAAGGAAATAGAAATCCTTTTGTTGATCACCCTGAATATGTATGTCAAGTTTGGGGTAACACAAATGATAAAACTAGATCGATTTGTTCTAAAGATCCTTATGTTGCATCAAAACCTACCGATATAGAATTAAACACTGATGCTTTAGCATTAGTTTTGGGAAGTACTCAAACATTATTTGTTAAATCAGTTACTCCAGAAAGTGCAAATAAGAATGTCACTTGGGAATCATCAAATCCAAGTGTTGCTACAATTACTAGTGAAGGAGTTTTGACTGGTTTAAGTACTGGCTATACGAAAATTACAGCTACATCTGTGATAGACACTAATGTTAAAGCTTATTGCAATGTCACTGTTATTGAACCTCAAAGCGTTAAACTTGAAAGTATCACTGCGACTGCCGTGACAGATGAAATTTATACAGAAGACACAACTCAAATAAATATTGCTAATTATCCTGAAGATTCTTACCCAATTCCAACATATACGTTTACTTCAAGCGATAATTCCATTGCAAAAGTAGATAGTAATGGTCTTGTAACTGGTGTTAGCCAAGGTAAAGCAATTATCACTGCTACTGCTACACAAAATTCAATTGTTAAAACTGATACTGTAGATATTACTGTTATTCATAAACAAAAGGTTGATGGGCAGATTTCAATTACACGTGATTCTTTCTCTTCTGCAAGCGGATCTTACAATTGGTATAACTGGTCAAACAATAAAGTTTCAGGTCAAGGCTATATTTATGCCGGAAAAACTAACTGTATGCAGTTTAATAAGAGTGATAAAGCTGGCAGATTTTTTAATGAAGTTGATGTACCTGGAAACATTTACTCAGTTTCGATTGATTTAAATAAAGATTCTGATGACTCAAAAGATTTCGAATTAAAAACTAGCGACAAAGTTTTTGACAAATCAGGTAGTACAAGCGGGACTGTTCATACCTATACTGGTACCACTAAAAATAAGAATTTGACTATTGATACAAGTGGGGCAAAAGATTCGTACTTTTATTTACGTTATACATCAACTTCTGGTGTATGTTATGTGGATTCAATTGATGTTAATTATGTAGGAAGTTCAAGCACGATTCCTGTTGAAGGATGTAGCATTTCAAATAGTGAAATTTCTTTAATAAAAGGCGGAAATTTTCAGTTAAATGTCCAGGTTTTGCCGGTAAATTCCACAAATAAGAATGTTTCTTGGAGTTCAAATAATACATCGTCTGCTACGGTTAGTAATACAGGATTAGTTACTGCAATTGCACCTGGATCAGGTGTCATAACTGTTACTACTGAAGATGGTGGATTTACTGATACATGTAGCTTTGTTGTGAGCGACAAATATTTGATTGATATTAGACTAAATACTGCTAAAGATGTCCCTTTTAAAGAAGAGCCAAACATTACTAATTACACTTTTGTTGCATCTTATAATGATGAAAGTGAAAGTATTGTTAACCCAACATCTATTAGATTCGCTGATGGTTTTGATAGCAATTCATTAGGTCAGAAAAAACTTTTAGCTACTTATAGTGAAAATTCTATTAGTAAAACTTGTGAATTTTTTGTGGATGTGACTAATGTAAATTCCAGTGAACTATACTTTACGGGTGAAGAACAGGCTTCTGCTACTATTATTTTTATTAAGAAAATTGGCACATGTTATTCTAGTGAAAACAAAATTAGTATGAAACAAGCCATTATTGAATATAACGCGATGATTGAAGAGGCTAAATTATCAAATAAGTGGAACGAGACTTTTGTTGATACAGGAGAAATTACTACATCCTATCTTAATAAGATAATAAGAATGGCTTATGAATATAACTTACATGTTGATGCAAGTGAAAGAATAATTCTTGAACTACCTGTTGAAAATAAATTAATAAATTTGAATACATCAAAAATTGATAATGGATCTAACAATAGTTTAATTGTAATACTCATTTCATTTGTTTCTGTCTTAACTGGCTTATTGGTTTCTATTATTGTTATTAAAAAGAGAAAAACTATTAAATAGAAAATAAGAAAATTCTTAGAGTTTTCTTTCTATTTATATATAGATTGTGTTAATATAATTCAGCACATGGGGTCGAAAAGGATTCGACGGACTGTGGCAGGGCAATAACTGCAGCGGTTGGTAACCTTAAACCAAAATTAATAACTGGCAACAGTTTATTCAGAGCTCCTAGAGCTCAATCTCTCTGCTTAGCATAGTCTACCCGACATAGGGATCTAACTCTTTAGTTAGAACAGAGCATCTTTCCAAGGTTTTAGTCTTTCACGCTTGGAAAAGGTGTCATACCAAAAGACTAGTGGTAAAAAGTTGATTAGTTAATTTATCGCGAAGCCCTGTTAATCTCGCTATAAAGAGTACTCATATCTTCTCTTATAGTTAATAATAAACATATGACTAAGCTGTAGAAGTTGTTGTATGGCCCTATTCGGACGTGGTTTCGATACCACCGACTCCACCAGATGGATATTAGACTAGCAGTTGCTAGTCTTTTAATTTTATTAATTATTTGATAATATAAAAAACGGAGGAAATCCTATGAAAATTTGTATTAGTGCTGAATCAACTGTTGATTTAAGCAAAGAAATTTTAGACGAATATAACATTAAAACTTGCTCATTCTCTATTCTTCTCGGAGATAAAACTTACAAAGATGGAGACATGGACACGACTGAAATATTTGATTATGTAGATATGACTGGCACATTACCTAAAACAAGTGCAGTTAACTCTGCTCAATACGAAGAGCATTTTAATAAATTATTAAAAGATTATGATGAAGTTATTCACATCTCTTTATGTAGCGAATTATCTTCTGCTTATAATAATGCAAGACTAGTTGCTGAAGAGAATAAACATGTTCATGTGATTGATTCAAGAAGTTTATCGACAGGAATTGGATTACTTGCTATTTATGCTTCTAACTTAGTAAAAGAAGGAAAAAATGCTGATGAGATTGTTGAACTTGTTAAAAAGAGAATTCCTTTTGTTCAAGCAAGCTTTGTTGTTTCTACACTTGATTATCTTCATAAGGGAGGCAGATGTAGTTCTTTAGCGAAATTAGGAGCTCAGCTTTTAAGGCTGAGACCTCAAATTGTTGTTAAAGATGGGAAAATGAATCCCGGTGGTAAATATATGGGCAAACAACTTTCTTGTGTTGAAGAATATTGTAACGATACATTAAGAGAATTTGCTAACCCAGATTTGTCAGTTGGGTTTGTTACTCATTCACACGCAACTGATGAAATGATTGAACTTTGTAAAAATAAATTAAAAGAAAAAGGATTTAAAAAAATATATGTAACTATCGCTGGGGGAACAATTTCTTCTCATTGTGGACCTAAATGTATTGGAATTTTGTTCATTAACGACGGTGGTAAAATCTAACTATTTTTAAGTAAACTGGACAGTGTCCAATCATATTGAAATTTAGATTGAGTTATATAAATATAAATGGTAATCTTTTAGCAAGTTATACATCATTAGGGAGTAATTATTATGTTAGATCCAAGAAACAAAGAAAACATTGCTGACGAAGAAACAATTGAGATTCTTGAAGTTATTGAAGAATGTAGAGAATCTTATGATCTAGATGAAGATTACTTTAATGATTATTCAACTGAAAAATAATTATTCAGAAATAAGATAAATAAATAACGAGTATTTCCTCGTTATTTTTTGTATATAATATATAAGTAAATGAAATTAAAAGAAAAGTTAGCAAAACTATCAAATTATGCAATACTAGGTTCATTTCTAGCTATTGAAGTATTTGCATTTATTATTTTTTCATTTGGAAATAGTTTCTTATTTTTTGGAATTCTGAGTCTTGTATTACTTCTTTTACTTGCCTTACTTTCTTTTAATGAATTAAAAGTTGATGGGTTTATGTCTTCAATCAAGTTATTTTTCCCATTGATGTTATTTGTTTTATTAACTGCTTTAAGTAATTACTCAGTTGGTCATTTACGTATTAATGATTTTAATATTGGCCAACTTATTTTTATTCCATTAGGATTACTTTCTATTGCTCTATGTGGAAATATTCTAGCTAAGAATAAGACATTCAAATTATCTACCTTTGTATTAGTAATGTTTTCTGCTTTAGCTTTATTAGTATTTATTAATTTATTAATAAATTTAATCAACTTCGGTTGGTTCTATTCCTTAAAATATAAAGGATATTATATGTATTATGGAGGCAAACGAAGTGAAGTTGAAGTTAGCCAATTAGCATATGCTCTTGAAGGCTTCCAATTCATTGAAGTTAAAATGTCTCATTACGCAATGTATCCTGCGATGTTACTTACTAGTGGGATTGCTCTTATTTATACCAAATATAAAGAGAACAAAACAATATTCTTAACTTATGTAGGATTTATTGTTTTAGGTATTTTAGCTTTATTATTTGTTCCTTCTTTAATTGGACTAGTATTTGCTATAGCAGTGGGATTAATTATCTTAATTATTTACTTATATAACAAATTTGAAATAGGCAGACATAAATGGCCTAAAATTATCATGTATGTTGGACTTGCCTTAGCATTAATCGTTGTACTTGTGATGATCTTAAATAAGAATGTTCCATCAGTTGCAAATGCAATTTCTAAAAGCAGTTTATTAAATAAATTATTAAATACAAATAGGATTGTAAGAAGATATAACGAAGGAATAAGAGATATTTTCACTTCACAAAGAATCTTTGGATTCTGTGCTGAACAAATTACTCCTTGGGATACAATTGAAATTCACCTTACTGGTTCAGCATTCTTTGATAGCTTTATGACTTCAGGATTTATTGGAGTAATAATGCTTGTTTCATTATTCTTCTTTGGGTTTAAAGGATTTGCTAAAAATAAATATTTAGAAATGAAAGAAAAGCGTTATTTCTTAGCCTTACTTGCATTTGTTATTTTCTTTGCATTTATGTGTTTATTCTTCTATGAAGGTGAATATGGAATCTTCCATCAAATTTATTCACCAATTTATATGACTGGACCATTTATGATTGTTGTCTTAATTTTGTTTTATATGAACGCTAGAGGAACAAATAGTAATGGAGGTAGATTATGAAACTTAAAAAATTATTAATATTTCTTCCATTAATTGCTGTTTCTAGTTGTGGATATTCATTATCTTATTTAGTTGAAGGAAACAAATACAATTCTCCTATATATAAGGAAAATTATTATAAGTACTGGGACCCAACATATAAAAATGCTAAAAAAGGTGTTGAAAAGAGATTAGGAGAAGATGAATTTATTACATCATTTAATGATTTATACAAGTATGATGCTCGTATGATTACTAAACCTGATATGTATGATGAAATTGACTATGCTAAAGAATACAAAATGAATAATATAGATAAACAATTTAATTACGGTTATCAATCTAAGTTATTCGATGGCCAAATTGTTTGTGGTGGATATTTCCAATTATCTAGAATTCAAATTGATGAAAATGGATTTTCTGGATCATTTGAAAAAGAAAGTTCTGAACTTTCATACTTTGCTTTGCAATTTAAATCTACAACCGATAGTAAACTTCCTTGCTTAAGAATGGATGAATCAGGACCTGAAAATGTTAGAGTACATAATAATCCAACAGCAGGTGATGGTGAATCAAGCTTATATCATAATTCAGTCATTGACTTAACAATTAGTTTATATACAAAAAATGCTGCTAATGAACTTGTGAGAAATTCTTATACAGCAAGTATTCAAAATAAAGATACAAATAATGGAAGTCATTATATATTCTTTGCTTTTGATTTAAAGAACGAAAATTTATCCAGAATGGTTGGCTTCTCAATTACATATACAGTTGATGATGAATTAATTAATCATAATAAAGGTGTTCCAGGTGTTCCTGAGTCCTTAGATTATGCTTTGTTCTTATATGAAATGTTCCTTCCTTACACAAGTTGGAACTAATTTAAATAATTTTTAATATTTAACCATTTACCCATTTCAAAGTCGCATTGATCATCATCAAGAATCAATGTTCCTTTTGCTGGAGTAAATGTCATTTCACTAAAATAAATTTTTCCATTGATGTTATATAGATCAACACGAACAAATGGGAATTTTGCTGACAAAAGTTCACTTATTTTTATCATTTCTGAAAAATTTCCAGGTTTTTCAGGCATATAATCAAGCTTCTTCCAACCATTAAATTGTGATCCATCAAATGGTGTCCAATCAATATACATGTTCGTATATCTAATATCATTTCCTCTTCCAGTAACTAGGTACAAATTTTTAGCTTTTCCATTAAAACAATGGATTTTATATTCATCTGGAAGGTGACCATCTTGAAGCATAAGTTGTTCAATAATAATTTGAGGTTTTATAGGTGAATAATGTAGCTCTACAGTTTTTTTGCCGTAGTTTGTTTTTAGATATTTGTTAAACTTTTTTCTTAACTCTTGTTTATTTATTTTGGTTTTATCAAAACAAATATAATTCATGGCACATCCATGAGAACATTTCATTGCAAATTGATTTGGAAGTTTATCAAAATCAATATCATCAAACTTATCATATATTCCAATAACTGGAATTAAGTATTCTTCAAGATTATTTTCTATTAGAAAATCCCTAACGCCAACTCTTTCAGCACATTTACTAACAAGAGGCATTTTTGGATATACATAGTATCTTAAATATTGGAGCTTTTCAGTATATCTGACTGGATTATTAAAATGTAACTTGTGATGAGTAATGTATTTATATTGGAGCTCAATATATTTTTTCTTAGAAACAAGTTTAATAGAGCCACGTAATGTGACTGCAATAAAACGTTTAAATTTATTTTCTTTAAGATTTTTATTTCTCATCAATTATTTTCTTCTTTCTAAGAAAGATAGAAGAGACTAAGTCTTCTTTCATTATTAATAATGAGCCTATATACAAAACTGCATCAATAAGAACAACACCTATAAGCTCAATTGTCATTGCTGTAGATAAAGAATGAGTTATAGAATAAGTTAAGTTAAGGATTGGATTTCTAATTAATATTGATAGTCCAAGAACAAGTAAGGCAGCTACAACTAATTTAATTGTGTTGTTATTAAATATAGCTTTCTTGACCCATTTCCATGATGTAGCAATCATAAAGATAACAATACAAAGGTCAGTTAATGTAGTTCCCATTGCTACTCCTATAGAAGGATTATTTTTAAACACATATTTTCCAAGAACAATTGAGAAAACAACATTAAGAACTGAACCAGCTAATATTGCATATAAATAGTAATTTTCACGTTTAGTAGGCAATAGTATTTGTCCATAAATAATGTCACTGATTGTATATGTAAGCATCATTAATGAAAGAATAGTTAATACTAATGGTGCATTTATATATCCTAATGAAGGATCTCCAGAGAAGTTTCCAGAGATGAGACCAGTAATAGGCTTGGAAAGAGTTGTCATCGTAGCTATTGCTGGTAAAACAATAAATAAACAAATGTTCATTGAATAAGCATTTAATCTATTAAAGTATTTTTTGTCTTCAACTGAATAACATATTGCAGCTCTTGGAATAAATACTGTCGATAAAGCAGTGATGATTCCAATAATAATATCTATTCCTTTAATACCTACAGAGTAACTTGCTACTTCTTTTTTTGTCTCATCAATAAAACCTAAAATTAAAGTATCAGTTTGGTTATAGAAGGCAATTGTTAATGAAATTGCTCCAATGACAAGCAATGGTTTTATTAATGGCTTTATTTCATAAGGCATAGTTTTCTTATATGAAATAAATTTTCTAGAGTAAACAAGGTTAGCAATTGTTGTTAATACAGTGACTGAAATCGTTACTAATGAGTAAATATAAATATCTGATGGATTTGAAACGAAGACAATAATTAAAACTGCAGAAAGAGTTAAAACAATGATGCTTCTAACACACATATAGAATTGTTTTTCTAGTGCGATAAATAACCATTCAAATGAAAATGCTCCAGCTAAAAAGTTTAAAGACAATATGAATATTAATTGGCTAGAATCTCTAAATTGAGAGACTGAAAAAACAAGAGCAGTCATTAAAGCAAATGAAATTGCAGTGGTGATTAATTGGATAATAAAGAATGTTTGTACTTTATTGGACAATTTTTCTTTATCGTTTCTAACTTTTACACACTCTCTAATAGCCAAATTAGGAATACCAATCTTTGCCAAAATTAAAAAATAATATACGAAAGTATTAGCCCAAGTATATGCTCCAACAGCATTCGATCCTAAATATCTACAGACCCAAGGGAATGTTATAAAAGATAAAATTGTTAAAACTAAAGTTCTAACAATATTTACAATTACATTAGTTCTTGTTTTGTCTTCCACGTCTTATATTATATTTAATAATTGTTTTTTTTGAAATAATTTCAAAATGGTAGTTATTTATCTTTAATATCTTTTTTGTTATTATATCGATATGAAAATTTTAGTAATTTGTCAGTTTTACTACCCTGAAAATTTCGTTGTTACTAATATTGCTGAACAACTTGTAAAATGTGGCCACGATGTTGATGTTTTAACTGGCAAACCAAATTATGGATACAATCATATTCTTCCTGAATATATTCACATTAAAGAGCAAGTTATTAATGGTGTGAATGTTCATCGAGTTAATTTATGTGCTAGAAAAAAGACTAGATTTTCTATTATTAAGAATTATCTTTCGTTTTGGAAGAATTCTAAAAAGTGGGTTAGACATTGTAAAACAGAATATGATGTTGTTTATTCAATGAGCTTATCTCCTGTTACTATTTGTTGTGCAGGTAATTTGTATAAGAAAAAACATCATGTAAAACACATTATTCATTGTGTAGATCTATGGCCTGAAAGTGTATTAGTAACTAAAGCTGTTCGAAAGTCATCATTGGCATACAAACTACTTTATAAATGGTCTAGATCAATTTACAAAAAAGCAGACAAAATTCTTATAGGTTCTCCAAGTTTTGCAGAGTATTTTGAGAAAGTTTTAAAATTACCAACAACAAATTTAGAGTTTGTTCCTCAATGTGCTTTAGTAACAAATACTGATGTGACCCCTTACAAATATCAAGAAGGAACAAATATTCTTTTTTGCGGTAATTTAGGCTTGATTCAGTTGATTGATTTAATCCCAGAAACAATGAAATTATTGAAAGATAAAAAAATATATTTTCATGTAATTGGTATGGGTCCATTAACTGATAAATTAATTAAAGATATTGAAAATAGTGGGTTAAGAGAGCACATTATTTATTATGGACCAATGGCTGCTAGTAGGGCTGCTTCCTATTTTAAAAGCGCTGATGCTATTTATGTTTCTTTGAAGGATGATGGCGTTGTTGGAAAAACGATACCAAATAAATTGATGATGGCCTTAGCATTTGGAAAGCCAATTATTGGCGTGCTAAAAGGTGATGGTCGTAAAATTTTAAATGAAGCTGGTGGTGCTGTGCTTGCAGACGAAAATCCTGAGTCAATTAAAGATGCTATCTTAGCAATCGATAATATGAGTGAAGCAGCAAAAGCACAGTTTGGCAAAATGAATTCTCAATATTATCAAAGTCATTTTTCTGTCGAAGAAGTTACTAATAAGATTATTGAATCTTTAAAATAATTTGCTGATTGTTTTATTAATATGTTTAAAGGAAGTTCTATTTAGGACTTTTTCTTTTGCTAAGTTTATCATTTGCTCTCTATCTACAGCTGAATCTAAAGCTTTTAAAATTGCTTCTTTTAAATCTTGCTTGTTTCCGGTTTTCGACCATATTAAACAGTTTGAGTAGTGACTTAGTAAATTGTTTGTTACACAAACAGTTAAAGCGCCATTCATCATAAATTCTAATGTTTTGCTTGGAATAGAATACTCATCTATTGATAAATTAATTGGACGTGGATTTATTGCCATAAGTGAATAATGTTCTAAGTTAGCAACCTCGTTATATGACTTAACACCTAGATAGTGAATATTAGTTTTATTTTTAATGGTTTCTTTAAAATCTGCGGGTTCGTGGTGTCCACATATAACAAGATTTATATCATTGAGATTTAACTCCTCAAAAGCTTTGATTAAATTAAATACTCCATACTCATGCATTAGTGATCCACCAAAGTAAATATATTTGCCTTGTTCTAGAGGTTTTCCATAGTCACTAATTTCTTCGTTAATACCATCTATAATTTGATATGGTTTTTTGTGAATATTATAAAGAGAATTTATTTTTTCAGTTAAGCAAACATAGCCCTCTAAACTTCTTCCTAAATCAATTAATTTCTTTTTATAATTTTTAGAAATAAATGAGATATTTTGCGGAGAATCCGTGCAAATCCCTATTATTTTTGCATTATTTTGCTTGGATATGGTTTTGGCACACTTTAATAATCTTAAGTTTAAAGTATCAACTAATATGATGTCTTGATTATTAACTTTGATGGTGTTTTTTATTGAGTTATTTAAGAACAACAATTTATGTATTTTACTTTGTGTAACCTTTACATAATGCCAGGTAATATTGTCTTTAATTTTTGTTTCTTTGTTTAATACTGATTTTTCGAAATTTTTATTTATTGGTCGGACTGAAATTACATCCACTTGATTTGTTAAAGCTAGGGCTCTAATTACTTTATTGTGGAAGTTTTGATTTGATGTATTTGGAGCCGCTTTCCAAAAAGAGAGATTGTTTGCAAAATCTTCTTGGCTTTGAGCGGTAGTCAAATAAATAATCCTATTCATTTTTTTAAAATCTCGTAGAGAGCCTTTCCACATGATTCAAATGTATTATTTAGACATGAATTAATAGCATCTTCTCTTTTTAATTTAAGAGAATTATCAAGAACCTCTTGGATATTATCTAGATTATCAAAATCAACAACATAACCGTTGACGCCATTTTTAATATATTCAAGCGAACTATTAACTTTGTTAGAAGAAACAACAGGTAAACCATTTGCAAGAGCTTCAAGTGTGGTGTGTCCGAATATATCTTGCAAAGCAAGTGTAACAAAAACATCACAACAACTTAGTATTTCAAATAATATTTTTTTCTCTACAAAAGGTCTGATTATTACGTTATTTAGATTCTTTTCTTTTATGTAGTTTTCATAAATAGAAAGTTCTGGGCCTTGTCCGATTAATAAAAGATAGTCTTTGCGTTTTTCAAAATTCTTAATTAACTCTAAGTTATTTTTCCTTGTAATAAACTGAGATGCATTAACAAAAATTTTCCCATTTTCAGGTAAACTATACTTTCTACGAATTAAGTTCTTATCAACATTTTCTTTTTTAATATCATTTGTTGAAAGATTACTATAAGGATATTGTTTTATATTTTCTTTTTTGGCTCCATAGTACATTAGATAGTTAGTAGATTCTTGTGATGGAGACATATATTTAGAGGCGGTTGAAATAATTTTGGTTTTATATTTTCTCTTAAATGAAGATTCATCTTTATTTATGATTCCGCCATTGATTAAAAGTGTATATGGGATTTTTTGTTTGTTTAAATATTTAATAGCTTTGATTTCTGACCAATGAGAATAGCCATTCATTATGATTTGATCAAATTGTTTTGCATTCTTTTTAAGATATTTTTTAACAGCGCTTGATATGCTTCCTTCGTTTCCGACATAACCATGTTTGACAAAAATAGTTTTAAATTGATAGTCATTGCAATTATAGAAAATATCTGGCCTATCCTTAGCTTTTGTTCTTTCAAATATAACAGTTAAATCAACAAACTTAGAAAGTTCATTAAAAATTCTAACTTTATATGGTGCTGGATGATTGAATACAATCAAAACTTTCATAGCATAATTATACCTAATAATTTCTACTTTTGTAGAAAAATGATATGATTATTTTATGACTTGGGAAGATTTTTTTAACAAAATTAATAAAGAAGAATACATGATTAGGCTAAAGAATTTTCTTGATAAAGAATATTCTGACCATGTTATTTACCCAAAAAGAGAAAACCTCTTTAAGGCTTTTGAACTAACTCCAATGAATGAAGTAAAGGTGGTTATTATAGGACAGGATCCATATCATGAACCTGGACAAGCAATGGGTTTAGCTTTTTCTGTTCCTGATTCATGTAAACTTCCTCCTTCTTTGGTAAATATATATTCTGAGATCCAACAAGAATATAATGTACCTTTGTTGAATATAGGTGGAGATTTAACCTATTTATGTAAGCAAGGCGTGTTATTAATTAATACAGTTTTTACTGTTCGTGAACATCAACCACTTTCTCATAATATAAAAGAATATAAAATGCTAAGTAGTGATATCGTAAAAACGCTAAATGAATTAGATCAACCAATCGTATTCTTGCTATGGGGTAATAATGCTCAACAATATAGCAAGTATTTAACAAATAAAAATCATTTGGTTTTATATGCTACTCATCCATCTCCTCTTGGTGCTAATAAAGGTGGATGGTTTGGTTGTAATCATTTTATAAAAACCAATGAATTTCTCAGCAAAAATGGGTTAAAAACTATAAATTGGTTAAAAAATTAATTTTTCTTTTGTTTATTCTTTAAAATTATAAAAACTAAAAATACTAATAAAATAATGCATGAACTAAACCATATCCAATATATGTAGTTTTGGAGTGATTTTTGATAAACTCTTATTAGTCTTGAAAGTGAATAAATTAATGAGCAAATATCAACAATTATTAGACTATAACAAACTGATTTGATTTTTGCTTTTTTCTTAAGAGCAAACAAAAGATAACAGACTCCAATAATTGTCAAAGAAAGTCCAGTTAAAAACATTACCATACAATCAGAATTAAAAGCATATTCAATACTACTATCAGGATTGGTTAACATTTCAAAGCTTTTTATATATCTAATTAAAAAATAAACGAAACTTGCAGTTCCTAAAGTAGTAATAGCTATTGGCCAAATTAAGTTTTGTTTGGAAGCTGTTTCGTCATCAACATTTTCATAAAATTTTATTTCTGGATTTAATATCTTTTGTGACGATTTATTAATTAAAATTAATATGATTATTGAAATTACAATACTTGGACCGATGAATGCAAAATTATAAATTAAGGAATAAACAGGTGCTGATAAGTAAGATAAATTCCATGCAAAATTATTGCTATTTCCCCAAAATAAAACGCCTGATAAATAATG
The DNA here is from genome assembly GCA_024408075.1 of Bacilli bacterium. Taxonomy (GTDB): domain Bacteria; phylum Bacillota_I; class Bacilli_A; order RFN20; family CAG-826; genus UBA2450. Next base: position 39,010 of record JAKSVK010000002.1, on the reverse strand, counting down.
AGATAGTAATTTAAATAAACCACCTACAGTTACAGCGATAATAATCCAAAGATTTTTGTTAGTATTCTTTCTATAATTTTGTGCAAATAATGCACTGATGCTAACTAATGCATAAGGCAAAATATAATCTAGTAAAGGTTGTGCTGGATGAATAATAAAAGATCCAGTTGCCATATCAAATAATCCAATAATTATTCCAGTTAAAAATCCAGGAATAATGCCTCGACGAAATGATATTATTACTACAGTAATCATTGCAAAACCAATAGATCCGCCATTAACAAAAATACCTTTTGCAATAATTCCTTGTAGTTCATCAAGAACAAAGCCAAGTGCTGCAAATAGCCCAATTTCTGTAATCGTTTCTACAATGTTGGTTTTATTTTTCATTAAAAAATCTCCGCATAGCAGAGACGTTAAATAAAACGATTCCCTCCGCTAGCATTACCTAGATCAGGTACGGTCGATTCGAAGAAGAATCCTCTCAGTCAGGTTCGCCTAACTCCCAAAATTATCATAATTATAGTTTCTTTAATTTTCAATAAGCAAAAATATCCATAATGTTAGATGAAAAAGTCGATGCAACAAAATAAGCAAATTTAAACTAGCGATAAAGTTTACAACTGATTTGTTGCGTTTAGTTTGACAAAAATTGCAATTTTGCAGCGTTTCTTTTATATTGTTTCCATAGCAAAAAGAGTTGAGCTTTGAATAATGACTAACTCATTGCAACAACTTGTTTGTGATAAGTTTCAAAAATCAATTCCTGCTGCTATAAAATTAATGGACTATTATTTCTTAGTCCTAATTAGCGATTGTTTAAGACAAACATCTTTCGCGTTGATGCGCTTAATACCAATCGCGTTCATGAACTCCTCTCCGAACAACTCAACAGTTAATTCGTAAGGAGTTTTATTTTTGTTCGATGCTCTGACATATGAATTAATATGAGAAAACATTAAATTAACCTTTTCTTGTGTTAGAAAATCCAAACTTAAACCTTTTGGAATTATGTATCGAATAAATTCATGATTTCTTTCACAATGTGGTTTATCAGTTGCTTTATACGGATTTGTAAAGAAGACTTTTGCGATAAATTCTCCATATTCATCGACTTCTAGTTCATGAAATCTAGCAAATTCGACGCCGTTATCTGACAAATTTACTTCAAAGATTTGGCTATATAAATTTTGTAATCTGGCTTGTAAATTTCTGATTTTTGCATTAACAGATCTTGCACTTTCTTTAGTTATTAATAAACCAAATTGAAATCTTGTTTCAGGGAAAGTTATCGTTAAAATCGCTTTCTTATCGTCGATTTTCCCAACTACAGAGTCATATTCCCACACTTTCATCCAAGGTTTGTCCTTAACATAGTTAAAAAAGTCTGAATATGTTCTTCCTAACATCCTTTCAACATTCACGATTTTCTTTTTTGTGTAATCATACTTGTGCGAATATCTGACATATCTTGGCAATTCGTGTGCTTTAACAGTCATATAACCTTTATAAATATATCTTCGAATAGTTCTTTCGCAACACGTTAATTGGAGCAAATTGCTTGAAACATAAAGATGATGAAGTGATTGCCCATTGTCTCTGATTCCATGAATTAATTCTTCATCCATCGCATGCATATCTTCATTTGAAATGTTTGAATAAACTCTAGGTTGTATTCTGTTTCTTTTTGAAGTTTCTTCAGCCTCAATACAATCATAATAACGTTTCAAATTTGTACAGAATTGACAATGCTCACACCCATTACAAGTGTATGGAAATTTTTTCCATCTTTCGCATTTATAAGCTCGAAAATCTCGACATTCTCCATTTATAAAAAGCTTCTTTGTTGAGCAGCTGTTCGCACAGTGAGAACAACTGTGTCTACATTGCTTGTAATAGCTATTATTAACTATTTCTCTGTAGATTGTAGATCTTGATTTTTTCAGAAGAACTGAGCATTCTTCAAGTGAATAATTTTTATTAATCGCTGCCTGTAAATTAATGCGATCATCTAGTTTTAATCGCGTTTTCGACATAATTTTCTCCTTTCTAGCAGCAGGAGACATCATTATAAATCAATTTGTTGCAACGATTCTGTCATCTTACAAAAAATATCCATAATTGTACTCACTCTGTGAGAAATTATGGTATTATGTATCGTGCGAGGTTGCCTATGAAGAAAGTATCAAATAAAAAAGATAATAAAAAAGTTGAAGAAAATTCTACGCTTATTATTTTAGAAAAAAACAATGAACAACAGCCTCTACAGGATGTTGTTGATGCTCAAAGAAAAGGTTTATTTACTTTATATAGAAAAACTCAAAAAATGAGCAATATTATAATGGCTATTGCGGTAACATGTTTTGTTGCGTCATTTATAATGATTGTTCAAAAAAACAAAGCTTTAACGATTATTGGCTGGTGTTTAATAGCAATATGTTTTGTTGGGATGGTCCTCTTTTATATATTAACAAAGAATAAATATCCTGACGCTTCTAAGAAGTATTTTAAAATTTTCTGGAAATCAACTAATGAATATTTGTTCTTTGATAGTAAGTTTACTGATTGCCAAATAGATACAGATAAAAAATATGTAATCAGTGATGTTCTTGCTGATCGAGTTTATAAAGATGTTATTGATTCTGCTAGCAGAAATATTGTTTTTGGTAACTATAATGGACAACCATTTACCTTTGGTGAACTTGCTTACTATAAAGCAGGCGAAAGAAAACGTTCTAAAGAAGTAATTTTTGTTGGTAGAAGACTTGAAATGATGAATAATTTACATTTCCAAGATCGTTATATCATTAACATAAAAGGATCAAATCCTACTGATTTACCTACTGATATTGAAGATTTAACTTTGTTAAAAGATGAAAATGGTTTGACTATTTATGGACCTTCAAATGGAAATATTGAAAAAGATTTAGGAAAAGGAATTTTTAAGTCTTTAGAACGTATTAAATGTGTTGAACCTTTATTAAATTTAAATATCGTTTTTTGGCCAGGACATACGATTGCATATATGAGTTATGATGACTCGATTGTAGCAATTCCTTTTGATAAGGCTATTGATTTGAATAGTTACGCTACTTTAAAAGGCGATATCAAAGATATGTTTGAATTAATTGCAGGAAAATAAAATGTCACTTTTTAATCATTGGTTAGCTATTAATTGTTATAAACACGACGGTTCTATTCATAGATGTTGGGACCGTGGTTTAGTGCTTGCTAATAATGAAGATTTTGTAGTTGTTGCAACTAAAAAAGCTAAAGTTGTCGAAAATAATGGCAGAAAATGGTTTACTCGTGAACCTGCAGTGACTATTTTTTCAAAGAAAGAATGGTGGAATGTCATATGCATGTTCAAAGAAGACGGCATATGTTATTACTGTAATATTGCATCACCTTGTATTGTTAACAATACAAATATTAGATATATAGATTATGATTTAGATGCCAAATTATTTCCTGACAACGAGATTAAAATCTTAGATGAAAAAGAATATCTAAAACATAAACAACTTTATCATTACAGCAATGAATTAGATGAAGTTTTAAAATATCAAACTAAAGAAATTGTGAAAAAGATGAAAGAGAGAGTTTTCCCATTTATTGATGAGAGAATTAAATCTTACTACAATAAATTTCTTTCCTTGGTGACCAAACTACATGACTGATATAAATATTATTTCTACTAGCGAACATGGAACTAAGGAATTTGCTAAAAAACTGTCTTCACTAATACCAGATGGGACAGTTATTTGTTTACTTGGTGATTTAGGAGCTGGTAAGACCACGTTTGTTCGTGGTTTAGCAGAAGCTTTGAATATTAAAGAAGTTGTTCAATCACCAACATTTAATATTATGAAGATATATCTAAAAGGGACAAAACCGTTAATTCATATCGATGCCTACAGGCTTGCAGATGTAAATTCTGATATTGGTCTTGATGAATATATTGGATATGAGACAGGAATAACTGTAATTGAATGGCCAATGTATATTTCATCACTAATTCCTAAAAAACATATTGAAATTAAAATTACAAACCTAGGCGAAGACAAAAGAGAAATAGTGGTTTCTGGAAATATTACTTTGAAAGGAGAACTAGACTAATGTACTCGTTATTATTAGATTCTTCTTCAAGTTTTTTAACTGTAGGATTTTCTAAAGAAAATGAATTAGTTTGTTCTACTTCTTATGAAGCATGGCAAACTCAATCAGAATATATGATTCCAGAGATTGATAAATTAATGAAAAAATATTCTATTTCAAGAAATGAAATTGACTCAATTATCGTTTCAATTGGACCTGGCAGTTATACAGGAGTAAGAATTGCTTTAACTATTGCGAAAGTTTCTGCTTTAGCACTTAATGTTCCTGTTTATCCAGTTTCTTCTTTAAGAGTACTTAAATCTAATGATCTTCCATCAATATGTTTAATAAATGCACGTAGTGAGAGATCATATTTTGGTGTTTTTAAAGGCGACGAAATTATTGTTGATGATTGTATTAAAAGTAATGATGAAGTAAAAGATTATATAAATAAGCATCCTGACTATATTATTTGTGGTGATGCTAGATATTTAGGTTTTGATAATGTAGATAATAACATTTGTAAACAAATGATATCTTTAAAACCATTCTTAAAACCAATGGATGATTCACTTGGCTTAAAGCCTATTTACATGAAGGACTAATATGGAATTTTTAAACGTAGAAGTTAGACCAATGACTGTAAAAGATTTACCGAGTGTATTAGAAATTGAAAACTTGTGTTTCAACTCTCCTTGGAAAGAACATGATTTTTTATATGAATTAAATGATAATCCAGTTAGTGAAGTTTGGGTTGTTGAATTAAGTGCAAAAAATGCACAACCAGCAGTTGTTGGATTTTGTGATTATTGGCATACATTTAATTCAGGAACAATTGCAAAAATTGCAGTTCACCCATCATTACAACATAGACAATTAGGGACTGCAATGATGGATGAAATCATCTCAGATTGTATGGCTAAAAAAATTGTTACTTTAACTCTAGAAGTAAGAAAAAGTAACGGATTTGCTATAAAATTTTATGAAAAAAACGGATTTAAGGTATCTCACATTAAACCTAATTATTACTCTGATGGTGAAGATGCTTTGTATATGATTTTAGAGGTAAATAATAATGTCTAAAATTTTAGCGATTGAGTCAAGTTGTGATGAAACAGCTGCTAGTGTTATTGAAAACGGCAAGCTTCTTTCGAATGTAGTTTCTACACAAATTGAAGTACATCGTAAGTATGGTGGTGTTATGCCAGAAATTGCTTCTAGATTACATGCTGAAAATATTTCAATAGTTATAAAAGAAGCAATGGAAACAGCTAACTGTAAATTTGAAGATTTAAATGCAGTTGCAGTCACTCGAGGACCTGGTTTAATTGGTGCTCTTCATGTTGGACTTCAAGCTGCTAAAACTATTGCGATGTTATATAAAATTCCTTTAATTCCTGTCCATCATTTAGCTGGTCATATTTACGCTAATGAATATGTAAGTGAACTTAAATTCCCTCTTTTAGCAGTTGTTGTTTCGGGAGGAAATACCGAATTAGTTTTAATGAAAAATCATTTAGACTTTAAAGTAGTAGCAGAAACTAGAGATGATGCAATTGGAGAGTGCTATGACAAAGTGGCTAGAGTACTTGGTTTGCCTTATCCTGGAGGAATTCCAATTGATAAATTAGCTAAAGAAGGAAAACATACATATAATTTGCCTACACCTTTAAAAGGTGAAAAGACATTAGATTTATCTTATTCAGGATTAAAAACTAATGTTATTAACTTAGTTCATAATTTAGAACAAAAAGGTGAAAAAGTTAATGTTGCTGATATGTGCAAATCGTTCCAAGATGTTGCTGTTTCTTTAGTTATTGATCGTACTAAAAAAGTTGTTAAACAATATGATATAAAACAAGTAATTCTTGCTGGTGGAGTTTCTGCTAATTCTTATTTAAGAAGTGAAATGACCAATGCAATGAATGAAATGAATGTAGATATAAATATTCCACCAATGTGGTGCTGCACTGATAATGCATCAATGATTGCAAAGGTTGCTGAAAAACTTTATCAACTAAAGATTTTTGCACCTTTATCTATCGGAGCAGACCCAAACTGGTCAATAGAGGAATGGAATAAGTTTTGAAATCATTCTTGATTTCATATATCATAATTAAAAAGGAGAAAAAATTATGGAAAGTATTAAAACGACAAACAAAGAATTATTTACAAACTTTAAAGAGTTTGCTAATAAAAATGTTGCTCTTCAAGGATGGATAAGAACCAATCGTGATAATGGCAATATCGGATTCATTGAATTTAATGATGGTACTTTCTTTAAGAATGTCCAATTAGTTTATGGTAAAGATACAAAAAATCATGATGTTGTTGCAGGACTTAGAAATGGTGCTGCTATTGAACTAACTGGTACAGTAAAATTAACTCCTGAAAATAAACAACCTTTTGAAATTGAACTTAATGAAGTTGTACTTGCTGGAGATTGTGATGACGATTATCCTCTTCAAAAGAAGAGACATAGTTTTGAATTCTTAAGAGAAATTGCTCACATTCGTCCAAGAGGAAATACATTCCAAGCAGTTTTTAGAATTAGAAGTGTACTTTCTTTTGCTATTCATCAATTCTTTAATGAACGCGGTTTCTTATATGTTCATACACCTGAAATTACTACTAATGATGGCGAAGGAGCAGGAAACGTTTTTGATGTCACAACTCATGATACAAAAGATCCATTTAATTTCTATGGAAGAAAAGTAAACTTAACAGTTACTGGTCAATTACATGTTGAACCATTCGCTCTTTCATTTAGAAATGTCTATACCTTTGGTCCTGTATTTAGAGCAGAACATTCTAATACTGTTAGACATGCTAGTGAGTTCTGGATGATTGAACCTGAAATGGCTTTCTGTGATTTAAATGGAAACATGGAAGTTATTGAAGCTTGTATTAAATATTGTATAAATTATGTTTTGAAAAATTGTCCTGAAGAAATGGAATTTTTCAACACAATGATTGACAATACATTAATTGAAAGATTAAAACATGTTGTCAATTCTGAATTCAAAAAATTGACATACACTGAAGGTATAGAAGTTCTCAAAAATGCCGTCAAAAATGGCGTAAAATTTGAAAATTCCGATATTTTCTGGGGTATGGATTTACAATCTGAACACGAAAGATATCTTACTGAACAAATCGTAAAAGGTCCTTTATTCTTAATTGATTATCCAAGCGGAATTAAAGCATTTTATATGAAAGAAAATGCTGACGGAAAAACAGTTGCAGCTTGTGACTTATTAGTACCTGCTGTTGGTGAACTTGTTGGTGGAAGCCAAAGAGAAGAACGCTATGATGTCTTAAAAGGAAAAATGGACAAATTAGGTATTACTGAAGGTCTTGAATGGTACCTCGATACTAGAAAATATGGTGGATGTGTTCACTCTGGATTTGGAATTGGATTTGATAGATTATTAATGTATGTAACAGGCATGCAAAATATTCGTGATGTCCAACCATATCCACGTACAAGTAACTCAATTAAATATTAATTATGGAAGAACAAAATCTTAATCTTGATGAAGTTAAAGCAAAAAGAAAAGAGGTAGCTAAACGTCGTATGTTTTGGCTAATTCTTACTGTTGATGCTTTACTTTTAATTTATTTAATTATTGAGATTATTTTGTTGGCCAGTTGAGTTATCTTGATCAGCCATTGAATCTAAAGCCTTTGATTGGTTATATCCATCAAGGCTTTTTTCAAATAATGTTGATGCTCTTTTTCTTAATTTAATACTTCTACCAATTAAAGCGGTTACTACACCTAAATACCAGAGTGTAGAAACAATAAATAATGGTCCACAAATGTATCCTGCCCAACCTTCTTTGACCATGTGTGGGTAATTATCAACAACTAGTTTATTAAATCTAATTAAGAAACCACCAGTGTATTCATTAGAATATCTAAATGTGTAGAAAATAGTGCCAAATCCATCTTTTGTATTAAATGGATTGTAACTAAAATCTTTAATAATTGCGCATTTGATTATCCAGACGATTATTCCGACAACGCAAATAATTACAGGGATATATGCTTGTTTGAAGAATTTGGCCCAGTTTTTCTTTCTTGCATAACTTTTAAAATGACGACTATCAGTTATAACTTTGGTTACAACAACATCATGAACTAAAGTGTCAGCTTTTTTACCTTGATGCTTAATAAGTTTAACAATTAAATAGCTTAAAATTCCTAAAATAGCTAAAGCTAAAAGAATAACTAAGATAAGGACAAATATTAGTCTTTTATCTGATTCAGAAAGTGAAAGCAGAATATTAATTTTCATGTTCACCCTCCTCATTGTTATCTATTTGTTGATCATTTGATTCAACATTTGGTTCTTCTTCAAAATTAGCATCTTCTTGTGGTTGCTCTTCCTGAGGAGTTTCTTTGTTACTTTCTGCTTCAGGATATTGTTCATTAAAAAGTTCTTCTTCATTTGGATACATAGAAAAAGGACTTGAAGATGGTACAGGTTGATTATCTTTAGGTTGTTCGCCTGCTAATATTTGTTTGGCTTTAATATCTTCATCTAAATCTGAAAACAATGTTCTTCCAGTGAAAAATAAATAAATTAATTTACCAAGCTGGAAAAGAAAAATAAAAATTGAAAAAATTGCAAATAATAAAATGCCTGCAACTAAAGCAGGAAAACAAACAACATATAGGAGTCCCTTCAAGATACTTTTTACAAATTTTCCCATGACACTATTCTATATAAACTTGGCGTTTTAATAAAGTATTATTACAAAGGTCAAGTATATTAACAGGTCCAATTAAAATGAGAAGTAAGATGATTGCTAGCGGTCTTTTTGGGTAGCTATAAAGTAGTGGATATGCAAAAAGCATTATTATGAACATTACTACTAATGAAATTATTAAACCCTTATTTTTTGTTAGTATTAACTCAATCGTTTGATATACAAAATAAAACATTGAAAGGAATATACCAATATAGACTAGTGGGGAATAAATAAAGTAACCGATTATTGCAAGAACCGATGTACAAAAAGAACCGATATTTATTAATAACTTGTTATCACTTTTAAGGTTAAATGAAAATTGAAATCTTTTTAAGAAATAATATATAAATACAAATGAAAATAAATTTTGAATTGAGGCTAAAAGAAAACAAAATATATGGAAAAACTCGTCTTTAAATTTGAAATTATTTAAACCAAAGATGTTGTATAGTCGAGAAAAGAAATCAAAACTTGGTAGTATCTTATCTAATATAATGAAGGTTAAAATAGTTAGCACATATTGAATTATAGTAGTAACTGTTAAAATGTGGATTGGAGGAACATTTTTTTCTATTAAAATTCCAAAGATAAGGCCAGTTATTAAAGCAGGTATAACATAGAAAAAAGTATCATACATGTAGATACCAAAACTGCAAAGTAAACAAAGACCAACTGTAACTATAAAATAAATAAAATAGTATTTCTTTTTGCAAAGTAATGTAACTACAGCACTTGTTAAAGGAAGAATAAATACTATAAGAAACATTAATGGAGGAAAAATAGCTGTCAGCATTACAAATATGACATTGATAGCTGACATGATTGAAAAAAACGAGATATTTTCAACTATAGTTTCCTTTTTATTAAAGAATTTCATAAGACAATAATAACAATTTTTCAAAAAAATTACCTAAAAATCGCTTTTCATAGACTATATATAAGTGGAGGGGTATGAAATTATTTAAGCTATTTCCTTTATTAGTTTTGTTGACTGGCTGTGGAACTGCGGATCAAGAAATTTACCAACAGCCTTTAGTTTTAGACTACCCTCAAGAATCTCATATTGTTTGGGAAGATGTGCTCAAACAAGAGGATGAACTATATTATGTTTATTTTTACAGTCTTACTTGTGGATATTGTGCCAATCTAAAAGCTCAAATGTTAGAGTACAATCAAACAACAACTAACGTGCTATATTTCTGTAATGTGACCGATGGATTTATATATAAAGAAAACGTTAATTCTGTTATTGGCTGTAATGAAATAAGTGAGTTTGGTATTGTTGGGATTCCTTCTTTAATTGAGATTACGAAAAATGCTGTTTCCAATTATTTTCTGGGTAAATCAGCTATTACTGTATTCATAGAGAACAAATAAATTTGTTTCAATTGAATAAGACAATTTTTTGTGATAGTATATTGCTATGCAATATCAGGACTATGTTTCTTCATTAAACGAAAAACAACTTTCTGCAGTTACAAGCAATGAACAATATTTAAGAATTGTGGCAGGTGCTGGTAGTGGTAAGACGAGAGTTTTAACTTATCGTATTTCCTATTTAATTTCAGAAATGAATGTAAGACCTTGGAAAATTCTTGCCATTACTTTTACTAATAAAGTTGCAAACGAAATGAAGGAGAGAGTTGTCTCTCTTGTAGGTGATGTAAATAAAGATTTAACAATTAAAACATTCCATTCATTTGCTGCAATGTTTTTAAGAAGAGAAATTTCAGTTCTTGGTTATCCACTTAACTTCACAATTTTAGATGAAGAAGATCAAGTTAAAGTAATTAAAGATATTGCTTCTGAAATGGGTTATAAGAAAAATGATCCGATAGTTAAACAAGCTCTTAATTATATTGGGATTAATAAATTAGATGAAAAATATCCTGACGATATTACCATAAAAATTCCTCGTTTTGATAATGAAAAAGTATGTTTGGAAATCTATGAACGTTATGAAGATGTTATAAGAAGGCAATATGCTCTAGATTTTGATGATCTACTTATAAAAACAAATTTAATTATGGATAATTATCCATTAGTGAAACAAAAGTGGAGAGATAGATTTGATTTTGTTTTGATTGATGAGTTCCAAGATACAAATAAAATTGAATATAAATTGATTAAAAATATTTTAAAGCCAAGTTCAAGTTTGACTGTTGTAGGTGATCCAGACCAAAACATCTATACTTGGAGAGGTGCAAAACAAGACATTATTGTTGATTTACATAAAGAATTTCCAACATTGAAAACGTTTGTTTTGGAACAAAATTATAGAAGTACACAGACTATCCTTGATAGTGGCAATAAATTAATTTCAAATAATAAACTTAGAGTTCCTAAAAATTTATTTACAAAAAATGGTAAAGGAAACGATGTTGAAGTAAGATGCTGCGGTTCAGGAGCATTAGAAGCTAGCTTTGTTGCAAGAGAAATCAATATGTTAGTCAATTCAAAGAAATATAAATACTCTGATATAGCAATATTATATAGAAGTAACTACATCACACTTGAGTTTGAAAAGGAATTCATGGCCAAGTCAATTCCATATGTCATTTATGGTGGAACAAAATTCTATCAAAGAATGGAAATTAAAGATGTCATAGCTTACTTTAGATTAATCAATAATTTTAAAGACGATATTTCTTTTGAGAGAATCATAAATGTCCCAAAGAGAGGTATTGGAGAAAAGAGTATTGATTTAATCAAAAAATCAGCACTCACTGCTAATTTAAGTATTTATGAATATCTTTCTACTCCAGAAGCAAAAGACTCACTCCCACCAAAAATTTATATAGCTCTTTCAAGTTTGATTATGGCTATTGAAGTAGTTAAAACAAAATTAAAAGATGATACCGAAATCTTTTCTAAAACTTTAGAAGATTTTATTAATGACATTGGTTATTACAATTATTTAAATGAATTAGATGATGGAGAAGATAGACTCGCTAACGTTAAATCGTTATTTGATGATATTAGACATTATTTAAAGAGCAATCCTGATTCAACTTTTGATGAATATTTACAAAATGTTTCATTAGTTAGTTCACAAGATGATATCACTGAGGGACAACATGTTAAAATGATGACTGTCCATACAGCAAAAGGTTTGGAATTTCCTGTTGTATTCATTGTTAGACTTAATCAGGGAGTGTTTCCAAACAACAAATCTCTCTTGGAGAGTGGCTATACTGCGATGGAAGAAGAACGAAGACTATGCTATGTCGCTATTACCAGGGCTAAAGAAAAATTATATTTATCTTTTGCTGAAGGATATAGTTATGTAAGCCAAGAATATTTATCAGAGTCACAATTTATTAAAGAAAGTGGAAATCAAGTTTCAAAAATTCAAGAAACTACATTTAGTAAAACATTTTCAAATGATTATGGTTTTACAAAGCAAGTTAGACCTACAAGTTATAAAATTAATGATGAAGTTCAACATCAAGATTTCTCACAAGTTGTCAATGACGTCACTTCTTGGCAAGTTGGCGATGTAGTTATACATAAAAACCTTGGAAAAGGAATTGTTATTAAAGTTGAAGATGAAATGATTATACAAGTTGATTTTGAAAGCTGTGGAATTAAAACTATTCTCGGCAATCACCCAGCAGTAAGTAAAGGAAGTAAGTAAGTATGGATCCAAAAGCAAGAGTTGAAGAGTTATCCAAATTATTGGAACAGTACAATTATGAGTATTATGTTTTAGACAATCCAAGTGTAAACGATGCTGAATACGATAGATTGATGCAAGAGCTTATTAGTCTAGAAAAACAATGCCCAGAATTACTTTCTCCACTTTCTCCTTCCCAAAGAGTTGGAGGCATGGTTCAAGATGAATTTAAAAAGATTCAACATAAGCGTATGATGCTATCTTTAGCCAATGCTTTTAATAATGAAGATTTACGCGATTTCGATAAAAAAATACAGGATTTGCTGGGAATTGATGAAGTTGAGTATATGTGTGAGATGAAAATTGATGGCCTCGGAATGTCATTAATTTATCATCATAATTTACTCTATGCGGTCACTAGAGGAGACGGGGTTACCGGTGAAGATGTTACTAGCAATGTTATTACAATTAAATCAATTCCGAGTCATATAGATTTACCAGAAGAATATGAAATTCGTGGTGAAGTCTTTATGCCTAAAAAATCTTTAGAGAAACTTAATGCCGAGAGAGAAGTTACCGGCGAACCTTTATTTGCAAACGCTCGTAATGCGGCTGCTGGTAGTATTAGACAACTTGATAGTTCAATTGCAGCTTCTAGAGGTCTTGATGCTTTCTGGTATTATGTAGTTAATGCTAAAGATTTTGGAATTCAATATCATTCCGATGCTTTAAATATGGCTACAAAACTAGGTTTCAAGACAAATCCGGAACGAAGAATTTGTCATGGAATCGATGAAGTTATTGCTTATATAGAAGAGTACACAGAAAAACGTCCATCATTATCTTATGATATTGATGGTATTGTCATTAAAGTTAATGATATGAAAGTTTATGACAAACTTGGATATACTTCAAAAACTCCAAGATGGGCAATTGCATATAAATTCCCTCCTGAAGAAGTTATTACTAAACTTACAAACATTATTTATACAGTTGGAAGAACAGGAAAAATTACTCCAAATGCTGTATTAGAGCCTGTTAGAGTGGCTGGTAGTTTAGTTCAAAGAGCAACACTCCACAATGAAGATTTTATTCATGACAAGGATTTAAAAATTGGTGACTATGTTGTAATTAGAAAAGCTGGAGATGTAATTCCTGAAGTAGTTCGCCCAGTTAAAGAACGTAGAACAGGGACAGAAATTGAATATCAAATGATTACAAATTGTCCCGTTTGCGGAGCACCTTTAGTTAGGAAAGATGCTATGCATTTCTGTATAAATCCATCTTGTGATGCAAGAAAAATTGAAGGAATTATTCACTATTCAAGTCGTAACGCGATGGATATTGATGGAATGGGTGAGAAAGTCGTTGAACAATTCTTCAATCAAGGATTTATCAGAAGTATCTGTGATATTTATGATTTAGCAAATTATAGAGATCAAATTATTGCTTTAGATGGTTGGAAAGACAAATCAATCGATAATTTGTTAACAGCAATTGAAAATAGTAAAGCTAACTCTTTAGAGAGAGTACTATTTGGTTTAGGCATTAAAGAAGTAGGAGCAAAAACTGCAAAGGTATTGTCTCGTATTTATAAAGACATTGATACATTAAGCAAAGCAACTTATGAAGAACTTGTTGAGATTCCAGATGTTGGACCAATTCTTGCTAAATCTCTTGTTAACTTCTTTGCAAATGAAGAAAATGTTCAAATGATTAATACTTTAAAAGAAAAAGGAGTGAACTTTGAATTTAAAGGCGTGACTTCTAAAGCTGCTGATTCATATTTCTCAGGTAAAACCTGTGTTCTTACTGGTACATTAAGCTCAATGGGCAGAAGTAAGGCAACTGAAATATTAGAAAGTTTAGGTGCTAAAGTTACAGGCTCTGTTAGCAAAGCTACAGACTATGTTATTGTTGGAGAAGATGCTGGAAGTAAACTTGATAAGGCAAGAGAACTTGGTGTTAGAACTCTTACTGAAGATGAATTTTTAGCATTTATTAAATAACCTACCTAGTAGATTTATAAAATTTAAAAAGATAGCATTTATTTTAAACTAAATGCTTTTTTTATTCCTTTAAAATCTTATCTTTGATAAAATCATTAATCGGTGATTAATATGAAAGAAGTAAATGAGAGTGTTTTACAAGAAGCAGCTAATAAACTCATGTTTTCTCTGAAAGATGACGAAGTTCAACGCTTGCTAATTGAATTTAAACACATAATTAAACAAATGGAATTAATTGGGGAGATCGAAAATGTTGATAAAGTCGAGCCAATGACTTTTCCTTTTGATGTAACAAATTCATTCCTTAGGGAAGATAAAACAAGCGAACCTCTTAAAAGAGAAGATGCATTAAAAAATGCGAAGGATGTTGTCGATGGACAAATCAGACTTCCAAAGGTGGTGGGATAATGAATTACTTATCACTTTCTCTCGTTGAACTTCATAATCTCATTGTTTCTGGCAAAGTAACACCCGAACAATTAGTAAAAGATTCTTTAGAATTAGCTAGAAAAGATAACAACAATGCTTTTGAATATATTTGTGAAAAAGAAGCAATTGAAGAAGTTAAAAATTTAGATCCAAAACTAAAGGATTCTATTTTTTACGGTATCCCAATTGTTATCAAAGATAATTTTTCTACAAAAGATATTCCGACAACAGGATCAAGCAATATTTTAAAAGGCTATATCCCTTTATTTTCAAGTGAGGTTGCATTAAGACTTAAAAAAGCTGGTGCAATTTTAATTGGAAAAACTACACTTGATGAATTAGCTATGGGTGGTAGTGGAACTACCGGACATCTTGGAACTACATTTAATCCTTGGGATCCTACTCATCAACACTTAATTGGTGGATCTTCCTGTGGAAGTGCTGCCGCAATAAGTGGTGGAATTGTCCCATTTGCAGTTGGTTCTGATACTGGTGACTCAGTAAGAAAACCTGCTAATAATGCTGGACTTGTTGGTTTTAAACCGACTTGGGGAAGAATTTCGAGATACGGTTTATTCCCATTTGCAACATCATTAGATCACGTTGCCTATTTTAATAGAACAGTTGAGGATGCAGCTTTAACATTAAATGTCTTGGCTGGACGTGATGAAAAAGATGCTTCTTCTTCATTAGTTCCAGTTGTTGACTTTGTCAAAAACATTAATGATTCTATTAAAGGTAAAAAAATTGCAGTAATAAAAGAAATTGTAGATAGCATAAATAACAAAACAATAATTGATGCATTTAACAAGAGCATTAATATGCTTCGTGATAATGGAGCGATTGTTGATGAAGTTAGTGTTGATATTAAATTGCTAAAAGCTATTTATCCTACTTACATTATTATTTCTTGTGCAGAAGCTACTAGCAACAATGCTAATTTAGATGGTATTAAATTTGGTAATCGTATTGAAGGTGATTCATTCGAACAAGTTATGATAAATACCAGAAATAATGGCTTCTCAGAATTAATTAAAAGAAGATTTGTTATTGGCAGTTTCTCACTTTTAAGTGAAAACGCTAACGAGTTATTTATAAGAGCACAAAAATGCAGACGATTAATTGTTGATGCATTTAATAAAGTTTTTGAGAACTATGATGCAATTTATTGCCCTGCTTCTCCAAGTGCTGCTCCTTTAATGGATAGCGTTTCAGATACCTTATCTAATGAATACTTAATTGCTGATAACTATTTGGCCTATGGAAATATGGGTGGTTTCCCATCTATTACATTACCAATTGGATTTGAAAATGGATTACCATTTGGCGCTAACTTAACAGCAAAACCTTTCGATGAATCAAATTTATTAAAGATTGCAAATTCACTCGAAAAAGCAACTGGACTCAGTTCATTAGTTGCTGGGAAGGAGAAATAATATGGAATATACAGCAGTTATTGGTCTTGAAATCCATGTTGAGATGAAAACAAAATCAAAAATGTTTTCCTCATCTCCTGTTTCTTATGGCTTTGATCCAAATACAAATGTTAGCGTAGTTGATATGGCTTTCCCTGGAACAATGCCAACTGTAAATAAACAAGCAGTCATTAATGCAATTAGAGTTAGCAATGCTCTTCATATGTCCATTGATGACACAGTTATTTTTGAAAGAAAAAATTATTTCTATAGCGACTTACCAAAAGGCTATCAAATTACTCAACAATTTAGACCAATTGGTAGTAATGGTTACTTAACCATTAATACATCTAATGGTGAGAAGAAAATTAGAGTTGAAAGACTTCACATGGAAGAAGATACATGTAAGCAATTACACTCTTGGGATTTCTCTTTACTCGACTACAATCGCGCAGGGATTCCTTTAATTGAAATTGTTTCTAAACCAGATTTAACAAGTGGTGAAGAAGCAGCTAAATATGTTGAAAAAATTCGTTCTATAGTTTCATTCCTTGATGTTAGTGATGGAAAAATGGAAGAAGGATCACTCAGATGTGACGTTAACGTTTCTATCAAAGAAAAAGGAAGCGATAAACTTGGTACAAAAGTTGAAATCAAAAACTTAAATAGTATTGCAAATATTCAAACTGCAATTGATTTTGAGATTAATAGACAAGCTCTGGTTCTTGATTGTGGTGGAAAAATTGAACAAGAGACCAGAAGATTTGATGAAGGTAGTCAAGAAACAGTTATTATGCGTTTAAAAACAGATGCTGTTGATTATAAATACTTCACAGAACCAAATATTCCACCAATTAAGTTAAGCAAAGAATTTATTGAAGACGCAATTAAGTCTTCTCCAGAACTTGCAGAAGCAAGACTTATTAGATATAAAGAACTTGGTTTAAACGATTACGATTCCTCTTTACTTCTTGTTAATAAAGAGACATCTGATTATTTTGATAAGGCATTACTTAGCAAAGCTAATCCTAAACTAATTGCTAATTGGGTGATTGGTGATGTCCAATCTTATTTAAATAAAAATAATATTTCAATTTCTAACTTTAAAGTTGATCCTCTTATGTTAGGAAAATTAGTAAACCTTATTAGTGAAGGCAAGGTTTCAAGTAAACAAGCAAAAGACATTTTTGCTGAAATGATAAATTCAAATGAAGATCCAGAAACTATTATTTCAAAATCTGGTACTTCTCAAGTTAGTGATGAAAGTGCATTATTACCAATTATTACAGTTTTACTAGATGCTAATCCAAACTTAATTGCAGACTATAAAGCTGGTAAAGATAGAGTTCTTGGTTTCTTTGTTGGTCAAGTAATGAAACAAACACAAGGAAAAGCAAACCCATCATTAACAAGCAAACTCATTATTGAAGAAATGAATAGGAGATAAATTATGGCAGTATTAGTAACAGGCGGAACAGGCTATATTGGAAGCCACACAGTTGTTGATTTATTAGAACACAATTATGATGTTGTGATAGTTGATAATTATGTAAATTCAAAACCAGAAGTTTTAAACAGAATTTTCAAAATCACCGGCAAAAAGCCAAGATTTTATGAAATTGATGTATGTAATGAGCAAGGTTTAAGAACTGTTTTTGAGAAAGAAAAAATTACAGATGTTATTCATTTTGCTGGATTAAAAAGTGTAGGTGAATCTACTCAAAAACCAGGCCTCTATTATTCAAACAATATTGGTTCTTCTTTAACACTTTTAAAACTTATGCATGAGTTTAATGTTAAGAATATTGTCTTTTCATCAAGCGCTACGGTATATGGTGTACCTGACCATGTGCCTCTTAAAGAAGATGATAACATTGGTGGATGTACTAACCCGTATGGTGAAACAAAATTAGATATCGAATATATCCTTAAATATGAAGCTGAACAACATAAGGATATGAATATTGCAATTTTAAGATACTTCAATCCAATTGGTGCTCATAAAAGTGGTTTAATTGGTGAAGATCCTCAAGGAATTCCAAATAACTTAATGCCTTATATTACTCAAGTTGCAGTTGGAAAACGTGATCACTTAAATGTTTTTGGTAGTGACTATAAAACCCATGACGGAACTGGTGTAAGAGATTATATTCACGTTGTTGATTTAGCATCAGGACACTTAGCTGCTCTTAGAAAACTTGAAGAAAAACCTGGATTAGTTATTTATAACTTAGGTACAGGAACTGGTACCTCAGTATTAGACTTAGTTAATGCATTTGAAAAAGCAAATAACATCAAAGTTCCTTATGTAATTTGTGATAGACGTCCAGGTGATGTTGATGAAAATTATGCTGATGCAACTAAAGCATTTAAAGAAATGGGTTGGAAAGCAAAACTAAATATTGTTGATGCTTGCCGTGATTCTTGGAATTGGCAGAAAAACAACCCAAAAGGATATGACAAATAGTTGTATCTTTATGCGCTTGTAGCTCAGTTGGATAGAGCACTTCCCTCCTAAGGAAGGGGTCGGACGTTCGAATCGTCTCAAGCGCGCCAAAATTTAAATAATTTATTATTATTTATGAACTTTTTCTCACTCGAATTCTTAATATTTTTTATTGCCATATTGGTGATATTTATTTTTGTTAAGAAAGCAAAAGTGAGATTACCTCTTTTACTTTTAGCAAACTTAGTTTTCTATTCTATTGGTGGAGGCTTTATTGCTTTAGGAATATTTGTTGCCATAATTGCATATTTTTATGGGTATTCATTTTTAATTAAAAAATATAAGAAAAAATGGACATTGATTTTAGGAATTGTTTTATCCTTATTACCTTTATTATTTTTTAAATATTTAAGCTATATATTTAGACAATACAATGTTTCAACTTTTAGTGGAGTATTTTCTACAGTTGGAGTTCCACTTGGAATCTCGTTTTTTACTCTTCAAGGTATTTCTTATTTTGCTGATGTTTATTCTGGAAAAGTTGAAGTCGAGAAAAATCCATTATTTGTAGGTATTTTCTTATCATTATTTTCTACGGTAACTTCTGGACCTTTTGAAAATTATTCTCATGTTGTTGATCAACTTAAAAAAGATTATGAATTTAATTATGAACAAACCGCTGATGGACTTAAAAATATGGTTCTTGGAATGTTCTTAAAATTATTTGTTGCAGAAAATTTAGGCATAATCGTTAATGCATACTATACCTCTCCTGGAGGAAATTATTCTTCTCTTTGGTTACTTTTAAGCACCATATTATTTGGCTTCCAACTTTATGCAGATTTCTATGGTTATTCGTTAATTGCAAAAGGTACAGCTGAAACTATGGGCATTGAACTTATGGATAACTTCCATCAGCCATTCCTTTCTTCATCTATTTCATCATTTTGGAGTAGGTGGCATATTTCATTTCAAAAATGGTTAACTAAACATATTTATATTCCTTTAGGTGGAAGTAGAGTAAAAACACCTCGAATATTAGCTAATGTTTTAATTGTTTTCTTGGTCAGTGGTTTATGGCATGGAACAGGGCTTACTTTTATATGTTGGGGATTAGTAAACGGATTATATATTTGTTTAGAAAGATTACTTCACTTAAATTCAAAACAAAAAGTTGGTTGGCGTAGAATAGTCGGAACTATTTATACCTTTATTTTTATTACAATTTCTTGGATATTCTTTAGAGCAAATAGTATTAGTGATGTTGGTATTATTTTTAAACAGATATTTGTGGGAGTTCCAAAAGATTTATATCATGCATTTAATGGCACGATTTCTTGGGCAGTATTTAATCCATCTGTAAGAGTTGGATTTGGCTTTATTGGATTGTTCTTAGTTTGGATTTTAGATTTTGTAGAAAGAAAATTTGGATCATTAGTGACAATTATTAATAAATGGAATTCAGTATTAAGATTAATTTTCTATATTGCACTTATTTTTGTAGCAATTGGTTTTGTCAAATGGGGCGAAACATCGGAGTTTATGTATGCACAGTTCTAAAAAAGTTGTAATGGATAATAAGAAAAAAGGACCAGGTTTATTATTTGCTAAACTTGGAATAGTTGTACTTGCTGTATTTGGCTTTACAGTTGGTGGCTTAGCTTTTTATGGTGACTGTGAAAAAAGAAATTATGATGGTTGTTATCAATACAAGTTACAGCTATTAAAAAATTCTGCTAATGAGAGAAAAGCAGTATTCATAGGTGGTTCTTCAACTAATTTTGGAATTCACGCTAAGTTATTTGAAGAAGAAACGGGAATAAGAGCAATTAATATGGGTTTATCCGCAGGAAGAAGTTTTGAAGCTTATTTAGAATCAGTTAAACCTTATATAAAAGATGGGGATTATGTATTTATGTGCCCTGAGCATCCTTATTATCATAGTGAATTCCATAATATTGATAATGGTACAAGTATGTTTTATTTGTTCCAAAATTTTGATGCGATAAAAATCAATAATGCTACTGATGTATATAATACAGTTAAATATAGTTTATATAACGGATGGACTGGATGGCTTAATGCAATCCTTCAAGTTTTTGATGAAATGTTAGTTGATGTATTTCACACAAAAACTCCAGCAGTTTATGATCGATGGACATGTAATGAAAATGGAGATTTTACTTTCCATAAAGACCTTACTCCTACTGTTTACACTCCTGGAAATGTAAGTTCTGCATTAAATTCATTCACTTTCTTTGATGGATTAAGAAATTATATTAACGAGTGGAAACAAACAGTTAACTTTACTCCATATTTGTTGTTTGCTCCAATTGATGAAAACGCTATTGCGGGAGACTTAGGCTTCCCACAATTAGAAGAACTTATTGAAGAAAGAACAGGAATAAAAATTTTAAATTCACAACTTGAATCAGCTTATCCTAGAGAATATTTCTTTGATACTTATTATCATCTTAAATGGGAATATGGAGATACTCATACTCAGCTAATAATTGATAAATTTATTGAAGCAGAAACATTAGCTATTTTTGCTTGATTATAATTTTTCTTTTTTATAAAATTTTATTTGCTGACGGGCCTGTAGCTCACTTGGGAGAGCGCTTCCATGGCATGGAAGAGGTAGAGGGTTCGATCCCCTTCAGGTCCACCAAAATGATTGAAATTAACTTCGATACATTAGTTATCGGAGTCTTTTTATTGATTTTTTAAAAATAAATTGAAAAATGATAAGATAAATGATAAGATAAATGATAAGAAAAGGAGCTTTGTTTATGTATAAAGAAAATGAATTAATAGAATTAAAAAAATCCTTAACCCAGTTAAAAGAAGGAATTATCTCAATGAGTTCGATGCTTAATAAAAATGGAAAAGCTACAGTTTATTTTGGCATTAATGATGATGGAAAAGTATGCGGATTGACAGTAGGAAAAAAAACAAAATCAGAGATTGCAAATGAAATAAATAATAATTTAAAACCACTCCCTTTAAATGTTTTGATTAATGATTCCGAAGTAGATGGAAAAACTATTATTATGGTTCAAGTAGATGGGAACGACACTCCTTATTCTGCTTATGGCAGATATTATATTCGCTTAGATGATTCTGATATTCAAATGCAACAACAAGAACTTCAACATTTTTTTGAAAGAAAAGAAGAAAATTATAGTTCTTGGGAAAAGGAAGCAACTTCGCTTACTCTTGATGATATTAATGAGGAACTTCTAATAGATTGCATAAGAACAGCAAATGAAAAAGGTAGATTAAACTATGTATATAGAAATTCTTTTGAAGCATTGAGCAAATTAGGCTTACTTTCGGATGATGGGCACATAAATAAAGCTGGTGAATTTTTATTTGGAAATAACAAACCTTTGAAAATTAAGGAAGCAAATTTTCCTACAGATTCAAGAACTGATTTTGGGGAAATAAAAGAATTTAGAGGCAACATTATTGAGTGTATAAAGGAAGCAATTTCTTATTTGCAAAATCATATTTCATATAAATCAAATATTATTGGAATCCAAAGAGAAGAGGTTCCTGAAATACCTCTTCTTGCAATAAGAGAAATTGTTATTAATTCATTTGCGCATTGTTCATATGCCAGAACTGGTGATTTCATTACTTTTACTATCTTCAAATCTCAAATTAAAATATATAATCCTGGTTCTATTTTTAATGGTATCGATCCTGTTAAATTTG
Organism: Bacilli bacterium; assembly: GCA_024408075.1. Classification (GTDB taxonomy): domain Bacteria; phylum Bacillota_I; class Bacilli_A; order RFN20; family CAG-826; genus UBA2450. The sequence continues at coordinate 16,520 of JAKSVK010000002.1, read as the reverse complement.
CTTCGGGAAGTGTTGGAAGCAAAATCAGAAATTTATTAATTGCTCAAACCTTATTCTATTATGGCTTCATTGATGCGTTTGGAACAGGTTTTGATAGAACCTTTACGATTTGTGCTAATAATGGAGTTGAGTATAAATATAATAATGATGAAATGGGCTTTACATTTGCATTTAAAAGAAAACCAGATTTTTTAAATGATAAGATAAATGATAAGATAAATTATAAGATAGATTCAATTGATAAGTCAATTATAGAGAATGTACTAGAAAATAAATATATAACAATTCCAGAACTTGCTTTGTTGATAAAGAAATCAGAACCAACAATTCATAGACACCTTGATCATTTATTTAAGCTAAAAATGATCAAAAGAGTCGGGTCAAGAAAAAATGGCTATTGGGAAGTATTAAAATAATTTTTAAGCAAAAATAAGGGTTTCAAATTTTCACGATTATGGTAGGGGGGTTGCACTCCAAATTGGTATAGGGGGTTGCAATTGTATCATTGCGAGAAGGTTTGTACAAAACGACTGAAATTGTCCCCATTATTTGGACTCTATAAACTAAGGTTTGTAGACTAAATAAGGGGGCTTTTTTATGAAATTAACATTACAAACAAAACTAAATGCAGCTAAAGATCATGTTGACAAGAAAATGACCTTAAAAGTAGAGGATTTAGAAAATAAGTAAGACATCAATCTAAACTCCATATTTAATAAATTAAAGCTGAAATAATTAGGGCTCAAGAATTTTTAAGACTCTTTGAGTCTTTTGTTCATATGGAAAAACAACAAATGAAAATATGGCCCAAATGTGTAATAATAAGGTATGTTTAAAATTAATGATAAAATCATTCATTTCCGTGATGGAATAGCCACAATTGTAGGTAAAACCACGATGGGCGATAAGGAATATTTTGTTGTACACACAGATTCAAGTCCTGATGCGAATATTTATGTTGCAACTACAAATACAGCTAATGTAATTAGACCTATTATGACTAAGGCTGAAGCAACAGCGCTTTTGAAATCTTTAAATAAGATTGAACAAGAAACATTTAATAACACTAAACAAAGAAGAGATTACTATAAGAAAAAATTACTATCTGGTAATGTTGAAGACTTGCTTTATTTGACTGGTCAGCTTTATTACTACGACTATAGTAACGCTCATGGAAAAGTAGTAAAACTTGGTCCTACTGATTTACAAATGCTCAAAGATGCAAAAAAAGTTCTTTTCGATGAGCTATTGATATCTTTAAACAAAAATGAAAAGTATATAGATAAGTTTTTCTTATCTTTATTAAAATAAAAAATTGATTATTTGATCAAACGCATCTACTAAAGGTGCGTTTTTTATTTTTGTTTGCAATTCTTCTTTATTTCTAAATCCATATGTCACAATGACACATCTTGCATTTATGCTTTGAGCAGTAGCGTAATCATTAACCGTATCACCAACAATTAGAACTTCAGATGGATCAACATGCAACTCGTTCATGATGTGGTTAATCATATCAGGATCTGGTTTCCTTTTTAACTCAGGTTTAAGGCCATACACTACATTAAAAATGCCTGGGAAAAAATGATTAATTAGAGCTTGAGTTCCTTCATTGTATTTATTGCTTGCAACTGCTAAAAGAAGGCGGTTTTGCTGTAGTTTTTGCAAAATTTCCATAACTTTTGGGTATGGTTTTGTGTAGTCGTGTATATGAAGAGGATAATATTTTTGAAACGTTTTATAAGTATCTTCAAATCGAGGATTTTGATCTCCATCTGGTATACTTCTTTCAATTAGTTTTTTAATTCCGTCACCTATGTCATGTCTAATCTGAGCAAGCGTTCTTTCTTCAAGCCCGTTTGTTTTTAATGCATAGTTAACTGAGTGATAAATATCTTCTAATGTATCAAGTAAAGTTCCATCTAAATCACAAATGACTAATTTACATTTCATATCTCAATTGTAACGAATTCTCCTTTTAATTTCTAATAATGTGTCTATAACTAGATAAAAAGCAAATAAGTTATAAACTTTTTTACTTTTCATTGTCATATATCTATAATCATTATCATGGGTAAAATCAAATCAGTACTTCAAATTGTGTTTCTGTTTGTCGGAATTATTGCTTCCGCTCTTTTAATTGAAAATGTTGGTTTCTTAACACATAATCCAACAGGCAATTTACCAAATGCATATTTTTATGCTTTGTTTGCTTTAGCAATGTTAAGTTATTTTGCTTTGTATTTTATAGAACATAAATATAACAAAATACGAATTGATTTTGTTTTGTTCGTTGCATTTTTTACTTTGCTATTATGTTCGATAATTGCAATTTCGACATTTGAAGATACAACATTTTTGACTCATTATGGTGAAAGTGTACTAGTTAGTGTTAATGCTGAAGAAAAGGGCAAGATGTTTATGTCTGTTTTGACATTTGTTATTACTCTTTACACAGTATTCTATGTCTTCTCGAAAAATGTCGTTTCATTTAGAAAGCTTTGGCCAGTTTATTTAATAATAATTTTAGTATGTTATTTTGCCTGCATTTATTCATTAATTGCTGAACACGACCTATATGTACAATTTTTTGAGTCTCGTGGCGAAATCATGAATTCAATTAAATCTGTATTCTGGAATGAAAATATGTTTGGGGGCGTTCTTTTAATGGGATGTATTTCTTGTATCTTACTAAACCTTATTAGAAGAAATGCCTTCTCATATATTTCAATCTTTTTATTTGCTGTTATGGCATTATTTGTTGGATCAATAATTTCATTAACATGTATTTTAGGATTATATTTCGTATATTCATTTGCGGAAATTTTGGCTAATGTTAAAAAGCACTTCCCGTTATTTATTATTATCTTAGCTTTGTATTTATGCTTGATGATTGGAATCATTGTAGCATTTATTTTCTCATACAATACAGATATGGGAATTTTCACCAGCATTTCTCATTACGTTAAAAAATTATTTACAAATGTTAACTTTGACGGATTCTCTGGTCGTTTTGATTTATACAAATTATTATTTAATGTTCTTAAAGATAGTCCAATCAATATGGTATTCGGTTACGGGCTTGGATTATCAACAGCAATTATTAAATCTGTTACCGATGTTGCCTCTGCACATAGTGGTTATATTCAAATATTATTCACATTTGGAATTGTAGGATGCTTAGTTTATTTAGCCATCATTGGATATTTCTTCTATGCTGGATTTAGACTTATTAAAAAATACACCAGATTTTCACTTGCGTTTATGTTTGTAGGAATATTGATGCTTGGATATGGTGTTGGAGAAAGTGTATTGCTATTTAATAACAACACACAAGGTTTGATTATTGGTGGATTCTTCTATTTACCAGTTATGATGGTTTATAAGAGAGAAAAGAATAAAGAAAAATTATTGGAATTTATTGACCAAAAATCCGAAAAAGTCAGCAAATCTTCACTTATTTCTTCAATTTCTTTGATTTTTGTGGTTTTACTTTGTTGCGTTTTACCATTCTTTGGTGTTACACAATTCTATTCAACAAAAAGATATTTAATGCTTCTAATTGCAGCAACAATGGCTTTGGTTGGAATCTTATTTACATATCCAATTTTGATAGGTATATGGACAAATAAAGGCAGCAAAGCAAATCAAATAATTAGAGTCATATTTAACAGTATTTTGATTGCCGGATTAGTAATTGCGTCATTCTTCATTATTTATTCTCTAGCAGGTTTTAATTATGTATATATTTTAACGATTGTTCCTTCTACATATATTTTGTTATTTATTTTAGAAATATTAATTTATCGTTCTAACAATGAGAATCTCACTAAAATTTTATTCAAAAATTTATTTAAAAATATTTGTGTTAATTTAGCACCAACTGCCATTTCTTTATTGATTACAGTTCTTGGATGTGTGTTTTTAAGTAAATACTTTGTATATGGGAAATTAATTTATATTATTTTCTTCGCTATTAATTTAGTAATTACATCTTTTGTGTTTATTCTTTTTAACAATAGCACAATTAAAGAGACCAACAAGCTTTGCTTGAATAACTACATCGTAAGAACCAAGAAGTGCTTATTGAAAGAAAATAGAGGTAGGCTTTATGAAAGATAACATAAAGATTATTGCTACAAATAAAAAAGCTTATTTCAACTATTTTTTAAGTGACTTTACTGAAGCTGGAATTGAGCTTAAAGGAACTGAAATTAAGTCGTTACGTGTTAATGGAGCTGTTATAGCAGATAGCTACGTAGTTATTAGAAATAATCAAGCACAGATACTTAATTTAAGTATTAAACCTTATGATCATGGGAATATTTTTAATCATGAACCTGATCGAACAAGGAAATTGCTTCTTCATAAGCATGAAATAGCCTCATTTGAAAGTAAAATCAAAACAGGTGGATTTACTATAGTTCCTACTAAGATTTATTTTTCACACGGCATGGCTAAGGTTGAAATTGCTTTAGCAAAAGGTAAAAAATTGTACGATAAACGTGAAACTATCAAAAAGCGCGATATCCAAAGAGAACTAGAAAAAGGTGAATAATGGATATAGATGAATATCTTAAAAATAAAACGAGAGAAGATTATCAAAGAGACAACTTTGATGATTTTTTACGTAAGATAAAATTTTCCTATGCTGTTCCTACTATTCATATTGCAGGGACAAATGGAAAAGGCAGTACAGTTAATTTTATTAAAAGTATTTATCAAAATGCTGGTTATAAAGTAGGAAGTTTTTCTACCCCAGATGTTTTTTCAGAAACTATTAAAATTAATGATTCACCGATTGATGAGACTTATGCGGAATCTATTATTAATGAATATGATCACTTATTTAATAAATATGATTTGTCAGGATTTGAGATACAAACTTTTATCGCTTTAAAGTACTTTATTGATCAAAATGTTAATATCGCAATTGTTGAATGTGGAATGGGTGGAGAAATAGATGCAACAAATGTATTTACTCCTATCCTTTCTATTATTACTACAATTAGCATTGAGCATAGTGCTTTTTTAGGCTTGTCTTTAAGCGAAATAGCTTTTCATAAAGCAGGAATTATAAAATCACGAGTTCCATGCCTTGTTGGTAAGCTTAATGAAGAAGCTATGACAGTTATTTTTAATAAGTGCAAAGAAGAAAAATCTGAATTACATATTGTTGATGATTATTTTAACGTTCAAAGAAATAATTTTGATTTAAGTTTTGATTTTTCAAATTTATCAAATTTAAAAATATCATCAGCTTCAACTTATGAGATAGAAGCAGCCTGTTTAGCAATTCAAGCAGTTAATTTATTATATGAACAATTTAAAGTCAGTGAAAATGATATCAGAAATGGATTATTGACCAAATGTCTCAAATGTAGATTTGAGGTAATTAGTAAAGAACCATTGATTATTTTAGATGGAGCACATAATCCTGAAGCTGTCCATAGATTAAGAGAAGAAATTGATAAATTGCTTCCAGGCAAACGACTTGAAATTGTATTTGCATCGTTTAAAGATAAAAATATCGCTCTAATGTTACCTGAATTAAGTTTAATCGGTAATATACACTTAACTACCTTTAATCACACAAGAGCAAGAAGCGCTGATGATTATTTCTTATATTTAAATGAATATGATTTTAAAGAGGACTATAAGAATCTAATTAACACTTTAAAAGAAGACACAAGCAATATCATATTAATCACTGGTTCGCTTGCTTTTACGTATGAAGTGAGGAATTTTTTGAATGGTAAATAGATATTCTTTAGGTATTGTTCAAAAAATATGCTTTGCAGCAATGCTTATTGTTCTTGCTGCAATATGTCAAAAACTATTAGCTTTTAGCAATTTTCCACCTATTCCATTTTTAAGAATATCCTTTGGTGGACCTGCATTAATTATTTTTTCTTCTATATTACTTGGCCCTATATTTGGTGCTTTAGTAGGTGGTGCAAGTGATTTAATTGGCTTTGTTGTTTTTGATCCTAAGACAACAAGTGGTGTTCCTTTCTTCCAAATTACACTTTTATACGTTGTATTAGGATGTGTTTCTTATTTTGTTTTTAAATACATAGAAAAAATAAAGAATAAGAAAGTAATTTTGCTTACAGAATTAATAACGTTTGTCGCTATATTTGTTGGAGTGACTTTATTTATGTTTTTAAAGGATAATTTAACGATCTACGGCAAAACATATGAGTTTACTACAGCAATCAGAATAGCAACCACTATAATTACTTTTATACTACTTTGTTGTTTGTTCTTAATTAATCTATTATTAGCTAAAAGATTTGAGAAAAAATATGAAAATATTAGTGTTTATGCTATAAGTTTTTCATGTTTTCTGATTGAACTAGTTGTTATGTTGCTATTTGGTACGGCAATGAAGGTCTGGGCATTTAGTTCAGCAACATTTTTACCCGTATTTTTTACTCAGTTAGTTGTTTCGTTTTTAAATGTACCATTAAATACATTCTTAATTTCATATATAATAGTATTGATGGATAAAACATTAAAGAAGAATTTAGCATGAAAAAATTATTATTGTTCTTATTGATGATTCCAGCGTTTTGTTTAGTTGGATCTAATACTCCAAAAGAAGCGAAATCTTTAGAAAATAATTTAGTTTTGCTGGTAAATTCCAAAGAATCTGATGAATTTCTTGATTATTGGGAAAACGATTTTAGAAAGACTCCAACTTGTGATGTGAAGTATGAAGACTTTATGGTAATGATTACTAAATATCAAGCTTTATCTAGTGCTGATAAAGAAATTGTCGATAACACAACAGATGTGCGTGATGGATGCAAAATTAAAGAAGTTATTACTACACTTGTAAATCGTTTTTATAGAATTACTCCTCAAAATACTGATAAAAAGGACACTTTAACTAAATCAACAACAATTATTATCATTGTTTCAGTTGCTGTATTTGGAATGTCTACTATTTCGGTCTTTTTTATCCTTAAAAATAAGAAAGTTATTGACTAATATTTATACTACAAACACAAGAAAGTCTCTAAATTAGAGATTTTTTTCTTTTACTTTTAATAAAAGAGTGATAAAGTATGCTTACAATTTTATGATAGGAGGAACCAAGATGAGAATTAAAGTTCTTTTGATTTGCTCGGAATGTCTATCACGAAATTATGTCACAACTATTAATAGTAGTGGTGTTAAAAAAGAAGGATTTAAGAAATACTGCAAACATTGTGGTAAACAAACCCTTCACAAAATTAGTAAATAGGAGGTAATGCCATGGGACTAAAGAAATTCGCTGGTGGTGTTGTCAAAGAAGGTAAACGTGTTCGTTGGCCGAAAAGGGATGTATTAATTCCTTCAATTATTGTTGTTATTGTAATTGCTGTTGTAACAGGATTACTTCTTTACGCTGAAGATTTAGCAGGTAAACAACTTATCGATATCTTAAGGGATGCTTTTGCTAAATAGTTGGAGGTATAATCATGATTGATGAAAAAATAGCATTTACTGATACTACGACTGACTTTGCTGAAGGAAAGCCTGTAGGAGAACAAAAATTAGGTGAAAAAGCTTGGTATGTTGTAAACACATACTCAACACACGAAAATAAAGTTGCATTTAACTTAAGAAAACGTGTTGAATCAATGGGTTTAGAAAATCTTATTTTCCGTATCATTGTTGCTGAACAAGAAGTTGCTGTCTTAAAAGATGGACTTCCAACTGGTAAAACCAGAATGAAAAACCTTTATCCAGGTTATGTCTTCGTAGAAATGATTATGACTGACTATGCTTGGTACGTAGTTAGAAATACTCCAGGTGTTACCGGATTCGTTGGATCTTCTGGTAAAGGTACTAAACCTTTCCCTGTTCCAAGAGAACAAATTGAACCAGTATTAAAGAGAATGGGTATGGTTGATGCTTCAATGTATGATAGATACAATGAAGGTGACTATATTAAAGTTATCCACGGAACTCTTGAAGGAACTGAAGGTAAAATTCTCTCCATTAATAAATCTACTGGAGCTGTTGAAATTGAAACTGTCTTCTTTGGTAGAACTACTAAGGTTGAAGTCGATTTCTCAGAAATTGAACGTATCTAATTTATTTATGTAATAAATAAAAATAAGAGCCATCGGCTCTTATTTTTTTCTTCCTTTTTCTCCGTTTATTGCTTCTCGGAAGGCTGATATTTCTTTGCTTGTTCCGACAACATAAACTGTATCATCTGGTAAGATTGAATCATTTCCACCTGGGACAAATGATTTCTTTCCTCTTTTAATTAACACTAAGTTAACTCCATATACGTTTTTAGGATTCATCTCTTTTAATGTAATAGGGAAATATCCTGGGTTAACGACGATAGAAACAACTGAATATTTATCATCTAATTTATAGAAGTCTTTAAAGTCTTCTCTGCCTATACGGTTAGCAAGAGCTGTTCCAGCAGCTTTTTGAGGAGTAATAACTTCTGTTGCTCCAATCTTTTTCATAATTGGGATGTAATAGTCATCATCTACACGAACAATGATATTTTTAACACCTAATTCACGAAGAATAACAGTAGTTAAAACACTTCCTTCTTTGTTAGAGCCATAAGCAACAACAGCAGTATCAACTTCGTTTACACCTAATTCTTTTAATGCTTTTTCATCTGTAGAATCAGCAACAAAAGTAGTAGGCAAGTCTTTTCCTACTTGTTTAGCGATTTCTTCATTATGATCAATTGCGATAACATCTTTTCCATTATCAAGAAGTTCTTTAACAACAGAACGACCGAATTGACCTAAACCGATAACTGCGATAGATTTTGAGTTCATAGTATTTCCTCCTATCCAACAATAATATTAGTTTCAATATTTTTATAATGTTTTTCATCTTCATTATCAATGTGTTTTTCAAAGATTTGGAAGATTGTGATTGGGCCTAAACGTCCAAAGAACATTAATAAACATAAGATAATCCTACTACCATTTGTTAATGTTGTAGTAAGGTTAGCACTTAGTCCAGTAGTGCCAAATGCAGAGAATATTTCAAAGAATATATTTTCTGCACTAGCTTGTGGGTTTCCTTCCTCTAAACTTCCAATAATTGAGAATGACACTAATAAGATTATTAGAGCAAGGAAAACAACAGACATAGCTTTTAATATAGAAGTACGTGAAAATTCGCGTTTAAATGCGACAACTTTTTTGCCCTTTAAGAAGCAGAAGAAACATAAAACAATCATGAATATTGTTGATGTTTTAATACCACCAGCAGTGGAAATAGGGCTACCACCGATAAACATTAATATAGATGAGAAAGTTTTACCTGCAACTGATAGCGTATCTTGATCAACAGAACAGAATCCAGCAGTACGACAAGTAACACTTTGGAACATGCAGTGAATAAAATTCATGTTACCTTTAGTTGCATCTGTTAATAAGAAAATAACTGTTCCTAAAACAATTAAAGTAGCAGTAGTGACTAAAACAATTTTTGTAAACGCGCTATATTGTCTTACCTTTTTGTGTGAGAAGAAGATATCAATAATAGCAACAAAAGATAACCCACCTAAGATAATAAGGAACATTATGTAGAATAATAAATAATAATAAAGTGTATCGCTTAATCCAAATAGGGCTGGGTTCTCTGCACACTTTATAAGTGACATGTTTCCGAAGACATCAAATCCAGCATTGTTAAAAGCTGAAACTGAGGTGAAAAGACACTTCCAAAGTGCTTCTCCTGTGGAATATTGTTTAATATTTAAAAATACAGGTAAACCTAATAAGAAACCTAAGGTTTCTGCAATAACAACTATAATAACAACTCTAATAGCAAACTTGCCGACATCGGCAATATTTGTCGAGTTAATTGCCTGTGAAAGGAATAATCTATCTTTAAATTTTAACCTTCTTATGAATAATGAAATGACGAAAGTTAAGATGGTAATAAAGCCAAGACCACCAATTTGGATCATCAAAAGCATTATCACTTGACCAAAGATTGTCAATTCTCCAGCAATACCATTTGTGTATACGCTTAAACCAGTAACACAAGTAGCTGAGGTTGAGATAAAAAGTGAGTCTAAAAACTTACCCCATTCACCATCTAAATGTGAGACAGGTAAAGATAGTAAAAATGTACCAGCAAAAATAATTCCTACTAAGCTTAGTAGAACTATGAGGTATGGTGACATTTTTTTAGTTTGTTTTGCTTCAACCATAAGACGCAATCATTATACTCAAACGTTATAAAAAATCAACTTTTCACAGATTACAAATCTGGCCAAAAATCTTTTGAAAATAAAAAAGTTGAAAAAGTGCTTGCATACGTGTATACACATTTGATATTCTATTACAGCATGCTGTCGCATATGAGAGGTGCGTAGCGTGTATGTACTGTGGAAGGGTGGTGATTCACTCGCTAACCACAGCACTGACAAATCTAAATAGGAGGAAAGTCAAGTGAGTAAAAAAATCGCTAAAGTGTTGAAAATGGAACTCCCTGGTGGCGATGCCAAACCAGGACCAAAACTCGCTTCAGCTGGTATTAACATGGCTAAGTTCTGTACGGACTTCAATGCTAAAACTGCTGATAGACGTGGACAAATCGTTCCAGTAATCATCACTGCTTATGAGGACAAGTCTTGTGACTTTGAAATCAAAACAAGCCCAGTTGCACCTTTACTATTAAAGGCTGCTGGAATTCAAAAAGGTTCAGCAAATCCTAAAAATATTGTTGGACACATCTCTAGAGCTCAACTCAAAGAGATTGCTGAGTACAAATTACCTGATCTTAACGCTAATGACATTGAAGCGGCTATGAAGATCGTTGAAGGTAGTGCTCGTAACATGGGAATCGCAATTGACGAGTAAGGTGAACACAAATGAAAAAGGGTAAGAAATATATTGCTGCTTTAGAAAAAGTGGATGCCAATAAACTCTATAGTATTGAAGAAGCTAGTAAGTTAGTTTTGGAAACTTCTACAGTTAAATTCGATGCTACAGTTGAAGTCTCAATGAATCTCAATGTCGATCCAAAACAAGCTGATCAACAAGTTAGAGGAACTCTCATCCTTCCACATGGAAATGGTAAAGAAAAGAAAGTCTGTGCCATTACTGACAAAGTTGAAGAAGCAAAGGCTGCAGGCGCAGATGTTGTTGGAGGAGCTGAAATCATCGATAAAATCGCTGGTGGATGGTTCGACTTCGATGTCGTCGTTGCTACACCTAACATGATGGCTCTTATCGGTAAGATTGCTCGTGTTTTAGGTCCTAAAGGCTTAATGCCAAACCCAAAAACAGGAACAGTTAACCCTGATATTGCAAAAGCTATCAAAGAAATCAAAGCTGGTAAAGTGGAGTACCGTGTTGATAAAGAAGCAAATATGCATGTCTCTATCGCTCGTGTCAGCTTTGGCGCTAAGAAAGTAGAAGAAAACTTAAAGACACTTATTGACGCTGTCTTAAAAGCTCGTCCTGCTTCTGTTAAAGGCGTTTACATTAAAAATGCAGTTGTCCATACGACCATGGGTCCTGCCATTCACTTCACATTTGATGGTCGATAATAATTAAAAGATTTCAATATACCAAAGACAGTAACGGGCGTGGAGCCTTAATAATGTTACCGAGGTGAAGAAATAACATTTTATTCTCATCGTATATTGGAGCCTCAAAACAAACAAATTGAAAAGGAGGTAAAACATGAATAAAGATGTCTTATTAGCAAAACAAGAAGTCGTTAAAGAAATCGTTGATAAAGCTAAGACTAGTGGTGGCATCGTCGTTTGCGAATATCGTGGACTTACTGTTGACGAAATCCAACAATTAAGACGTGCATTACGTGCTGAAAAAGCATCACTTAACGTTTATAAGAATTCTCTTGTTGAACGTGCAGCTGATGAACTTGGCTATGCTGATTTTAAATCATTATTAACTGGTCCTAACGCCATCGTCTTTTCTGAAGAAGTTGGTTCAGGAGCAAAAGTACTTGCTAAATATGCTAAAAGATTTGAAGCCTTAAGTATTAAAGGTGGTTTATTCGAAGGAAAAACAGTTGATAAAGCTGGTGTTCTCGAAATTAGTAAACTCCCTTCAAGAGAAGGTCTCATTTCCATGTTACTATCGTGCTTACAAGCACCTGTCCGCCAATTTGCCTGTACTGTTAAGGCTGTTGCGGATGCAAAATAATGCCAATTAAGGAGGAAAAGAAAATGGCTAAATTAACAAAAGAAGAAATTATTGCCAGCTTAAAAGAAATGACAGTTCTCGAATTAAACGAACTCGTCAAAGCTGTTGAAGAAGAATTTGGTGTCACAGCTGCTGCACCTGTTGCCGCTGCTGCTGCAGCTCCAGCTGAAGAAGAAGGTGGAGCAAAAGGACCAAGCGAAGTTACATTAACTTTAAAATCTGCTGGTGCACAAAAGGTTGCAGTTATCAAGGCCGTTCAAGCAATCACAGGCTTAGGCTTAATGGATGCTAAGAAACTCGTTGATGCTGCTCCAGCTGCAATTAAAGAACACATTTCTCCAGTTGAAGCTGAAGAACACAAGAAAGCTCTTGAAGCAGCAGGCGCTGAAGTCGAAGTTAAATAATAACTTAAACTTTCTTGGGGTATAAATGTCTCATTATTTTGATTTAGATCCTTCTTTAGAATCTAATGTAAGAACTATTACGTTCTCTTTATATAATAAAGAATATAGATATTATACCGATAATGGAGTTTTCTCCAAATCCCGGATAGATGAGGGTAGCTACATCTTTTTAAAGGTGTTGCTTCCTCTTCATCTCACAGGGAGAATACTAGATTTAGGGTGTGGATATGGACCAATTGGTCTAACCATTGCTCAAAATGAACTAGAGGCAAGAGTTGATCTTGCTGATATTAATTCGCGCGCACTCGCTTTGGCGTCAAGAAGCGGGACAGAGCTCGAACTCAATTCCCGAGTCACCTTCCTTCAAAGTGACATCTACGAAAAGATTGAAGGACCATATGATTCAATTGTTGTGAACCCTCCGATACGTGCAGGTAAAGTCGTTACCTACAAAATGTATAGTGGGGCGAAGCAATTCTTAATTGATGGCGGTTCGCTTTATATCGTGATTAGAAGAAAGCAAGGAGCAGAAAGCGCTTTCAAATATCTCGAAACATTATTTGAAAACGTTTCAGTGCTTCATAAAGAAAAAGGCTATTGGATAATCAAGGCTACAAAGTGAACTAAAAAACAAATTGAAAAGGAGCCATTATAATGTCCAGAAAAATTACTGAACTCAAAAAATTAAATAATAATCGTTACGATTATTCCAAAATTTCAGGAGATTTACCTCTCCCAAATTTGGTTGAAATTCAAACAAAATCATATGCTGAATTTTTAGAAAAAGGACTTGATGAAGTCTTTAGAGAATCTTTCCCTATTGTTAACTACATCAATACTTTATCTATCGAATATGATTCAATTAGTTTGGGTGAACCAAAACATACATTCTTAGAATGTAAAGAAAAAGATCTCACATACAGTGCACCAATGCACATTAAAGTGAGATTTAACTATGCTGAAAATGGCACAATGGAAGAAGCTACTGTCTTTATGGGTGATTTACCTTTAATGACTGATAGCGGAACATTCATTGTTAATGGAGCAGAAAGAGTTATCGTCTCACAACTCGTACGTTCTCCAGGTGCTTATTTATCTAAGGAATTCAAAGCTGGTAAATATTTATATGAAGGCGATTTAATTCCAGGTAGAGGAACTTGGTTACAATTCGAAAGTGATGCAAAAGATATGCTCTCTGTTCGTATTGATAGACAAAGAAAGATTCATGCTACAACCCTTTTAAGAGCATTGGGTATTGAAACTGGCGATGACATCATCAAACTTTTTGGTGATTCAGTTGCTTTAAGAAATACCATTAAAAAGGAAGAAGAATCTGGTATCAAATCAAGCAAAACTGCTTTAGTTGATATCTTTAAGAAAATGAAACCTGGTGAACCAGTTACAGAAGAAGGTACTATTAACTTCCTCTTACAAAGATTCTTTGATGAGAAACGTTATGACCTCGGAAGAGCTGGAAGATATAAGTTTAACAAAAAACTTGGTATCTATAACCGTTTACCAAATCGTATCTTAGCTGAAAACTTAGTTTCTGCTGATGGTGAAATCTTATTCAAAAAAGGAGATAAACTTTCTGTAGAAGATGTTGAAAAGCTTAGAGATGAAGAAGTATTTGAAAAAGGTGCTCATTTACGTAAACTCAAAATTAACGAAAAACTCGACACTCATGGTTCTGTTAACTTAGTTAAAGTCTATAATAACGATAAGAAAGAAAAGACTTCAATCGTTATTGGTACAGATCTTAACTGCACAACAACTTACGTAACCATTAGTGATATTATTTCAATCTTCTCATATTTCCTTAACGTTATGGATGGATTTGGTGAAACCGATGATATTGATCACTTAGGAAATAGAAGAATTCGTTGTGTTGGTGAATTAATCCAAAATCAATTCAGAGTTGGACTTGCAAAGATGGTTAAAACCGTCCAACAAAAGATGTCCATTTCTGATTTAACTAGTGTTAAACCAAAAGCTTTAATTAATCCACGTCCATTAGTGGCTTCAATTAGAGAATTCTTCGCTAGTTCACAACTTTCTCAATTCATGGATCAAACTAACCCTCTTGCAGAACTTACAAATAAACGTAGATTATCTGCTTTAGGTCCTGGTGGATTAACCCGTGATAGAGCAAGTACCGAAGTTCGTGACGTTCACGTTTCTCACTATGGCAGAATTTGTCCTATTGAAACTCCTGAAGGTCAAAACATTGGTTTGATTAATAACCTCGCAAGCTATGCAAAAATAAATAAATATGGATTTATAGAGACTCCATATCGTCCAGTTGATAAAAAGACTAACCGTGTTCTTTCAAAAGCAGAGGATTCAGTTTATCTTTCTGCAGATGAAGAATGGGACTATGTCATTGCTGAAGCAAACATCAACTTAGATGAAAATGGTGTCATTCTTGATGAAACTGTTATTGCAAGACATAAAGGTGAAAACATCTTAGCAAAACGTGAAGATGTTGATTTCGTTGATGTTAGCCCAAAACAAGTTGTTTCGATTGCTGCTGGTAACATTCCTTTCTTAGAAAACGATGATACTATGCGTGCTCTTATGGGTAGTAACATGCAACGTCAAGCTCTTCCTTTACTTAGACCAACTGCACCTTTAGTTGGTACTGGACTTGAACACCAAGTTGCTAGAGATAGTGGACTTGCTGTTGTTGCAACTGCTGATGGAGTTGTCACTTATTCCGATAGTAGAAGCATTAAAGTTCTTGAAGCAGGTGCAAAAGAAGCAAAAACATATGAATTACAAAAGTTCCAACGTTCTAACCAAGGAACTTGTATTAATCAAAGAAGTATCGTCAAAGTTGGCGATAAAGTCAAAAAAGGTCAAATCATCGCTGATGGACCTGCAATGCAAAACGGTGATCTAGCTTTAGGTCAAAACGTTACTATCGCATTCATGACTTGGAATGGATACAACTATGAAGATGCTGTTATCATGTCTCAAAGACTTGTTAAAGAAGATGTCTATACCACAATTCATATTGAAAAATATGACTGTGAATGTAGAAGCATTCCAAAACTTGGTGATGAAGAAATTACCGCCGATATCCCTAACGTTGGAGTTGATGCTAAGGCTCACTTAGATGAAAGAGGAATTGTTGTCATTGGTACTGAAGTTAAAGAAGGAGATATCCTTGTCGGTAAAGTTACTCCAAGAGGACAAACTGAACCTACTCCAGAAGAAAAATTATTAATGGCAATCTTCGGCGAAAAGACTAACGAAGGCAAAGATGCTTCCCTTAGAGTCCCTCATGGTGGAGCAGGTATTGTCTTAGATGTCAAAATTAGAAAAAGAGAAGAAAAAGCAAAAGATAACGAACTCCCAGCAGGAGTAAATGAAATTGTTACTGTTTATATCGTTCAAAAACGTAAAATCTCTGAAGGAGATAAGATGTCTGGACGTCATGGTAACAAAGGTGTTATCTCACGTATTCTTCCAGAATGCGATATGCCATTCCTTCCTGATGGAACCCCAGTTGATATTATGCTTAACCCATTAGGTGTTCCTTCTCGTATGAATATTGGACAAATCTTAGAAGTCCACTTAGGTATGGCACTTAAGAAATTAGGCTATAAGATTGCTACCCCTGTCTTTGATGGAATTAGCAACGAAGAAATTCTTGAATTAATGAATCAAGCAGGAATGGCAAAAGATGGTAAAACAGTTCTCTATGATGGACGTACTGGTGAACCATTTGACGAAAGAATCACTGTTGGCGTCATGTATATGATTAAACTCGTCCACATGGTCGATGATAAATTACATGCTCGTGCTACAGGACCATATTCTCTTGTTACACAACAACCTCTTGGTGGTAAAGCACAAAATGGTGGTCAAAGATTTGGTGAAATGGAAGTCTGGGCACTTGAAGCTTATGGTGCTGCTCACGTCTTACAAGAAATTATTACCGTTAAATCTG